>JADJWV010000002.1:2572500-2770000 GCA_016716185.1 Saprospiraceae bacterium | reverse complement strand
AGGATCAAACTCTCCATAGTACTGTATCTTCAGTCTATTGACTTTTGATCTACTGGCTTTCTCTCCAGAATTGTTTAAATCTTACCTTTCCTTTCTGGCAATTTCCTCAATGAACTTTTGCCTTAAACCAACATTTTTGGCTAAGGGACTGCAAAAGTATAATTTACAGGCAGATCCACAAAATATCTGATGAAAAATATACATCTGAACCCAGAATAGGGGGCTTCAATTCAAATTGTAGCCGCTTTATTCCAAAATTGAGGTCGATAATTTTGAATTCAATTTTACAATTGGGATGAACTGAAAATGCGGGCTTTTCCTCTATCGAATTAAGCTCATGTCGCCTTTCAAAATCTGGCTGTTGCCCGATTCAAAAAGGATCTTGACAACAAATAAAAACACTCCGGGATTCATTTTATCCCCCTTATAGTTTCCGTCCCAACCCAGATTTGGCTCGTTGACGGGAATATTTTTAGTTTCAAAAATCAGTTCTCCCCATCGGTCGTAAATCTGCATGAGTTCGACGATGGTACCGGGCTCACCCTGCACATAAAAATAATCGTTGATGTTGTCGCCATTGGGAGAGAATACATTGGGTACATAAGCATTTCCGGCGCGTTGAACCTGAATGAAAACCGAGTCCAGACTGTTGCAACCGCGTTCATCAATACCCAGTGCATAAATCCAAAGATCCCGATCCGCCACAAAATCAAAATCACTGCAATTGAAACAGGAAGCCGGATGATTGGGCTGCCAGATAATTTGCTGAAGATTTTTATTGGAGATCAATTTTACATTTACGGGACTTCCTTTTTTTACCGTTTGATCCGCACCTAAATCGGTGATGAGTGGCGAAGGATCGAATAATTCAAATTCTACCGTATCAGAAATACAACCACGTCGATCTTTAAGATATACTTGATATGCACCAGGTGATAAATTAGGGATAGATTGAAGCCCGGATTGAATTTTCCCATTCATAATATATTCAATGGGTTCTCTAAAATCATTTGAATTTAATAAATAGAATACGCCATCATTCGCGCCATGACAATTAATGGAATCTATTTTCCAAAACAAATCAATGGCCTGAAAAATACTGGAATGATAAATTATTGAATCACATCCTTCTTGATTTTTGAGCAGGAATGTTTGCATTCCTTCAAACAGCGGATTACAAACAAATACTTTTGAATAAATAGTGTCTGAAGGAACAAATTGAGTTTGAACAAAAACCAAACTATCGCAACCGGAAATATTCAACAAACGCAAGGTATCAAATCCTGCTTGCGAAAAATCACAAGTTGAGAATTGAATGCTTACGGTGTCTGATGCAGAAAGTTTAATCGACCTAAAAACGACACTGTCGCAAGTGGATGTCTGATAAACCAAGGTGTCGTTGCGAACCGACAAAGGATCACAGGTAAATGCCTGTATCACCGTTGTGTCGGAAGGAATAAACTGTACAACCCGTCTGACGATGCTGTCGCAACCGAAACGGTTTAGAAGACTGTCTTTAAAAAATCCGGCCTGTGATAAATTGCATGTTGAACTCAAAAGAATCAGCGAATCGGAAGGCAAAAGATCGATCGTTTCGATGACCAGACTGTCACAACCAAAACGATTGAAAAAATGAAAATTAAACACACCCGATAGAAGGGGATCGCAGGTTTGATTAAACAGCCGGAGGGTGTCCAGCGGACGGGGAACATGCTGTCTGATCACCAAACTGTCGCACAGGCCTGCCTGAAAGACCAGAGTATCTGTATAGCCCACCGATAATCCACACTCAAATAAAGTCTGCATGCTGGTTTGAACGGTACTCAGAAGGGTATTGCTGATCACGGTGCTGTCGCAACCAAATATGTTTTGAAGAACGATGGTCTGTTGTCCTGCTTTGGAAGAGTCGCAGGTAAAGAGTTGCAAAACGGTGGTGTCTTTTCGAAGGGGGATGTAATGCGTGTAGACTGTAGAATCGCAGTACTGGCCCTGGAACACGGAAGTATCTGTACGCATGGTACTAAAGGAACAATCGTAAAGGTCAATGGAAATAATGGATTTTGGTTTGAGTTCGGTGTCCATAAAAACGAGGCTGTCGCAACCACTAACATTTGTTAGGAACAACGTGTCAAACCCGGAAGAGAATGTATCGCAGGTAAAATTTTGAATGTAAACAGAATCAGAAAACAATTTAATTTTTTCAGAAATGACGATGCTGTCGCAACCATGGGAAGTAAAAACAGAGGTGTCTGTAGAATTCTGTGCAAACGAACAGGAATATTCTTTGATTCTGAACGTATCGCTTCCCGTGCGGTAAGTAAACACGGCTGAACTGCTGTCGATGTTGCCGCAGCGGTCTTTGGCATAAACCGTGAGTCGGACAGGGTTCTGATTGAAGTCACCGTTGAAGTTGTGCGACAACAGGACGGTATCGCAGTTGCCTGATGTTTTCGCAAATGCAAATGAATCGATCCACATTTTTAAGGAGTCTTTGGCTCCGGCAACGCAAATGAGATTTTTGTTTTGTGCAGCGGTGGTAAATTGAGGAGCTGTTGTATCGATTACGTAAAATGTTGCAAATTCAATACTTTCCAATCCACACGGACTGATGGCAATAAATTCTGTCAGTATGGTATCGCAATATTTATGCGGATCGCGATCGTAACTACTGCGCCAACTCACAGGTCCGCAATCATCGCGGGCAGTGGCATTGCCATTTTTCTTGATCCAGTCAGTAAATTCTTTGTTTACATCCTGTTCGCATTTTACAATTTTATCCTGTGGTAATTTGGTGAATTCAGGGGGCGTTTGATCGATAATATCAATAAGTTGCTGAATCTTTACTTCATTGTCGCAAACATCTTTAATGGTCCATTCTCGTGTGATCATTTTTGTGCAAGGATCAATGGTCACTTTCGTTTCTTTGAGCAGAATGGAAGGATTGGGATCACAATTATCACTAAGTTGTAATCGGGGTGGAGCAGGCACCTGGTTATCGCATTCAACGGTGAGATCGACAGGAAGATTCAAAACCTCAGGGGGTTCCATATCCCCCGGGCATTCAAAAATTTTAATATCATCTACCAAAGTTCCCGCAAAGACCATCGGGCCGGAACTGCTGAACTCCATGGTGGCATTCGCAGCCTGTGCCGTAAATTCATACATTTCTTTTCGCCAGGATACGGACCCGGAAACAGATACTGTCCAGTTGACATTGAGCCAGCTTCCTCCTGCAATTTTCAGGTAACCGGTAGATGAAAAGCCGCCGCCATTTTGAGCTGTCCAGAATTCTACGCGATATTGATTTCCAGGGGTCAGACCAAACAAATCATAAGAAATACCTCCTAAACCGGGGGAGCCGTGCAAATCAATAAAATAGGTGGCGCCGTTAGGATTGCCCAGTCCAAGATTGCCAACCAATGCATCGCAGTGGTCAATGGTGCCCTGAGTTACAGTCCAGCCCCCAAAATTGGTCCCGGTGCCATAAGTAAAAAAGGTCCCGGGTCCTGGTAATGGCCCGGTCTCAAAATCGAGGTTTGGGAAAAAGATCTCTGTGAATTGGCCGCAACAACAGCTTGCTTTCGAGTTTAATGAAAGGTATTCAATAGGAACCAGGAACTGGCCAGCACAATTCGGAAAATTAAAAGTTATTACCAGGTAAATGACCCAAATTCGCGAGAACATAGATTTGTTACAAAGCCTAAAGTTAAACCAAATTTTATGGAATAAACCTTACCGGAATTCAAATTTTCTTGTGATGATTTGTATCCATCTTATTATTTTATTAACTTTGGGAGCTAAAATATTCACATATGAAAACCTTGCCCATCTTTATTCTGCTCTTCGTATCAACTTTGATATGGAGTCAATCGAATGATTTTAGTTTGGAGTTCAAACTGCGATTTGAAAATCAGAAAGTTTATTGTGATGTTATTCCAAAGGAGGATTACAAATTGGCTACTTTGCAATTTGGAATTCACCACAATTCGGATCAAGTAGCTTTTAAAACACTAACTTCTAATGTTCTGAAAGGCGACAAGTTTAAATTCAATCAGATATGTCCGAATAATGTTAGAATATTATATATAAATGAGAATTTAAACGAAAATCTTATTGTTAATAAAGGCGATATTTTGATGACTCTGGAGTACGAAGAACTGAGTCCGACAAATCATTTTATTTGTATTATGCCATCGAAAGAATATACCTGTACGACCATGGTTAGAGAAGTTATTTATGTAGAAAATAATGGTTTAAAAGCGTATTCCATTTTTTCTGATGCCTGTGTTGAATATAAAATTAAAGATGGTGTAATTATTGTAGGAAACAACCCAGTTGACCAGAATGTTAACAATGTATATTTTGATCCCTATTCTAAACAATTAAAATACAAGCTTAGTCAAATATCGAAATTTGATTTTCCAGCTCTGGATATTTTCGATATGCATGGGAATAGAGTAATTTCCATGGATGATATTGATTTTGAGGGTTCCTTTGCGCTTCAACACCTGAATACAGGCATCTATGTATATAAAATATACAGCAAAGGAAAGTCAATTGGGGTGGGAAAATTTCTAGTGTTTTGAATGAAACAGAAATTAATGAATTTCATGATTAGAAACATATTAAATCCAATTTTATGAGAAAAATAATAATACCAATTTTAATGCTGATTATATTGTTGCAAAAATCTTTTGCGCAAATTCAGGAATTTCAAATTCAGTTTGAATTAAGGTTTGAAAATCAAAAGATCTATTGCGATTTTGTCCCTCTAGAGGATTACCAGGTCATTGGGATGCAATTTGGTGTGAATCATAACTCAGATCAGGTTACATTTGATACTTTGTACTCTGATGTGTTGGATAATTTATTTCGTAAAAATTTTAACGAAATTTGTCCAAGAAAAGTTTTAATGGCATGGAATTCTAATTCTAACAAAAACGTTCAACTCAAGAAAGGTCAACGATTCTTAACAATTGAGTACAGCGAAATTCAACCAACAGATCATTTTATTTGTTTGATGCCTTCATTTGGCATTTTTTGCGAATCAATGCCCAGGGAGGTAATTTATACCAATGGAAGCTCATTTGTGGAATATAAAGTGAATGATGCCTGTATTGAATACAAAATTAAAGATGGTGTAATTATTGTGGATAGCGAAAATCCTTTATCGGACCAGTTCAATAGTTATTTTGATCAAACTTCAAACACTCTGCAACTTCTGAGCAACGAATCCCCGGGATCTACGTGGTGTCAACTTTCTATTTACGATCTGAATGGTTTGTCATTTTATTCGAAAAAATTATTGGGCACTGGGATTCATCTGAATTTGGACGATTTGCCGTCTGGTATGTATTTCTACGTAATTCGCAAAAACAATGTATCTGTAAGTCAAGGAAGATTCGTAAAAATGCATTAAAATGAAAGTGAAATTTTAGAAATGGTATTTTAAAGCATGATTTTTTAGAGTTGCATTATCATTTCCAGAAACAAAGTCAGCGCTTGAGTAATCGTTATTTGCAAAATTTCAATTGGAGGTTAATTTATTTTCACTTTTAAGTAGTCGTATTGTTCCTCAAGGCAAGAATAGGTAGCCAACAGGTACTAACAAATGTTAGTTTCTAAATTAGAAAGTATTCCCTTTTTTAGAAATTTTATCTTACGCCTTACGCCATACGCCTTAAGCCTTATGCCTCACGCCTTATTTCTTAAGCCTTAAGCCTTACGCCTTATTTCTTAAGTCTTAAGCCTTACGCCTTAAGCCCCACGCCTTACGCCTTAAGCCTTAAGCCTCACGCCCCACGCCTTACGGCTTGTTTATTCAATTACTCCAACCGACCAAACTTCCCTGCTCTGTAATCTTCGAGCGCCTCGCGGATTTCTGCTTGTGTATTCATTACAAAGGGGCCATAGGATGCAATGGGTTCGTTAAGGGGTTCGCCTGCCATAAATAATAATTTACTGGGTTGTTTTGCTTCAAAACTGACGCTGTTTCCATCATTTGAAAAAACCACCAAATGATGTTCGGGTGTCGGCGAATTCCTATTCCAAGTTCCGCTTCCTTCGACCTGAAGACAAGCCGCATTAAAATGTTCGGGAAAAGAATGTTCAAATATTCCGCCTGCATCGAGTTCTGCAACAAATAAAATCACCGGAGAAAAAGTCTGCGCCGGACCAGTATCATTTTGAAATTCTCCTGCAATACATTCGACTTTTCCCTTTTCAATGGATTTGGTCAGGATCATGGCCCGGCTGATCTCCTGATACCGGGGAGCATGCGATTTAAATGCTGCAGGTAAATTTACCCACAATTGTGCCATGTGAAACAAACCCCCTGAGCTGCTGAAACTTTCTTCGTGATATTCTTTGTGCAGAATTCCGCTTCCGGCAGTCATCCACTGGACTTCTCCCTCTCCGATAACCCCGGAATTTCCGGAGCTGTCGTGATGCGCAATGGATCCTTTAAATACAATACTCACAGTTTCAAACCCTTTATGCGGGTGGACATCGACCCCTTTTGGTATGTGGGAAGGAGGAAAGCTGAAAGGGGCATTGTAATCCAGCATTAGAAACGGGCTCAAGCGCTGCATGTCGAATGGGGCATTTCCCGGAAAAAAGTGGTGTACCCGGAACCCATCGCCAACCATATGAGGACTGGGTGGACTCAGTATAAATTCAATGCTTCGAAATCTGGTCATGAAGAAGAAACACCGGAAAATGCTTTCGGTTGAATCTGTTCCGCGTGGTTAAATTTGCAGACTTATGCAAAAGAGAAATTACTACTTATTGTCTGCCTTGACGATTTTATTCATTCTGATCATTGACCAAAGTTCTAAAATCTGGATCAAAACCCACATGGAACATGGAGATGAATTCCTGATTTTTGGATTGGATTGGGCCAGGATTCATTTTGTAGAAAACGAGGGAATGGCATTCGGATTAAGCTTTGGTGGTGCCAAAGGCAAGTTGTTTCTGAGCTTATTTCGGATCATTGCAGTGGGATTTCTATTTTATTTGCTATACCGAATGATCGATTCGCGGGAAAATAAGTGGGTGGTAGTCTCCTTTTCGTTAATTCTTGCCGGTGCATTGGGCAACATCATCGATTCGCTTTTTTATGGTATGCTTTTTTCTGCATCGCCTTACCACGGGGGCCTGGCTGTGATGTTTCCGGCAGATGGAGGTTATGCTCCATTTCTCATGGGGAAAGTGGTCGACATGTTATACTTTCCTATGTTCAATGGAAATTTTCCTGAATGGCTGCCTATATGGGGAGGAGAGGAATTTGAATTCTTCCGACCCGTTTTTAATGTAGCCGATTCATCGATTTTTTGCGGGATCTGCCTGTTTCTGCTCTTGTATCGAACCATAAATCAGGGTGCAAATTCCAAACCATCAAATCAAGACCCGGAAGTAAATGCCTGAGCTCATTTGACCCGGAACAATTATTTGATCCGGATTTTTTTAAAAATCTGAAATACAGCTTATTAAGCTTTCCCCAAAAAGCGATTGACAGCTATTTCAGCTTTCTCAAGACAGGGGTAATTGATACTGCAGAAAACAAATTTTCCAACTTTTTCAGTGGCGATGACGCCTGTTAAACGCAAAATGCTCAAATGTTGTGAAGTGACGCTTTGCTCAATCTTCAGATTTGAATAAATCTTGTTGACATTTACAGAGCCACTCTTGTCAATAAATTCGAGGATCTTAAGTCTTAATGGGTGGGCGAGGGCCCTCATCAGCTCACATGAATAGTCGAGCTGTACAGGATTAAAAGAAATTTTAATCTTCTTCATCGAGAGTTCTTATTTTGATTTCGTAGTTGACCTTAACGGAACAAAGATGAGAAGATTTTTCAGAATTGCAAATAAATATTAAATATTTTTTTTATTTATTAAAGTATAGATAATCAGTTAGATACGTTGCAGTGTGTATATTGCCTGATCAGATGGATGGTTTTTGGCTTAGCCCGCAAGGTCTTCCACCAGCTTTGAAATCTGGTTAAGACGATCGCGATCCAGGGAATAATAAATGAACTTTCCCTGCCTTTCTGTTGCGACAACTCCCGCTCTTCTCAGGATGGCCAGATGCTGTGAAGCAACCGACTGCTCTAAACGAAGTTTAATATAGATATCTGTGACAGTCATGGTATCGTGTTCTTCCAACAAATCGATCACGCGCTGGCGAAGCTTGTGATTGACTGCCCGAAGTACCAATACAGCCCTCCTCAGATCAGAATAATCTAATTGAACTTCTTTAGGTCCTTTTTTGAGAGTAATCGTTTCGTTCTTTTTATTCCTCATGTCACAGTTTTTAGTTGTTTCGCAATATGTTAGGATGGTAGCATAAACTGTGCCGAAAATGATTTTTACTCAGATTTTCTTCAGGGTGTTAATAAATATGAGTAGATCTTATATATATGAATGCTTCCAATTCCCTTTAAGTTCAAGAACTTATAGTTTTTTTTTAGGAATGGTAATGTTAGGATCTGTGAGATACAAAGGCAACAATTCTGCCGGGGAAACAAAATCAGTTTGCCTGAAAGCAGCCAGAGAAGGCAGAAGCAGCAATCGCGATGTAAGCAAAATATCCGACTCATTAACTTGATAATCAGACAAATAGTTTTTCCATTTCAAACTCCCGCTACCCGAGATCACGCATTCTTCGGGGGCAAATCCCATACTCCTGAACCAATCGGCATTAAGGCTGGCAAATTGTGGTCCTGCTAATTCAGTCATGTGGCTATCGTAGACAGCATAATAAACATCTTCTCTTCTGGCATCGATCAAAGGAATATGGATCCTTCTTACAGGGTGAACCCGGATACTCTCAGCTGCAAGTAGCTCAAGGCTGGTTTTTGCAATTAAGGGCTTATTGTTCAGGTGGGCGAGCCCTTTAGCCATCATAAGTCCAACCCTGAGCGAGGTATAAGATCCCGGGCCAATATTTGCTGATAATGCATCTAATTCATTTATTTTAACGCCATTATCTATTAATATTTTTTTAATATTTATTGCAATTACCGACTGATGATCGCCGCTATCGTCATCGAGTTGTGCAATGGGCTCAATCCCTTTTGATAAAAGGAGGCTGCACAAACGACCCGAGGTTTCAATGTGCAGAATAGTAGGTTCCATTCATCAAGGTTTTGAAAGTAAGGATTGATATTTTTTCTGGTCCCTTAATACGTTGAGTGCAGCTAAAACAACCGGATCGTGATCCATACGCTTTTGAATTATGGCTTCGCGATAGGCGGCCCTGCCAACAATTTCTTCTTCTATAAGATTGTTAATCAGCTCCTTATGACTTTCTATTTCAACCCATTGGCTGGTTTCGGCCTGGGTTTTCAGTTGATCTATGGATTTCTCATAAGCTTTAAATGGATCCTTTCCTGCCAGTTTTCCCAATTCGTCCAGTTTCTTTTGAAATTCGTTGTCATTTTTGAAGCCATTTTTCCTCAAATAGAGCTTAAAACTTTGAAAATCTTCAAATTGGAACTTTTTTAAATCTTCCAATGCTGCGGAACTCAATTGCATTTCTGTTACAAAATTGAATATAAAGTCATGGTCCAGTATCTTTTGTACGACTTCCGGGTAGTTGGCATCTGTCACCTCCAAATCGGGTTTGACACCGCCTCCGTCATAAACGGTCCGGCCATTTCTCGTTTTAAATGGAACCCTCAGGGAATCCGGCAAATGGACAGGTTCACCATTTTCGTACTTCACACTTTGGATACACCTTCCCGAAGGAATATAGTATTTCGCAATGGTCAATTTGACCTTAGCATTATAACCAACCTCCTTGGTGTTTTGAACCAATCCTTTACCATAGCTGATCTGGCCAACAATTACACCCCTGTCGAGATCCTGAAAGGTTCCGCTCACTATTTCTGAAGCCGATGCAGATCTTCCATTGATCAAAGTGACCAGGGGGATCACTGGATCTTCAGGCATTTGTCGGGTATGGTAGGCCTGGTCTTTTTCCTTAAACTTACTTCGGGTAGTAGATACCAGCTGCCCCTGCGGTATAAATACATTACAGACCTCTACGGCTTCGTGCAGCAATCCGCCTCCATTATCTCTCAGATCCAATATGACACCTTTTAAATTCGGATTTTCGGATTTCAGTTTTTTAAAGGCATCGCGCACATTTTTACCGGCATTATCCGTAAACGTAGTAAGCAATATATAACCGATGCTGTCATTTACTTTTCCTGAATAAGGCACGTTTGGGATGTTGACTTCATCTCTTACCAATTTCAAATTCATGAATTCTTGCTGTCCGGGTCTTTTAATCGTAAGTTCAACTTCACTCTTGGGTATGCCCCTCAGGATTTGAAAAAGATCCTCGCTGTCTTTACCTTTTCCTTCCAGCCCATTTACTGCGATGACCTGATCACCAACTTTTAAACCGGCCTGGTCTCCCGGATAATTCTTGTATACCTCGGTAATGGTCACATAGTCTCCAATTTTTTTGGCGCGTACACCCAATCCATTGTATTTGCCCTCGTGCACCAATCTGAAATTTTCAATCTGAACCTCGCTGATGTAATTGGTAAATGGATCGAGTTGATGCAACATGGCATCAATCCCTGATTTCATTAACTTTGCCGGATCGGTTTCATCGACGTAATGTGCATTGATTTCTTTGTAAACGTTGGCAAATATTTCAAGGTTTTTCGCAATCTCGAAGTGTTTGTTGTAATCGATAAAAAATCCTGAACATAAAGCTGCCAACAGGGCAAAAAGTGCTATTTTTTTCATGTTTTGAAATTGTACATTTAGAATACAAATTTATGAACGTAAGGTTCCCTGGAGAAGTATAGTTTGTCGGGCTTTTGTGGTCTCTTGAGATGAGAAAACAGACAAAGGCCACCGGGAAATGATTCTTTAATCTACTTCGAAAGAATTTGGTATAACAGGCCGCAGTCTTATGGGCCGATTAGGATAAAGTTGACTTGATTTATAGCGAAAGAATTAATTTTAAGAGTTTTGCACTTTTAATCCATCGTTTGGATTTGAGCGGGGTATGCTGTTATGAGAAATTTTATCATTAAGAGAATATTTTCGGGATTGCTGGTCATTCTGGGTATTCTGGCATCCGGACTTTGGATGATCAGTCAGATACCGGGTTCATATCGCGATTTATCGGACCTGGAACCTATCGAAAACAATGTCAAAGAATTCTCTAAAGCAGAGACTTCAATCCCGCTTTTTTATTTTGGGGTCCTTTCAAAATTGGGTCGGGATAAATCCCTGGATTTGCATTGGAACGGAAATCAAAATTTGTTTCACCAAACTTTATCCGCTTATTTGAAACTGGATTTCGGGAATTCGTCTATTGATGGCGTACCGGTTGGAGAAAAATTCGCACAGGCATTTCCCTGGTCGCTTGCGGTTCAATTGCCAGCCATTTTGATCTTGTTATTACTCGGCGTGTTTTTATCCATTGAATCCAGTCTTCGGGGTGATCGGCTTTGGGTTCGATTGGCGGATAATCTATTGCTGGTTTTTACATCGGTGCCCGGATTTTGGATGGCCACCTTGCTCTTGTTCTTTTTTGCAAATACCGCTTACTTAAAGTGGTTTCCAAGTGGAATGCAAGCCATCAACAACCACAATCCTTTTTATTGTTGGATCCGCTACCCACAATATTTTGTGTTGCCTATAATCTGTTTGGTATTGCCATCGCTGGCATACCTGATACGCATTCTGAAAGCCGGGTTAAAAGAAAATATGGACAGCTTGCACTGGACACGTGTACTAAGTTCCGGTGTTTCATCCAGGAGAGCCTTATTTGTGGACGCATTACCACAGGCCTCAATTCCCTTTACAGTCTGGATGGCTGGCATCTTGCCTGCAATTTTCTCTGGATCAGTCGTGATCGAGCAAATATTCAGCATTCCTGGCCTCGGCAGGCTTATGTATATTTCAATTTATACACGGGACTGGCCGGTGGTACAGTTTTTATTTTTCTTCACTGCAGTGCTCACTGTTTTGGGATTTATGGTCTCCGATATCATCATTCGGTATTTGGATCCCAGGATAAAAATAAATACCCAATGAACTACCGGAAGTTTTGGAAGGAGCAGAAACCCCTGTTTTTATCTTTGCATGGAATCGCGTTCATCGTCATCTTTGGTATTTTTCTGATTGGCCAAAAACCCATAGTTTGTCAATATAAAAACCAATGGTATTTTCCTGCTTTTCAAACGGACTCACATTCGGGTTCGACATTGAAAGCTGATTTGAATACCCTGGCACAATCCGATTTTAAATTGCTTTCATATGAATTTGTAATCTGGCCTTTGTTTTACAGGGACGCAACCAGACTTCAAGCACAGGATGCATGGCTGCGTCCCGGTTCCAGAGGAAGCGATCATTCATTTTATGTATGGGGAACCTATGATTTGGGAAGAGATCTTTTTGCTGCTTGCATTTCCGGATTAAAAAGAAGTCTCTGGCTATCGGTTTGTACCATGTTACTTGCCGGTTTTACGGGAATGATTTTGGGTTCCATTGTCGTTTTTCAAGCGCAACGGATACCGTCTATTTCCCGGATTTCAATAGTCCTGATTATCCTGTCTTTGATGGAGTTTATTTTTCTCATTTTTTTGGCAGTCGAATGGCGGTCAATAAACACACTGTTCATATTTCTGTTCTTTTTATGGTTAATGACCACAGTGGCTTCACTGTTATTTATGAGCCAAAAACCAAAGCTCTTGTTTTCCGCGGATCGCATTTGTCTTGCCTATGTGGAGATCATGAAATCAATTCCGGCACTCCTGTTTTTGCTGATTTTGATTCAAATTTTTTTACACCCCAATATGGGGGTGCTGAGTGTGGTCCTTGCATTTTTATATACCCCGATTGTGGTAAAATACAGCAGGGCGATTACTTATAAAATCATCTCGGAACCTTTTCTGGATGCGCTGGAAGTATCCGGAGCCAAACCGATGCGTATTTATTTTAGGCACATCCTTCCCAAAGTAGGCCTCGACCTGATTCCTGTCTTTGTTTTCGGACTTGCCAACATCATTCTTTTGGAATCCACCTTGTCGTTTTTAGGATTGGGACTTCCACTTGAAGCCATCAGTCTGGGAAATATCATGCATATTTCAAGCAGCAATCCGTCGGCTTGGTGGGCTGTTAGTTTTCCCGGACTACTTGTGTTCTGGGTGGTTTATACTTTAAACAGGTTTGGTGAGTGGTTGTCGGGAAGAAAAGATAACTACGTGATGCTCGAAGGGACTTCAACTTCTAACAACTGATAGGAAGGAATAACTACGAAGAGGACTTGTTGATTTTTTTGGTTGTTTTCTTGTCGAACAATCCCGATTTCGCTTTGCTGGTAGGCATTCCTTTTTTATTGGTTTTGGTGTTGGCGTCTTCTGCCGGACACCCCGTTCCCCGGTTGCATGAAAAGGAGAGGAGACACAAGGCCGTTAAAAATAAAATTAACTTTTTATGAAGCTTGAGGATGTCCATTCTATAAGGCTTTTAAAGGAGAAACCTGCCGGATGTGCTTATTTTACAGGCAATTGCATCAGTGCCAACATTCAACCCCTTATTTTTAGGGCAATTCAAATATAAAAAATATTTATATATGTCTTGCATAAGTAAAAATTGTAATATATATTTGTGTCGTAAATTTAATCATTAAAATTAAGAACATGAATAAATCTGATTTGATCAATGTAATTGCCAAAGAAGCCGAAGTAACTAAAGTTCAGGCTGGTACTGCTTTGGATGCAGTTCTTACTGCTGTTGAAAAAAGCCTTAAAAAAGGCGAAAGTGTAATTTTAGTGGGATTTGGAACCTTCTCTACCGCTGAGCGCAAAGCCAGAACAGGAAGAAACCCAGCCACTGGAAAAGCTATAAAAATTCCAAAGCGCCGTGTTGTTCGCTTTAAAGCTGGAAAGGGTCTTTCCGAAGCAGTAAAGAAATAAAGGCAATTTTTAGAAAAAGTTAAAAAACCCGGTACTCCAATACCGGGTTTTTTTGTGTTAATTCTTAATTAAATTTTAATATTTATAATGTGTAATTCCTTTATAAATAAATATTTATCTTAATTTTAAGGGAAATACTGAATTTATCTTGTTCACTTTTGTTTTTTTAATATTTTTGTTTGTTCCATTTGCGAGTTGAAACGCAAATGGCATTCAGGATCAAACCAGCCCCTGATTTAAATATGAAAGGCAATTTTAAATCCAGATTGAGTGCATTGGGTGATTTGCGAAATCGTTTCGATGCCAGGAGCAAGGCAACCAGCCTTGCCATATTGCTGGAACTTCAGAAAGATCCTTTGGTGCCTTCATTATTGCAGGAGTATTTATATGTCCTGATTTTTATGCAGGCCTATCCTGCTTCAGATAAGCACCGGTCTATTTGTGAATTGGAGATTCAGCGAATTTTTCAAGCTTGTAAAAAATTGGGCAAAGCAGCTTCTAAACTGGATAATACAGGATTGCCTCAAACCAGGATCATTTCAAATTTTTCTCACAAACTGATTAAATGGTTGCTCAACGAAGATTTCCAGATAGAATTGGAATCTTATAAAAAAAGGGGAAATGATCTGGTTAAACTCCTCCGACTCACCCTACCCGATATAGAAAGAGACCTGGCTGATATTTCAGAAACCAACGAAGAGTTATTTGATCATCTTGGATTAAAGCCCAAGCAGATCCTGGAGTTTCTCATCTACGAATTCCAGCGCTTGGAAAATATGTCTACGATTAAAGACTATTTATTCGATGCCCTTGAATTAAAATTCAGAATTAATCTTACAGATGAATCACATGCTTTACCGCTTAATAAGTTGCCGGTGGATAACATCTACTTTCACGATGGATTGAACCATGAGATTAACGGGAAATCAGTGATCGCAGAAACCTTACCGGCACCTGAGTTTTTGTCTCTTGAAATGAAAGCGCTGATCCCTAAAGTCTGCAAGTTGAAATTGATTTATTTGCAGAGGGAAACGGATCCAGTAACTTATATGGATCCGGAGTCAATCAGGTACTATGTTTTGGACAGGGGCGTTTCTATTGCTCTATACACCATGGTTGCAGAGCGGCAATTGCCATTGGAATCCTATGTTGGTTATACTTTATTTAAAAATGGCTATCCTGCAGCGTATGGAGGGGCCTGGGTTTTTGGAAGAAGAGCACTTTTCGGGATCAATGTTTTTGAATGGATGAGAGGTGGTGAATCTTCCTATTTTCTTTGGCAATTGTTGAGAGTGTACCATCAGTTATTTTCCGTTGAATATTTTGAGGTGGAGCCCTATCAGTTTGGATTAAACAACAGCGAAGGCATCGATTCTGGAGCATTCTGGTTTTATTACCGAAATGGCTTCAAACCTGAAAATGCAAATCAGGCTAAATTGGCTGCATCGGAATTTTCCAAAATGCAAAAATCAAAATCATATAAATCGACAAAAGCTGTTTTACAAAAGTTGACCGGATCTAATTTGGTCATGAATTTAGGGAAAGGTACACCGGTAGCTCTTTGGCAAATCAGGGATAAGATTACGGCTCATATTAACAAGCATTATGATGGCAACCGGTTCAGGGCTGAAAGATCCTGCATTCAGGCTTTTCTGCAGAAAACAGGATTTAGAAAACCTACCGAATCTGAATTCCGAAGGGTATTGGCAGATGTATCGATGCTTTACGAAGCAACCAACTGGAATTCCACAGAGCAGGTATTTCATATGAAAGAAATGATCTTGAAGAAACCCAAGGATCTCTATCGGTATCAGGAAGAATTGACCAAGCTCTTAAGTTAAAAAGTCCTTTATTTGTTCTTAGGTTTTTGGTCGTTTTCGCCGTTTAAGATTTTAGAATATTCCACAGCCCTGCTTTCTTCCGGATCAATATTTAAAACCATTTCACAGTAGGATTTGGCTGAATCATAAGCTCCTATCTGAGCATTGTAAACGAGCATGTAGATATAGGCTTCAATTAATCCTGTTTTGTTCTTATCAGGTGCCATTGAAGCAAGTTCTATAAATTTATCGTAAAACGGTTTTGCCTTGTACGATTTAGGTTCAGATGTATCCAATTTATGTTGGATATCCGCTCTTTGAAGCCATCCGTATTCGTATCCTGGGGTTCTAACCAGAAGTTTTCCGAAAGTGGTGTCTGCTTCGACAAATTTTTTCTGAAATTTTTGAGACATTCCCAGGTAAAGTAATTCTGAGGTCAGTGGATTAATGGAATCTTTTGTCAGATACCAGCTTTCAGCCTTGTCGTATCTTTTGATATCGTAATAAGCTTTGCCCAGCATACCAGCGATTTCGGCTTTTCGTTCGGGTTGTAAATTGATTACCCTATTGAAAAAGAGGTCGGAGGTATCCGCTAATTTTAATTTCAAAGCGGCTTTACCGGCATATTCGTAGTCATTAGGATATAATTTTTGTTCTGAAGGATCACCCTGCTCTACAGCCCGAAATAATTTGTAGCTGGACGCCAGGGAGTAATTGTATTCTCCATTTTCGTAATAGGACCAGGCTAACCAACGGTAAAGCGTGTATTGCTCCGGACTATTTTCCAGGATTTTGTTGGCCTCGACGATAGCCCTGTTGTAGTCTTTTGCCTGGAAGCAAAGAAACTTCACCAATCGGACCTTTGCATCAACATCAGACCCGCTTAACTCGACATATTTATCGAGTATGGGAATGACCTGATCAAATTTTCTGGATCGGATCAACATTTCGTACAACTCCTTATAGGCCAGGGCATAACCTGAATCTATTTTAATCGCATTTTGAAGATTTTGAACCGCCAGATCCAAATTCTTTCCAGCCGCCCAGATCCTTGCCATTTTAACATAGGTTTCAGGGTCATTTTTATCCTTTTCAACAGCGGTTTCATAGGAGGTCATTGCCTGTCCCAAATCTTCTTTCATTTGATATGCATCTCCGAGATAAATCCAATATTTGGATTGTTTTGGGTCCAGATCGCGTGCTTTTTCCAAATAGATAAGTGCAGTTTCCGGTTGTGGTTTGTCTGCATATAAATAAGCCTTGCCTACCAGAGCCTGGATGTTTGCATTCTTGGAATTTCCTTTGAGTGCTGACTCCAAATGCTTGGTGGCTTCTGCTGTTTTATTTTCGTTTAAGTCCAGCCGGCCCAGGCCTATCAGACATTCATCGCATTTCGAACTGATTTCCAATCCTTTCAAGTAAGAAGTTTTTGCTGCCTGCGAATTTCCCATGGCCACGTAAACTTCGGCTTTGTAGTAATGATTGATGTAGGCTTTTGGCTGCATCGCGATGAGTTTGTCAAAAACATCCATCGCAGATTTGTAATTTTCATTTTCTAAATGCCGCAGTCCATCCTGGATGGATTGAGCGGTCAAATTAAAAAGTGAAAATGTGATTATAAAAATTCCACTAAACAATGATTTCATAGTTTTCATCTTGTCTTTAAAAAGGAGGCCAAAATTAAGGTTTTTCATGGTTCTGGCTTTTATTAAGTATGATCAAATCGATAATTCTTATAATTTGACATTTTGCGGAGACAAAAGATCAATTTGGTTTAGTTAAATTTCTGTTTTCATTTTGAAGAGGATTTCTTTATGATAATTTACATTATAAATTATTATAATTTATAAAGATCTAATTTACAACCTTTATATCGCCTGCCTGGAACTCAATCCACCGTTCTGTCTGATAAATTGGCAACAATCCTGCTTTCAGTATAATTTTTTGTCCGATTTCACCTGTCACAAACGAAGCAAATCCCAAGGCCAGATCTGATTTGCCCGAGCTGCTTATGAATTGCCAGGTCCTCTGCAATGGATAACGTTTATCCTGCAGATTGTATTGATCGGGAAACAGGAATCCAAATTGAACAGAGTCTTTGGGGCGACTGATTGCAATTCGTCTGAAATCTTTTAACAAAGACCGGCGCTGGCTATCGTCTGAATCGCTGAACTCAGCCCAATCTACGATAGCCAATGCACTGGGATTGTTTTTGAGATATTCCAGGATGCTGGATTTATCCTTCAAAGCATAGACAGAACCCTTGAATTGTTCTTCCCGGATCAGATCGAGAAGGTAATGTGAAAGACCGGAATTGGCATCTTCAACCACCAAGGTTTGGTAACCATGCCTTCCTGATTTTATTCCTTTAATCCAGTCGATAAACTCTTCAAATAAAATGGTAGAGTCAGAGTTTGATTTATAAGTCAATAAAGTAATCGCACCCACTGCAAAAGGGAAATGCCTCGGCCGTACTTGTTTATTTTTGATAAAAAAATCCATTTCAAAACTATCCAGAGCCCTTCCCATCACGACGTTTCTGAAACTGTCGGCTATCCAGAGATTCACCAACTCCCTTTCATTGAAAAACTCTAATTGCACATCTGCATACTTGTAACGCTGTTCAAAAATCTGTTCTTGTTGGATCATCAGATCTTTGATTTGATGGTCGCATCCGATTTTTATAATGCCGATTGTTGGGCTGCTTTCTTCTGATCCCGGTTTTTTACATTGCAGAAAAACTGCACTCATCCATAGAGCATGAACTAATATCCTGATCTTATAACGCATTCCTTCTTTTTTAAAATTGATGTTGTAATCTGACTTCCAAAGCACCCAGATCAGGTGTTGAATAGAAAGAGTGTGTTTGCGGATAAAACGTCAACAAATGTTCGACAGCAGCTTTCAATTTTCCTTCACCTTTTCCGTGTATGATTCTTAGGTAGGAAACTTTTTTTTGTATTCCTTCCTCAATAAACTCCTTGCATTTTAATAATTGAAATTCCAGAATGTGGGGAGGAGGATTGGAAATTCTTTCCGGAGCAAGTTTTTCAAAATGCAAATCAATTACTCCGTCAAATATTCTGGCTGCACTTTTTAATTTTGAGAATCCGGGTTTGATCAGCGGTTCGTCAGGATCCGGAATTGGTTCAGGTTCAGGCTCAACCCACAATTCCAGATCTTCTGCAAGGGCCTTCCAGATTCCCGTGTGATCTTTTACCAAAGCCTCACCCCCTTTTGAGATTCCTTCAAACCGAACGACGGCATTCCGCGAGATCACTCTTAATGTTTCACCGATCCAAATTGATTTAAGATCCATAGGTTCTTGTTTTCCGGGAATTGAAAGAAAATCTTCCAGAATTTTAGGGATCAATCCCGAATATCTTATTTTCCAACTAATTGAACGCAATCTAAAAGTATTTGTTTAATCGTTTTAGCAATGATTCTTGATAAAAAGCCAGGCAACTCATGTTGATACTTTAAAGGGCCGGGTAGCCTGTTTCGTCTGAATTCAACTAATTTTGCAACTTTCACGATCCACAAGTCCTTATGAATTTGAAGCCATTTTGTTTAGCATTTTTGTTTTTATCCTTTTCAAATTTTACAAACGCAGCGCGTTTTTTCAATTTGTTTTCTCCTGACCTTTCACTGCAATTTAATATACAGGTAACCCCGGAGGGATCTGTCAGATACTCGCTGTATGCAGACAAACAAACGCTGGTCAAAGAAGGTAGAATGGGCCTGAAGCTTAAGGACCAGCTTTCTTTTGATCAGGGATTTGAATTAAAACAAATTGATACTTCCACTATTGATTCCATTTGGGAAACTGTATGGGGTGAGGAGCGGATCATCAGAGACCATTGTAAAAGAATGCTGGTTCATCTCGAACACACCAAATCCGGACGGAAATGGATAGTTGAATGCAAGTTGTACAACGATGGGGTTGGTTTCAGGTATATCTTCCCTGTGCAGCAAGGTTTGAGTCATTTCATTGTGGAAGATGAACTAACCACCTTTCCAATGAGCTCAAACCACAGCGCTTTTTGGATTCCCGGCGATCCGGATACAAACGAATATTTATATTCATTAACCACACTTAAAGAAATAAATAGTTTAGCCGAAGGTCCGGGTGATGGTATCGGATTTAAAAATCCACTGAGCGATACGATGGTGCAAACACCATTCACCATGCGTCTAAACAACAACTACTACATGTCCATTCACGAAGCGGCATTGGTCAATTATCCGGCGATGATGCTCGGCGTACAAAAATCAAAATTCATTTTAAAGGCAGAATCTGTTGCCGACCTGTTTGGCCATAAGGCCTATTTGAATGCCGGAGATCGAACGCCCTGGAGAGTTATACTCGTGGGCAGAAAAGCAGCAGATCTCTTGCGCAACCGGATCATTTTGAATTTGAATGAACCTTCAGTCATCAAAGATGCATCGTGGATCCAACCCGGAAAATATTTAGGCATTTGGTGGGAAATGCATCTGGGTACGAAAGACTGGGCTTATCGCGAAGTATTGGATTCCACATTACATGCAGATCACGGGGCATCTACTGAGCGCGTGTTGCGATACATTGACTTTGCTTCGCAGCATAAGTTTCCATACGTTTTGGTCGAAGGATGGAATCGCGGATGGGAGTTTGGCGATCAGGGATGGAATGAAAGAAAATTTAGTTTCACAAAACCTTATCCTGATTTTGATATTGAACGCATTCATAAATATGCAAATGGGAAAAATATAAAACTCATCATGCACCATGAAACTTATGGGGCTGTAACGGATTACGAGCGACAAATGGATGATGCTTACAGTCTCATGAAAAGATTCGATTATCCGATTGTAAAAACCGGTTATGTTGGAAGGCTGGTTCCCAGAGGGGAATCGCATGACGGACAATGGATGGTCAATCATTATGTGCATGTTGCACAAAAAGCTGCCGGGCAAAAATTAATGTTGAATGCGCATGAACCGGTAAGGCCGACAGGATTGCATCGCACCTTCCCCAACTGGCTAAGTTGTGAAGCCGGTCGAGGGAATGAATTTAATGCCTGGAGTCAGGGAAATCCTCCGGAACACGAAACGATTCTCCCTTTTACCAGGTTGTTGGGTGGACCTATGGATTACACTCCCGGAATCTTTCAATTGGATTTAGACCAATATGGATCATTGAGATCCAAAAATAAAAAAGTTAAAACAACACTTGCCAAACAACTTGCACTTTATGTGACGATGTACAGTCCGCTGCAAATGGCTGCAGACCTACCAGAGAATTACGAAAAACATCCGGAAGCATTTCAGTTTATTAAAGATGTTCCAACTACCTGGGATACGACGGTGGTTATCGATGCCATTCCGGCCGATTTCATTTATATCGCCAGGAAAGAAAGAGGAAAGGACCATTGGTTTGTAGGTTTGATTACCGATGAGAATGCGCGGGAGTTTAAATTAAGTTTTGATTTCCTGGAACCTGGAAAAAAATACCTTGCAAAAATTTATGGGGATGGTGCGAAAGCCCACTGGCAAAGCAATCCAACAGATTACAAAATCGAAATGCAAAACGTATCATCCAAAGATCAACTTAAAATCAAATTAGCTCCTGGCGGAGGATGTGCGATCAGCCTGATGGCAGAATAGTTTACAGTTCCCAGTTCCCAGTTTTCAGTTATAAGTCCAAAGTCATTAGACACCAGGTTACAATTATTAGTTGTAAGAACAACAACTAATAATTGTTAATTAGATTTTCACAATATTCCTCCCGAGACTTATAGTTGCCGTATTTTAATTTCTGCTACATCATGTCATGACTCCATACTCTATTGACATGTCACCCCTACGGGGCTGGATTTTGGTTAAATTAATGTTCCTAAATGCTTTTCTCCATCATCTATTCTCCATCATCACTATTCATCTATTCTCTATACTCCATACTCTATCCTCCTCCCGACATGAAGATGATGTAATTTTATATGAGCTACATCATGTCGGGACTCCATTCTCCAATAAACATTATTATTTCAACGGTGCTTCTGCTGCCTGCAGAATGTATTTTTCATTTTCATCAAGTGAAACATATCCGAACACGTGACAATGATCGGCATTCCACAAAATGGAATCTGTTGGCATCGTGAAAGTATAAGTCTTCGTGTAGCTTGTGTTTTCGGTTGCAGATGCAGCAATTCGGTCTCCGGAAATGGCGGACAACATTTTCAATAAAACGTGATTGTGTTCGAAGTTGATGATTTTAGGTCCCTGATTATCGAGTTGGTCGGCAAGGATTCCGGATTGATTGATGCCACAATGCAGGTGAATCGGTTTGTCGATGTTTTTCAGAGCTTTTGCATTCAGGACGACGCGCAGTTCCCGGCTGTTTTCATTATACGAGGGACTAATACTGAGTTCGAATTCCGGATCTTTCTGAAGTTCAGCTTCTACGATTCCCTTCCAACTGTCTGGATTGCCATAACGATAACTCGCTGCTTGTGTGGAATAGAGGCGATTAATCGCGGCCTCAGGTTTTGCCAACCAATCGCCCAGAAAGTCTTCTATGGCCTGGGCATCGGGTAATCTCATATCGACTTGTCCTTTGGTTGCAGGCTGGGCCAGAAAACGGGAATGTACACCAACTAAAATAACGTTATCGGGATATGCATCGGCGATGAGATTCGAAATTGCAATACCTGCCGGACAATTCACGCAGGAAGCCCCGGTAAACTCTTCCAGAAGCACGACTCTCTTGGACACCACAGCATTGTTGTTGGGTAATTCGACGGTTTGTTCCCAGTCCTTGCATGCAGAGAATAAAACAACAACCAGGAGTATCAGCGCAATTGATTTATTATTTCTCATAAAGATTTTTGTATTCATTGATTAAAAAGTGGAAGTAATGCCGGCGCGTATGCCGCTAAAAGCCGGTTCCAATCTGCAAATACCGCCGGAGCACACAATGCCTTCAATCTGTTTAACATAACGTACGGAAAAACGATTTGCGCCTTTAGTATAAGCAAAACCAACGGCTGGATAGTTTAATTTTTCTTTACCTTTCAAGGCTTTGGTGTTGTACATATCGGAAACTTCGATCAGCCAGTGGGGGGCGAATCCCAGTTCGACAAGTCCGTACACCCAACTTCCAATGTCCTGCTTATTATCCATGTATTGGGTTTCAAAACGCAGCGAAGTTTTTCTATTGAATTTGTACAAAAATTCTGCAAAAGGAGTAAATGTTTTTACGGTAGGTTCTCCGGTTTTGCCATAGTAAAGGGCCTGATTGAATTCCTGCCTCTGGAGTCCTGCGGTAAGTTGCCATTGTGTCGAACTTTTATAGATCACTTCCAGGAAATATTCCTTGTAAAATTTTTCATCAAAATCTTTATCCCTGATTTCAGAGGTATTGAATGAAAAGTTCCAGTGATCGCCAATGCCGTATTTGATATCCAACTGATAACCCATTTCGTCCAGAAATTGTGTGGCCGGATAGTAATATGCATTGAGTCTGTAAGTATTTATTTTAGCCATGGGTGGTATATAACCAATGAGTCCCTTGTTTAAACTCAGAGAAGGTTCAGCTCTGAAGATCATACCTTCCGTACGTTTTACTTCGGCTGTAATTCCCAATTGATTTTTTGCATAACTCAGGCTTGAATAAAGTACCGAACCTTTTCTGTCGACCAGTTTACCCAAAGCGGTTTGTCCTTTGGGTAGTGTTCTTACCGCATTCGGATCGAAATAAATATCTTTTGGTTTGAATGCTGCTTCAGCGTACCAGGTAAAATCAGCAATGTTGAGGGTATTGAAAATCGTAAAAGCATTTACGTTATAGTAAGGGTTAAACTGATCGACTGCATCGTAATCACCAAGGATGGTGGCTAACTGGTTGACCACTTCATCTCCAAAAGTGCGGTTTACAAATCCGAATCCTGGCGAAATGCTCCAGATACTGGTATCGCTTACTTTGAAATACCCGGTAAGGTATATTCCCTTGAGTATTGAGTTGTAAGATTCAAACAAGTTTTTTTGTTTACCTGCAAAGCCCTTGATGCTCCAGTCGTTTCCGATTTTGTATTTACCGCTGATGCCTACCAGTGCGTTGTCGAGCAATTGTGCCCGTTCTTCATAAGCCCGGTAGATGACCCCACTGCCGATCTGGTCGTAAAGGTATCCGGCTTCTATTTCAAATTGATCGGTTTCTTTTCGCAAATACCAACGTCCGATTCCATAATCGGTATAAGAACTCACGGGATTTAACAGGTTCGAATTGTGAAAGGCATCGAAGCGAATACCTCCGGTAAACCCGGCATAGGAAGCATTGAGATCCATCCAGGATTCACCCCCGTAAATCTGATAATCGTATTGCGGAATATTAAAAGCGCCGATCTGGCTGTCTCTTAAAAAAATGTTGGCGTTGGCCTGAAAGCCTCCACCGAGAATCAAGCTTTCCTGAGCATATAAAGCATTGAATGCGAGAAAGATATAAGAAAAAATTAAACTTAAATATCTGTGGTTAATCATTCGTTAAATTGTTTTGAAAGCCCTAAAGTAAATGATTTTTTAATGACATTTACGTTTGTTATCAATTTAACTTTATGAAATTAATGAAATTCTTTTTACCGGTCTTTTTCCTTATTGGAAGTTCCTTTGTCGTTGTCGATAAATTATTTCCAACTGCGCAGTTAAAATCCCTCGATGGAAAAAACATTTTGCTAAACGACCATTTCACCAAGAACAAACTAACAGTTATTAGTTTTTGGGCGACCTGGTGTTCACCATGTAAAAAAGAATTGGATGCAATGAAAGATCTTTATAAAGAGTGGCAGGGACTGGGCATAGAAATGATCGCTATAACCGTTGATGATGCGCAGGCCTTAAATAAAGTAAAACCCATGGTTGCTCAGAAGTCATGGAAATACACCATTCTTTCCGACCAGAATAAAGAAATGATGCGCGCGCTCAATTTTCAGTCCATTCCACAAACCTTTGTGGTTGATGCCAGGGGTGAGATTTTATATACCCATTCCGGATATACACCGGGAGATGAGTACGAGTTAGACAAAAAGTTGCGTGGATTTTTGAAATAAGTTCTCAGTTTCCAGTTTCCAGTTCTCAGTTTGTGGGTTCAATTTGTTTCTGGCGATTATTTTCAGTCCTTACCCTATAAAGGCCAAAGGCGAACAGGTCGAAAGCTTAGAAGGGGAAAAGGCTTGTTCCAACAAAATGACACACTTCTTCGGAATATAAATGAACATTTAATCAGCAGCTCAAAAGTCTAAATCCCGATAAAATTGCAAAATATCTAAGAAAATAAATAATTCCCTTTATTTTATCGGGACCATAATTCAAAAAGCCCACCTACCTCCATTTCATACATTTTTTTTGCATTCAAAATATGTTCATTATTAGGATTTTAGCCTAATTTTTTTGATGGTTATTGTGTATCTTTGGGCACTTTTAAAACGAGCATATGTCAGGACAAAATGGAGATTACAGCGCCTCGAGTATACAGGCTTTGGAGGGACTGGAGGCGGTGCGAAGAAGACCGGGGATGTACATCGGCAGTACAGATGTCAAAGGATTGCATCATTTGGTATGGGAGGTAGTTGACAACTCCATTGACGAACATCTTGCAGGCCATTGCAGCCATATTTTGGTGAGCATTTTACAGGATAACAGCATTAAAGTTGAAGATAACGGACGTGGGATACCTGTGGATATTCATCCAAAGCTGAAAAAGTCTGCCCTGGAAGTGGTCATGACCGTATTACATGCCGGTGGAAAGTTTGACAAAGATTCTTATAAAGTTTCCGGAGGATTGCATGGGGTAGGGGTTTCCTGCGTCAATGCACTCTCTTCTTATGTCAGGGCTGAGGTCAGAAGAGAAGGTAAAGTTTTCATGCAGGAATACGAGCGTGGAAAACCCAAAGCGGATGTGGCCGTTATCGGAGAATCCGGTTCGCGAGGCACGACAGTTATTTTTACCCCCGATTCCGAAATTTTTGAAACGCTGGTCTACCATTTCGATACGCTGGCACAGCGTCTGAGGGAATTATCATTTTTGAATTCCGGTCTTACCATTTTCCTCAAAGATGAAAGAGAGGGTCAGCAAAGGGAAGAAAAATTTTATTCAGAGGGCGGATTGAAAGAATTCGTCAAATATATCGATCAGGGACGGACACCGCTCACCGAGGATGTGATCTACATTACCGGAAAAGAAGAAAATGTGGACGTTGAAATCGCCTTGGTTTACAACAATGGGTTCCAGGAAAATTTGTTGTCTTATGTGAATAATATTTACACCCGCGAAGGTGGGACCCATGTCAGTGGATTCAGAAGGGCATTGGCCAGAGTGTTTAAGCAATACGGAGACCAGAATGGTTTTTTCTCCAAACTGAAGATGGAGATTAGTGGTGAAGACTTTAGAGAAGGACTTACGGGAATAATATCTGTAAAAGTTCCCGAACCCCAGTTCAAAGGTCAGACCAAAGGCGAATTGGGAAATTCCGAAGTCGTGGGTATTGTTTCCCGCATTGTGGGTGACACACTCATGGCATTTCTCGAGCAGAATCCCAAAGAATCGAGAAGGATTATCGACAAAATTATATTGGCTGCAACAGCCCGGCATGCGGCCCGTAAAGCGCGGGAGATGGTTCAGCGCAAAAATGTTTTGACGGGAGGGGGACTTCCTGGTAAACTTGCGGATTGTGCATCCAAGTCAGCTGAAGAATCGGAGTTGTTTCTCGTCGAAGGAGATTCTGCGGGTGGAACAGCCAAACAAGGCCGTAACAGACATTATCAGGCCATCCTTCCCTTGCGAGGAAAAATTCTGAATGTCGAAAAAGCATTGGAATATAAAATTTACGAGAACGAGGAGATTAAAAATATTTTCACCGCATTGGGTGTGCACATCTTTGAAGACGAAGAAGGAGAACGCAGATTAAATCTCGATAAACTGCGCTATCATAAAATCGTGATCATGTGCGATGCCGATGTTGACGGCAGCCACATCACGACTTTGATTTTGACATTCTTCTACCGCTATATGCCTGAACTCATCAGCAATGGATATTTATACATTGCCAGGCCGCCACTGTATTTGGTTAAAAAAGGAAAAGAAGCGAAATATGCATGGAATGAAAAGGAAAGAGCTGAAATCGTTGCCGAAATTGGCAAAGGAAAGGAAGACAGTGTTCACATCCAGCGCTACAAAGGTCTTGGTGAAATGAACGCCGAACAATTGTGGGAAACCACCATGAATCCTGCAACCAGAACTTTGAGTCGTGTGACTGTAGAGGATGCATCCAATGCCAGTTATTATTTCAGCATACTGATGGGAGATGATGTACCTCCGCGCAGGGAGTTTATTGAAACCCATGCGGTGTATGCGAATATTGATGTGTAAGGGGGGAAAAGGCTGAAGGCTGAAGGCCAAAGGTTGGAAGGGAAAGAGGGAAAAAGGGAAAAGCTAGAAGCTAGAAGCTGGAAGATAGAAGATATAAGATAGAAGATAGAAGATAGAAGATAGAAGATAGAAGATAGAAACGAATGATGTTTTAAGGACATAAAATTATAAAAGGAATTTTAAAATTGATTTTACAATTTAATAAATTATAAAGTGAAGTCTGATTTTTTAAAGCTAAACTAAACAAACCTTTAGCCTTAGGCCTTCAGCCTTTAATCCTAACAACCAACAACCAACAACTAACAACCAACAACTAACAACCAACATCTAACAACCAACATCTAACAACTTTTATCCGTGGAAGATCTGTTTAAAAAAGTAACTGCGCATTGTAAAGAATACGGTTTTATTTATCCATCCTCTGAAATTTACGATGGCCTGAGTGCTGTATATGATTACGGACCGAATGGTGTTGCTTTGAAAAACAACATCAAGGAATATTGGTGGAAAAGCATGGTGCAGATGCATCAGAATATAGTTGGAATTGATGCTGCAATTTTTATGCATCCAAAAACATGGAAAGCTTCGGGACATGTCGATGCATTCAACGACCCATTGGTTGATAATAAGGATTCTAAAAAGCGCTATCGAGCAGATCAGCTGATCGAAGATTACATCGACAAGCAATCCGCAAAATTGGAAAAGGAAGTTGACAAAGCCAGGAATCGATTTGGAGATGCTTTTGATGAAAATTTATACAGGAAGACCAATCCGAGGATATTGGAAATTCAAAACCGGATGGACGCCACTACAAAACGCATGACCGATGCGCTTGGATCAGGCGATATGCCAGCCATGAAACAACTCATCGATGATTGTGAAATTGCAGATCCCGATACCGGTTCGAGAAACTGGACGGAGGTCAGGCAGTTTAATCTGATGTTCAATACCCAGTTGGGAAACATTGCAGGTGAAGAAGGTAAATTGTATTTGCGCCCGGAAACTGCGCAGGGAATATTTGTCAATTTTCTCAATGTCAGCAAAACCAGTCGCCAAAAAATACCCTTCGGAATTGCACAAATAGGTAAAGCATTCCGGAATGAAATTGTCGCTCGGCAATTTATTTTCAGGATGAGGGAGTTTGAGCAGATGGAAATGCAGTTTTTTGTGAAACCGGGAGAAGAGATGAAGTGGTACGAATATTGGAAAGCAAAGCGCATGGCCTGGCATCTTGCTTTAGGCACGCCCGATTCCTGTTTAAAATTTCACGACCACGACAACCTTGCCCACTATGCCAATGCTGCAGTCGATATTCAGTTCCAATTTCCTTTTGGATTTAAGGAGCTGGAGGGTATCCATTCGCGTACGGATTTTGACTTGAAGAATCATCAGGAATTATCGGGAAAAAAATTACAATATTTTGATCCGGAAGAAAATGAAAATTACATACCTTATGTGGTTGAAACTTCCATTGGATGCGATCGCATGTTTTTAGCCATGTTGAGCCAAGGCTATACCGAAGAAGAAGTCCCCGATGCTGAAGGAGATTCATCTACACGTGTCGTATTGAAATTACATCCGGCCATTGCTCCGGTCAAATGTGCCATTTTACCTTTGCTGAAAAATAAACCCGAATTGGTTGAAAAAGCTAAATCGATCTTTGAAGATTTAAAAATTGAATTTCAGTGCCAATACGATGAAAAAGATGCCATCGGGCGGCGTTATAGAAGACAAGATGCCATCGGAACTCCGTATTGCGTAACCATAGATTTCGATACGCTTCAAGATCAGACCGTGACCATTCGCGACCGGGATACTTTATTGCAAGAGCGCGTGCCGATCTCCGCCCTTGAAAGTATAATCCGGGAAAAGATATCCTGGAAGAAGATTTTAGGAAACTGATGAACCCAATTCATGCAATGGAATTTAGGTTCAGATTAAAGGCTTAAGGCTTAAGGCGTAAGGCAGAATCAGTATGCATTATCCCAATTCATGCAATAGAAGGTAAAAAAGCTTTGAACTTTGCATAAAAATAAGGAAATTTGACGGATACCTAAACGCACCAAAAAGATGCATGAATTAGCGCATGAGTTTACAGATCGCAAGGTAAGTCCATGGGGTGGTTTAAAATACTTTCATAAAATATATGTGACCAGCGGAATCCGGGATTATCTTTCAAAACTGGATATTCCCCATCCAGGATCAAATCGAGGTTATCAAGCCATTGACATCATAGAGGGATTTCTGGCAAGTGTTATTTTAGGAGCTAGAAGATTGGAGCATAGTTCTATGATCAGGATGGATAACGTTGTTCAAGAAATCTTTGGGTGGAAAAAGGGGATGGCTAGTGCCAGTACATTTAGTAGATTTTTTTCAAAATACACGGTTGAGCGGAACGATAAAATATTTCCAAAACTGATGAAGTATATCCTTTCATTAGTTCCGATGAAGTATATAACAATCGACATAGATAGCACGATCATTACGCGCTATGGTCATCAAGAGTATGCATGTAAAGGTTACAATCCAAATAAGAATGGTAGGGTCTCACACCATCCAATAATGGCCTTTTGCGATGAATTAAAAATGGTAGTAAATGCCTGGATGAGAAGCGGAGATAGCAACTCAGCGAAGGATTCAATTGAATTTCTGAAAGAAGTATTTACAATTATAGATCGGAGCAATATTGGTTTAATAAGAGGCGACTCGGGATTTTATAGTCAGCATATAATGGGCTATCTGGAAGAAAAGCCAAATGTGGTACCTTATATCTTCCGAGCCAAGATGACAACAGCCCTTGCCAGTGAAATAATGGAAATCAAGAGATTTTATCATGATGAAAGTATAATGCCAAATGCAGCCTATGCAGAAATTGAATATCAAGCCGCAAATTGGAAGCAAACCCGCAGAATGATCATTGTACGAACACCCAAAAAATACCAATCCAATAAACCCAAAGAATTGTTTGAAGAATATGAGAACCTAAGTAAATATGATTACACAGCCTATGTAACGAACTCAAATTTATCAATGGTGGAAGTTCATAGAAGATATAATCAAAGAGGCGACAGCGAAAATAGAATAAAGGAATTAAAATACGACTTCGGAATGGATGGGTTTGCTCTCCAAGAGTTTGGAGCCATGGAAGCTGCATTCAGGTTTGTGATGGTAGCATACAATATTATGACATTGTTTAAACAAGCAATCATGAATAGTGAACGCAACCATAGATTACCAACTATTCGATTCCAATGCATTGCAATAGGAAGTTATCTGACAAAGAGAAGTCGAAAATTGGTAATGAAACTTTCTGCAGAAGGGAGGCGACGACATTTTTTAGAGCACTTGTTTGAAAAACTGGAGGTGATTAGGCCTCCATATAAGTTTTCTAATGCATGAATTGGGATTATCCATTATTCATATAGTTTATTTTTAATTCTAATGCAGAGATTGGGATGGATGACAAAAGTTTATACAGGGAATAAAGCGCCACGGAAGAATCTGGTTATCTTTAAATTTGTCCTAAAATGCGATGCACACCAAACTAACGATTGTTAGTATTTTCATGGGAATACAAATCGATCTTTGAACTTTTTCCTTAAATCCTCCAAGCCTCCAAGAGAATTCTTTTCAGCCTTTTACCTCCAAACAACACCAAAGTTCCCGATCCTGCTCCAGTTTATGAAGCATTTGTTGCTGCCGAAGTTCTGATTCCGGAATGTATCCATGACCCTTACCTGTTTTCATGCCAAGTATCGGCGCCAGCACCAATCCGACGAGACAGGTCAATTTGATCAGAATGTTCATGGAAGGACCAGATGTATCTTTAAACGGATCTCCAACCGTATCGCCAATGACTGCTGCTTTATGTGGTTCAGAACCTTTGTGATAGACTTGTCCGCCAATCGTGACACCCGCCTCGAACGATTTTTTAGCATTGTCCCAGGATCCTCCGGCATTGTTTTGGAATATGGCCCAGACCACGCCGCTTACGCAAACTCCGGCCATATATGCACCAAGAGCTTCAGGACCCATCGCGAATCCGATGACGATTGGAGTGATCAGAGTAATCGCTCCGGGGAGAACCATTTGTTGCAGGGCCGCTTTTGTGGAGATTTCCACACAACGGCCGTATTCGGGTCTTGCAGTACCTTCCATAATACCGGGAATTTCCCTAAACTGGCGACGAACCTCATTGACCATATCCATGGCCGCAGAGCCTACAGAACGCATGGCTAATGCAGAAAATACCACGGGAATCATTCCACCAACAAATAAGGCGGCAAGCACATCGGCTTTAAAAATATTGATGCCATCGATTCCAGTAAATGTGACATAGGCTGCAAATAAACCCAGTGCGGTTAAAGCAGCCGAAGCAATGGCAAATCCTTTTCCAATAGCTGCAGTAGTGTTTCCAACCGAATCCAGGATATCTGTACGTACACGCACTTCCTTTGGTAATTCTGACATTTCGGCGATACCACCGGCATTATCTGCAATTGGACCAAAAGCGTCTACGGCAAGCTGCATAGCAGTAGTAGCCATCATGGCTGAAGCAGCAATGGCAACTCCGTAAAACCCAGCCAGTGCATAGCTGATCCAGATGGCCATGGCAAAGATCAACACTGCAAACGCCGTACTCAACATTCCATTGCTCAAGCCTCCGATGATGTTTGTAGCAGCTCCTGTACCGGATTTTTGGACGATATCATTTACAGGTCCGCGACCCAATCCGGTGTAATATTCTGTGAGATATGAAATAGCAGTACCTACAAACAAACCTACCAGAACTACATAAAATACCTGCAAGGATGTTACAGACTGTATTCCGATTCCAAAAAAGTTCATTTTCATGGTCTCGGGAAGCATCCACTGAATGCAGAAATAGGATGCAACAGCAGTGAGTCCGATGGCCACCCAGTTACCCATATTCAGGGCATTTTGAACTTGTTGCTCTTTGGCGGATTCAGATTTGATGTATACAAAAAACGAACCGATGATCGAAAAGATCAACCCGATACAAGCAATGAATAATGGCAACAATATTGGGCCCAACCCACCAAATGCATCTATTGCAGTGATGTCACCACCCATATCGCGGATCACGTAATTTCCAAGCACCATGGCGGCCAATACCGTGGCCACATACGATCCAAATAAGTCCGCTCCCATACCAGCAACATCGCCAACATTATCTCCAACATTATCGGCAATTGTAGCGGGATTCCGCGGATCATCTTCCGGAATTCCTTTTTCAACTTTCCCGACCAGGTCTGCTCCCACATCAGCAGCTTTGGTATAAATACCCCCTCCTACACGAGCAAACAAGGCAATAGATTCGGCACCCAGCGAAAACCCGGCCAGGATCTCCAGAATTACTGTCATGACATCTCCCGCGGCGAGTTGCGTGCCTTTTACAGCAGCTCCTGACCAGCTCCCTCCCATAAATGTATAAAACAAAAAAGCAAGTAAAAGACTTAATCCAAGAACCGCCAAACTGGCCACACCCAGACCCATAACGGTACCTCCTCTGAAGGAAACATTCAATGCCCTCACCAGGGAAGTTCTGGCCGCTTGTGTTGTTCTGACATTGGCTTGAGTAGCTATTTTCATACCTATAAACCCTGCAATAACAGAAAAAAGAGCCCCAACAATAAAGGCAACAACGATGGTCCAATGGGTAGTTGGTACCATAAAACTCAGAAAACCAAGTAATCCGCCCGCTACAACTACATAAATAGCCAATACCCTGTATTCCGCTTTTAAAAAAGCCATCGCTCCTTCTGCAATGTTGCTGGAGATAAATTTCATCTTGTCATCGCCGGAGTCCTGATTAGCGACCCATTTATATAAATAGGCCATATAAAGCAATCCAACAATCCCGAAAGCCGGTAAATAATAAATGAGGTTTTCCATTTTTTCTAATTTGGCGGCACAAAAGTATAAAGAAAAGGCAAAACCTAAGGTTTGCAAGGCAATTTTCTGATTATCTTACAGTAAATCAATTTATTATGACAATTTTAAGACCGATATTTTAAGATTTTGCTGTTCGATTTGATCAGTTTGGGAGTCAAATTGTTAATTTATCATGTCTGGACCAGAGCGCTTAAAACTTATCTACGATGGGGAATGTAGTTTATGTTCCCGTTTTTGCAATTGGGTAAGAAAAGCTGATAAACAAGGCAAAATTGAAATTTTTACCCTAAATGAATTCAGGAAAGCGGGTATTGGCCCGGATCAATCTTATTCTACGGAAGAACTTCCGGACTCTATTCTGCTTATTAAAGAAAATCAATGGCTTTTTGCATCCGATGCCATCATTCAATTAGGGCTTGTATTGGGGGGGATTTATAAGGTTTTTGGAGCAGGGCTTGTCATTCCGAAAATGATTCGAGATTTTTTATATCAACTTGTGGCAAAGAACCGATATCGTTGGTTTAACAAAAAGCAACATTGTGAAATCAAAGACCAAAGCTGAATAAACTTAGGATCGAATATGGGAGCTGGATATTTCGATTTTTTGAATTTTAAAAATTTCTACGAAACAATTCGTAGTATATTTGCGTTTGAAAATTCAATAATTGCAGGCATCAGTTGCATCTTTGTTAAAGCTTTTTTAAAGTTGGGTGAACATTGTAATCGATTTGCCTGAATTGTTGTTTCTATTTAATTAAAAATGGAGAAGAAGATGAATTCAAAAAGAAATTGGTTTCTTTTATTACCAATCCTGTTGTTAGTATTTTATTTATCGGGATATTGCCGTCAGCCCCAACATGAACCCTCATCCAAGGAAAGCCATCTGTTGAAATTGGTTTATGAAAGCTCCCAGAGATTTCACTATGCTCCTCCCGTTGTAGACGATGCATTTTCGGAAAAAGCATATAAAGATTTTCTGGATAATATGGATCCGGGAAAGCGGTTTTATACCCAGAAAGATATCAAGCAACTCGAAAAATATAAAAAGGATCTGGACGATCACTTTAAAGAGGGTAAGGTCGAGTTTTTCGATCTTGCATTGCAACTCCTGGATCAGGGAATTTCCAGATCGCAAACATATTACAGTGAACTCATCGATATGCCATTTGATTTTTCAAAAGATGAAGATTATGAGTTTGACTCCGATAAAAGGAACTGGCCGGCAGATGAAAAGGCGATGAAGGATTATTGGAGAAAAATGGTCAAGTATGAAAAACTAAACAGATATATTGAAGATCAGGTTTTGTTGGAAAAAGAAAATAAGAAAAGACCGGATGATTCAATTAGAATGGACATTGTTAAGGAGGTGAAGGACAATCTCGACAATTTTTTTGATCGGCTGAAGCAGATCAGAAGATCTGACCGTTTTGAATTATTTGTCAACACGTTCATTCATTTATACGATCCTCATACAGATTATTTAAACCCCAAAGAGAAAGAAGATTTTAACATCAATATGTCGGGAAAACTCGAGGGGATTGGGGCCAGACTTCAAACAGAAAGAGAATATACCAAAGTTTCTTCGATCGTTCCAGGAGGACCGGCTGCAAGGCAGGGCGACCTGGAAGCCAATGACATCATCATGGGTGTACAGCAGGATGGTAAAGAAGAAGTGGATATTAAGGGGATGAGGATAGACGATGTTGTAAGTAAGATCAGAGGAAAAAAAGGAACAAAAGTTACTTTGAAAGTCAAGAAACAAGGTGGCGATGTTAAGCAAATAACCATCGTCAGGGATGAAGTCATTATGGATGAAGGTTTTGCAAGGTCTGCCCTGTTGAAACTCGAAGGAATTCAGGAGAAAGTCGGTTTTATCAGGTTGCCGAGGTTTTATGCCGATTTCAATGATGCAAATAGTCCATCTGCAGCAAAAGACATTGCAGAAGAAATTGCCAAACTAAAAGCAGAAGGTGCAGAAAGTATCATTTTGGATCTGAGAAATAATGGGGGCGGCTCTCTACAGGAAGTTGTGGAAATGTCTGGTCTGTTTATTACAGAAGGACCGGTTGTTCAGGTAAAAGATAAGAAGGGAGTCAGAGCATACAACGATCCTGACCCGAAAGTTCAGTTTGATGGTCCATTGGTTATTCTGGTTAATTCAAACAGTGCATCAGCATCGGAAATCATCAGCGCGTGTCTGCAAGATTACAAACGGGCAATAATTGTCGGGGGGGAGCCTACTTTTGGTAAAGGTACGGTTCAACAATTCCGGAATCTCGATCAGCTTACTCCTTATCCACAGATGCGGCCAATGGGAGACATGAAAGTAACAATACAGAAGTATTACCGGGTTAGTGGGGGTTCGGTTCAACTGAAAGGTGTTGACCCCGATATTCACTTACCAGACACTTATAGTTACATCACTAATGGCGAAAAGGAATACGATCATCCGCTGCAATACGACGTCATCGAAAAACAGAATTATACTCAAAACACCTTTGTCGTTGAAAACTTGGAAGAATTGAAGAGAAAAAGTAAGGATCGTGTAAAAGAGAATCAAACTTTTAGTTTGATCGATGAAAATGCTAAAAGACTTGCCAAAACCCGGGAAGAAACGATCATTCCACTTGAATACGGAAAATACAAAGCCTGGTATGACCAGAGAAATTCGGAAGCAAAGAAATACGAGAAAATCATGGATGTTCCGATACCCGGTTTGGTTTGCGAAAACTTAAAATCAGATCTCGCTTATATTCAGGCAGACTCTTCGCGGATAGCTCGAAATGAAGACTTTCTGAAGAATCTTGCAAAAGATATTTATGTGGCCGAATCGATCAATATCCTGCGCGATCTCCGGAAGTAAACGATGATGAATCCCTCGGGGATTCTATTCGTTTTCAGTTTTCAATTCCTAATTCTCAGCCAAAGAGGTAACTGTTCCCGACTTATTCATCTTATTGTGAACTTAGATTACTTCCATGTCGGGACTGAAAACTACAAGCTACTTTATCCCTTTCACTCTTTGCGCATATTCAAAAATTGAATACGCTTTGGTGCTGTCGCCGTTTTTAAGATAAGCGAGACTCAGGAATTTTAAATTTTCTTCGCTCAGGGAATCCAACTGAAAACTTTTGCTTAAGTATTCAATGGCTTTCGGAAAATTGTTCAGATTGATGTATGCCGCGCCGGCATTGGTATACGCTTTTGCAAATTTTGGATCTTGTTGAATTGCCTGATCGCAAACTTTAATAGCTTCTTCGTTATCGCCTTTATTTAAATAAACTACACACAGGTTGGATACACCTTCCACATCGCTTTTATTGAGTTTAATGTACCGTTTATAATCTGCAATCGCAGAATCGTATTTGTTTTCAAGAAAATACGAAGACGCCCTGTTTTTATAAGCCAATGCATAGTTGGGATCCAGGCTCAGGCATTTATTGAAATCGTCATAAGCCTTCTGACTGTTGCCCATGCGTGCATATACCGATCCTCTGCCGTTGAACGCTTCGGCGTAGGAGGGTTTATATTGCAGTGCGGTACCATAAGACACGAGTGCAAGACTGTCGCGGTTAGTATTGTAGTAGATCACACCCATGTTGTAATACACCTCTGCATCGATGACATTGTATTTTAGTGAAAGCTGATAATGTTGCAGCGCTTTTTCCAGCTGTCCTTGTTGTTGATACAAATAAGCTCTGTTGGTGTATGCTTTAGCACCCGGGTAGGATCTGATCGCATTGTCCCACAAGCTCCCTGTATTTTGCCAGCTGGTTGCATGTTTGAAAGTTAATCCAGTACAAATAATACCGGCAGCGAGTACGATTCCATAGATCCGGTTTTTATTTTCTCCCCAAAAATTTTCTAAAGACCAACTACAAACAAAGAACAAACCAATATAAGGGACGTAAGTATATCGTTCTGCAATGATGGCACTTCCTACCAGAAACAATTGCAGCACCAAAAATAAATTCACCAGATAAAAGCTAAAACCAAATGCTACAGCCCGGTCTTTTTTCCAGGTTCGCAATGACCATAATGCTGTCCATGCAAAAACGAAGGGTGCAAGATAAAATGCTGGTTTGAGAGATTCGTTGATTGGCGGCAATGGATAAAATGCAGTTAAGTTTACAGGGAAAAACATTTTATAGATGTACATCATGTAACCGTAGAACGGAAAAAAAATACGTTTATCCCAACCATAGAATTCTGAGGTTGGTGTAGCTCCTGCACTCGTCTGAGCATGAAGAGTGAGATATAAGAAGAAGGCCGCTATGATTCCAAATGGAATTTTATCTTTGATGATTGCAAAATCAAACTTTCGATTCCGGTAAAAGTCCAATGTCAATAATACTGCAGGAAAAATAATGGCAGCCGGTTTCGACAGGATGGAAAGACAGAAAAACAAAAAGCAATAAACGTAATGCTTTCTGGAATGTTGGTCGAGATATTTTAGGTAATTTATAAATCCCAACAAAAAGAAAAATGTATAAAGCACATCTTTTCTTTCAGATACCCAGGCTACCGATTCGACATGCATGGGATGAACCCCAAAAAGCAATGCCACACTAAAGGCAATAAATAATCGTCCGGGTACCAATCTAAGAATGAATTGATAAACCAGAAAGACATTGGCAAGATGGAATAAAATATTGAGCAAATGATAACTGAAGGGATTTAAACCCGATATGGCATAATTGAATGCCAGGGTTATCATGGTAAGCGGGTGATAATTCCCTTGAACCGGGGTGGTGAAGAATTTCAGAAAATCTGAAAAATTATGGATCAACGGATTGTTGCTTGCATAATCCTGGTCATCCCAGTTTACAAAATCTGCATCCAGGGCAGGTAGGTATCCGATCAATGTCAATAGGATTGCAATCGCTGGAAGCAGCCAGGGGCCTTTGCTTTCCAGGATAAATGAATTTTGGGACCTGGTTTGTACAGCATTTCGATTGGCTGCCTCTTTTGCCGGCTTTATGTTTTTCTTATCCTTCATAGTAAAAATATAGAGGACGAAGATTATTAATTTTATTTAAATAGCGAACTTTATTTGATCCCTGATTAATGATCTAAAATACTTTTATCAATAGTGAAATTCAAGTTGATAATACGATTTAGATTTCAAAAACTCAAAAATTACATGAATCCAATTGGCTCATATTATGAATAAACCACTCCAGCGGATTTACTTTATTTTCCTCCCTGTTTGATGTATTGAATAATCACAGTCCGGATGTCATTTGTATCGTCATTTTTATCGCTGGGATTTGCTTCATGAATGACTTTTAATTCCGGATGATAACGCGTCAGAAAATCCAATCCTTTTTCTTTTCCTGTCAATAAGTAATCATTGATGGATACTTTGTAATACGACTCTTCATTCAAAATTTCATTTCCCACAAACCAGCTACCCTTATTGTTTTGAGAAAGCCTGTACCTTTGGAGATAACCACCAGATCCTTTATTTTTTTCGCCAATGATCGCAATTTTTTGCAAGAGTGAGCCTTTCATCATAACCAGCAGAATCGAACCTCCATACGGCAATGATCTAAGGATATCGTATTGCGATAAACTACCACTCAACATGTCATCCACCCGGATACCACCAGAATTCAATAAAGCCAGATCTGAATCCTTATATGCATGAAACATCGATTTAGCGATCAATTCGCCAAAAGCACACTGGCTGTTTCTGGTCGTCTGTTCACGGGCATCATAAGGAGTGCTGAGTTTCATTAAGACCTCATCCGGATCAAAACCCATGTCCCTGATGATTTTTGTTTCGATAGATTTCCATTTTTCAACTACCTGGTTGACTTCCGGATCCAGAGGAATGTGTTCATCCAGTTTAACAAGTTCCGAAATCAGCGTGTAGGTTTTGCTGGTGGTGTTATATTTTATTTTATGAACGTAAGCAGTTTTAGCATTGGCATCGGCTTTAGTCATCACAGTTCGTCCTATTTTGTACTTCATGTGGTCATGTTCGTGGCCTCCTAAAATCAAATTCAGTTCTTTAAATCGTTTTGCCATCTCCAGATCGTCTTCCTTGTTGAGGTGGCTAAGAGATATAAGAAAATCAATGCTGTCTTTAATGAAGCGGATCTGATTTGCTGTACTTTCGTAAATATCTTCATAATACACAAAATCGGTTTGATTTGCTGGCAGACAGGGTGCCACAAAACCAACGCGAACACTTGCTCCATGTTCATTTACAAAACGGATGATTTTATATTTTGGAATATCCAGCATTACGCCATTTTTCATTGTACCAAATGCTGATTTTTTTCCGTCCCGGACTTGAAGTACATTCGATGAGACCCATTCAAATTTGGATTCATTGAGTCTTTTTTGCAACGAGGACAAATCGATGTCAAACTCGTGATTGCCGAATGTAGCGAGGTCTAATCCCAATGTGTTCAATGCTTCAACCATTTGCTTTCCCCGGATCCTTTCGTTCTCCCATTTTAGGGTTCCGATTAAACTAGGACTCAGGAAATCGCCGGCAAGTACAGTAAAAGTATTGGGATATTCCTTCATCACTTTTTTTCTCAAACTTGCAATTCTTGCCGCACCTCCGATTTTCCCACCTTCCAGGGGAGAAATCTCATAAAAATCATTGATTTGGATGATTGCAAAGGAAACCTCTTTATTGTTTTTTACCTCAGCTGACTTTTTTAGAGCTGAACAGGAAAATAAAACCAAACATAAGCCTGACAATAATAAATGGATGGCCCTGGAAGATTGAAACCTGAATTGAAAATGACGCAAATTATAAACCGTTGAGAAAATCATTAATTTATGATTGTAATGGATGATGCAAAGATACAAAGTCGCCAGTCTATTTTTCGTTTTGAACATTTAACATAAACATGCCCTTAATTTAACGTCTTCGGGGCAGCTGTTTGGTTATAACAGGCGTCTCATTGGAGTTTATTGTATTTTTATCCAGTCTAAAGGAAAAAGTATGCATCATCTCATTCAAAAAATTGTATTCGGAGCTTTCATCGTAAGAAAATTGTCAGGTTTTATTCCTGTTATGCGTTTCGGTCTGATTGTGTTCTTTATGCTGCAATTTAACACGGGGCATACCACACACATTGTTGGAGGAGACATTGGTTACCGGTGTTTGGGCAATAATCTATATGAAATTACGCTGACCCTGCGACGAGATTGCATAAACGGTAATCCGGGAGCTCAGTTTGATAACCCTGCTTCCATGGGAATATTTGACCGGCAGGGGAGATTGCAATCCCAATTAGGAAACGTGGGTCGTTTGTTAATGCAATTCAGACAAGATGATACCTTAAATGAGGTTCTTTCGAAATCCTGTGGAATTATTGGCGGCGATGTTTGCGTGCATACTACAACTTATGTGGATACTATAGAACTTCCATTCCTGGTTGGCGGATACATCCTATCGTACCAAAGATGTTGTCGCAATTTTACGATCCGCAATATTGTTGACCCGCTGGCATCCGGAGCTACTTATACCCTGGAAATTACTGAAGAATCCTTACTGCAATGCAATGCCAGTCCGCTCTTGGGACCTTATCCTCCGATTTATATTTGTGGAGGCCAGGCCATCGCATTTGATTTGAAGGCCAGGGATGAAGATGGAGATTCTTTGGTGTATAAAATGTGTACACCCTACTTGGGTGCCGATCAACTAAATCCAAGGCCGGCCACACCTTCAAATCCACCATATGACTTCGTTATATTCAGTGGCAATTACAGCCTCAATGATATGATCGGAGGGATTCCTCCTTTGAATATTTCTCCATCTTCAGGATTTATGTCGGGTTTTGCTGAACCTGTAATTGCGCAATACCTCATTGCATACTGCGTGGAAGAATACCGGAATGGGAAATTGCTTTCTACGCTTCGTAGAGATTTTCAAATCAATGTGCGTTTGTGTAATTCTACACCCCATGCTGATTTTGATTTAAATTTTCTCCAGTGCCTTAATCCATTTAAGGTTCAATTGCAAAACAATTCCACAGACTTATTTTCAAGCCTGGAGAAATATTTCTGGGAATTCAGGATCAATGGTCAGGTGCAACGATCCGATTTGAAAGATCCGGAATTCGTAAGCTCCGAAACGGGTATTCTTGAAATTCAATTGATTGTAGAGTCGAAAGAAATGTGTCGCGATACAATTTTAAAGAAATTTGTTTTGGATGGTCCCGAATTGGATTTTAATTTCAGAACAGATACCATTTGCCTGCTCGATTCAGTGGAATTAGTCAAGGTATACGATCCGGATTATATGTATGAATGGAGTCCCCTGGAAGGACTAACATGTGTTCGTTGTCCAAATCCCAAAGCCGGTCCCGTAAAAAACACCCGGTATATTTTAAGAACTTACAATGCTACCTGCGAAACATTTGACACCGTTGATGTCATTGTCAAGCCATGTACAATTGATCCTTGTGCCATCTTTCTGGAATCGGAATGCCTGCCCAACGGGATGATTCAAATATCGGCATTGGATGGAAATGCCAGGCTCGTCCAACCCAGGCAACGCGACCGCGAACTTTTTTGGAATATCCAAAAACACAGTAACCATCCCGAGTATACCATTCAGAATCAGAATCCAATTCTCCTCTACGAAAGCGATGTTTTCAGTTTGACTTACAAGTATTACAGTTGGCCGCCGGGCAGACCAAAATCTATCGAGTATGCGGATATCTGCCAGCAAAAATTCCAGGATACGGTGAAACTAAATTGCAGTGGACCCTGTAGTGAACTTCAATTTATATTGGCTTCCTGCGAAGATGATTACCATAAACAATTTAATCTGAATTATCCAACCGGTATTTGTAAAACCATTTGTGGCGGTGCCTGCCAGTTTATTATTGCATTATTTGAAACAGATGGACGATTGATCAATCCTTCGGATTATGAAATAAATTGGTCCAATGGCACAACAGGATCATACGTAGAGCTGATGGCACCCTACTTCAACAATCTCAGCGTGAGTGTTAAAAAAGGGGACTGTTTTTGGAAAGGGAAATACATTAAAAGTTGTCAGTCCTTTGGACAATGGCAAAACGATCCGGATCAACTGATTTCTTTAAAATACAGAAAGGGAAGTGGGACAGGAACTTTGGTAAGAAATTGCAGTTTAGGGGTAGCCTATTACCGCCTATCAACACTTGATGGAAGAACTCTGACAAATGATCTTTCAAATTTAGATCGCATCGAATCGGGAATTTATTTACTTACAGAAGAAGTAGCAGAAATGAAATGGAATTATCTCTTGATGATCGAATAAAGAATTTATTTTCTGATTGTACTCATTTTTATTCGATGAAAAAAAATTCAAAGGAATTCAAGGCGATTCATGGCCAAACCACTTGTAAATTTCAAATTGATTTTATTCAAATTCAGCTTTTTTGGCATGCTGATTGAACCAATATACATAAGCTGATGCAGGTTGATCTTTTGACGTCGGATATACCAATGCGAGTTCTCTTTGATACAAAGATAGATTGGGATTCAAAGGATCGTATTCTTCGTACTCATCGAGTTTAGCCAGGTCTTTTTCTCCTTTCAACAATTCGATCAGTTCTCCGGGAATCCATTCGCCCTGATTTGCATTGGGTTTTACGATGGCTGGATATTCCGTACCACTTTGAGGTATTCCTTTTATCCTGGCGGGGCCTATCTTTCTATAAGCAATGCGAAGATCCGATAAAATTGAGGATTCTCGTTTCAAAGTACCGTAAGCAAATAACAAGATTGACATTACTAATCGGAATATCTGGAAAGCAAAATGAAAGTACTTTTTATTGAAATATCCCTATAAATGATTCAGTAAATTTGTGGAAAAGAAGTAGCGTGGGAGAGGCTTGAACTCTCGACCTTGCGATTATGAATCGCACGCTCTGACCAGCTGAGCTACCACGCCACAAAGAACTTGTTTTCCTTTCGGGCTGCAAAAATATAATTCTACAGCCAACTCACCAATTATTTTGTTGCCAATCTTGACAAGCCGGCTTTGGCTTTTTGTTGCATGGAATTCCTATACCGATCTGGTTTTAACTTCAATACGGTTTCAAAATACCGTGCAGCCTCTTCATCCTTTCTGAGTTCTTCCAATATGAGTCCGCTTTGCAGGGCAGCATTGCAGTGCCAGTAATTTTGATGCTGACCTGAAGCCATGACCTGTTGGTAAAATTCCAAAGCTTTGTTGTAGTTTTTTTCGATATGATAGATCCTGGCCATTCTGTAATGATATTCCAATAAGTGAAGGGGATTGGAATTAAAATCCGCCTTACCTGCTTCCAACAAGTTTCTGGCCTTTTCCGTATACGCCCCATCACAGAGCAATCTGGCTTTCAACAACAGCGTATCGGGCAATACACCTGATTTTGCATCCTGGTAGGCCTGTTGGTCTTCGTCGAGTTGGTTAGCTCCCTGGGTCAGGCATTGTGAAATATGCAGTTTGTAAAGAGTTGGTTGTCCTTTCAGTAAAGCATTCCAGGCTCTTTTTTGCCAGGCCTCTTTAATGTAATTGTGTCCCTGATTGGATTTTATGAATTTTTCAAAGTACTTGTCCGACTGATTTTGAAGGGCTTGCAATTCAGCCAGACCTCTCAAATAATACAAATGCGGAAGTTTTTCAAAATGGCTCTCCGGAGCAGATCGAAGGGCCATTCTGGCGGCTTCGTTTAAACCTGCTCTGAGTGCTACTTTGGCCTGAACCCACACCTGGAGAGGCCCGGGGTTCGGATGCATGGATTTACCAATCCAGTATTGAAACGCCTCTTTGGGTTTGTGTTCGAGATAACAAAGAATAAAACAGTAGGCAGCATAGGCCTCTTCTATTAAAAAACCGCCTTGTTTTTCACTTTTAAGAACAAATAGTTGAAGTGCTTCTCTCCCTTGTTTAATATTTCCATCCAATCCGGCCAGACGGCTGGCCCACTGATATTCAGGTGGAATGGTTCCCAACAAGGCCTGAAGTATGCCCCAGGATTTTTTGTATTGATAAAAATCAGGATATTCTTCTATTTTTTCGTCCAGCAGTTTCTTGGCGCCGTACAACAATTGTATGCCTTTCAACATGTTTTGTTGCTTGAGATGAATGAGTGCCCATTGTAAATCGATTTCTGATTTGATAAAACTTTTCCAGCGATCGCTGAGTTTGCTTTTATCCAACTCCTTGATCCGGATATCGCGGTTGGATTTACTCTTTTCGAATATGGCTTTTTTATCTAAAAGAAAAATGTTGTAAAAATCGAGCTCATTTTCAAGCAATAGATATGCTTTGTTTAGACGTTTCCCGGTCTTTTTTCTGATCTCACTTAATTGATTTCCTGCAGCATCCAGATCCAGGTTTAAAATACTGTTATAGATCTCGCGAACACCTGAATCAAAGATAAAAGTGTCTCTTGGTAATGAAAAAACCGACTGTGTAAACAGGAAGAAGGGAATGCACAACAGCCATAAATTTCGGGTTCGAATCATGGCTCAATTCAATGTTCAACTTTCTACTTCTACAATCTGATCATCGACCAGTACGCGGCCACAATGTTCGCATGCGATGATCTTTTTCCGAAGTCCGATTTCGAGTTGAACCTGAGGAGGGATCTGATTGAAACAGCCACCACAGGCATTCCTTTTAATAGTCACAACCGCCAGCCCATTGCGATAGCGATGGCGGATTTTATCATAGGCATTGAGTAGCCTGGTTTCTATAGTTTTACGTCCTTTTTCAGATTTCTTACTGAGCGTCAGCTCCTCTTTTTCAGTTTTTTCGATGATTTTGCTTAGTTCTTCTTTCTTTTCTTCCAACTCTTTTTGCTTATGCTCCAGGCGTTCGTTGACCGTTTCCAGACTGGCCTTTTTCAATTTGACTTGTTCGGCAATTTCTTTGGCTTTTTTCTCGGAAAGCTGGATTTCGAGCCTCTGAAGATTGATCTCCTTGTTTAAAGCATCGTATTCCCTGTTGTTCTTGACCGAGTTGAGTTGCTTTTCGTATTTCTTAATAAGTTCTTCGGAATTCTTGACATTTACCTTGTGATTGGCAATCTCCTGGTCCAGGTCTGAAATTGAACCATCCAATTTTTGAATTCTTGTATTCAATCCGGCAAGTTCGTCTTCCAGATCGCTAACCGCTACGGGTAATTCACCTTTGATGATATGAAGCTTATCCACTTCGGAATCAATCTGCTGCAATTCATATAATTGCTTGAGTTTCAGAGCTATAGGCAGGTCTGTCTGTGGTGTGGTCTTAGACATATTAGAAATATTGAATTGGATTTGTATTTAAATTAGCGCAATGGGCTGCAAAATTACGAAATTTTTCCGAAATCAGCCCAGCCAGCAATTCAATCGTAAATTGCTCACTTTCAAAATGTCCGACATCGCAAATCAGGATCTGGCCATTAGCTTCAAAAAATTCATGGTATTTCACATCTGCTGTGATATAAGCATCTGCACCGGCAGCAATGGCCGATCCGATCCACGATGCTCCGGAACCTCCGGTGATTGCTACTTTTTTTATGGGTTTGGATAAAATCCGGGTATGCCTGACACAGGCCGTCTGGAGCTTTTCCTTAAGGTAATCAAGAAATAACCCGGCATCCATCGCCGTGCTTAACTCACCACATATGCCCGTTCCGGTCTGTCCATCCGGTCCAGATGGAGCCAGAATTTTCAATTCATTCAGTTGGAGTTTTGAAGCGATCTTTTGATTCACTCCATTGGCAAGTACATTGTCCAGATTGGTGTGGATGGCATACAAGGCGATGTCATTTTTAATGGCATAAATAATAGCCTTATCCACATAATGGCGATACTGGATTTTTTTGATGCCTTTGAAAATAATCGGATGGTGGCTTACAACCACATTGCAGCCTCTTTGGTGTGCTTCTTTAACTATATCTTCAGTGGCATCCAGGGCACATAAAACCCCTCGAATATCCCATGTAAGGTCTCCACATATTATACCTGAGTTGTCGTAGGATTCCTGCAAATGCAAGGGTGCAATTTCTTCTAAAAATCCGGCCAGTTCACTGATTTTGGTCATTAGTCTGCTTTTACTTTTTCTACAATCAGGCTTGTCGAAAAGCCCTTGTGAAAGCTCAGGGAGTATACTTTTCCTCCGTTTTTAAGGACGTGATCTGCCCCAATGATTTGATCGACTTTCCAATCTCCACCCTTCACTAAAACATCCGGATTGAGCAGTTTGATTATATCCTCCGGGGTTTCAGTATCAAAGACAACCACCGCATCTACAGCTTGAAGGGCGGCCAGAACAAGGGCCCTGCTGTCCTGCAGATTGATCGGTCGGGTAGGACCTTTCAGTTTCCGCACACTTTTGTCGCTGTTAAGCCCAATTATGAGCTTGTCTCCCAGCATCCGAGCCTCCTCCAGATACCGCACATGGCCTTCGTGCAAAATATCAAAACATCCATTGGTGAAGACGCATACCAATCCCTCTGATTTCCACTGATTCCTTACTTTTAGCAGGTCCGCTAATTCCCGATACTTACTGCTCGATTTTTTGAATGCGCTCATGATCAGAGGAGTTAATTTTTGATTTCCAATTGACCCAAATCAGGCTTCCGGTTCCAAACACAACCAGTGCCAAAAACTGTCCCCAGGTAAAGGCAATGTTGGCAAATGAAAAAGCATCAGCCTGATGAATTCCATACATTCCCAAAGAAATAATAACTAAATAATGGAATGTTCCCATTCCACCAGGCGAAGGAATAAACACACCAAAACTACCAAACACATAAACAACCAGCATCTGAATGGAGTTCAAACCGGAGGTAGGTTGATATGATTTACAGGCGAATACAAACATCAGGAAAAACCAAACCCAGATCATTAAGGTATGAAATATGAAAGCATTCCTTTTTTGCAAATTGCGGATGGATTTCACACCTTCCCAGATCCCATCCAAAATTCCAACCATCTTCTGAATGAGTTTTAACTTCAAAAAACTTTCCCTTAAGAGCCAAATAAGCACCATAAGAATAATAAGAACACCCAACAACAAACCATTCACATGCACGCCAGGTATTTTCGCAAATTTTGTAAAAAAGATATGAAATGTCGTCCAATCCAGGGTAATGGCCAGAGCGACAATTAAAACGAAGGTGACCATATCGGCAATTCGGTCCAAAATTACAGACCCAAAAACCCGGTCAACCGGCAGATTTTCTTGTTTGGAAAATACAGCAGCTCTTACAAATTCTCCAATTCTCGGGAATCCCAAATTGGCTAAATAGGCTATAAAAATAGAACTGTAGGCACTTGAAAACCGGGCTTGATAGCCCATGGTTTCCAAAAGGATCTGCCATCTCTTTGCGCGGGAGTAATTGGTCATTGCGAATCCCACAAAAATCAGGGAGATCCAGAAATAATTAAGCTGTTTGAAGTCTTCGCCAAGTTTATCCATCAGGCTGCAATCTTCCTGGGATATGCCTTCTTGTTGGCAATGCTCAAGGTAGGCTGCTTGATTTTTTGAATACAAAAAATACATAATCGATAAACCAATGCTTAAAAAAAGCAGCAGCTTGAGGACATTTTTAAGTTGAACAGGCAAACGGGTACTACTTTATGCGGTTGTTTTCGTCCACGTGCACGGAAACAGGATGAAAGGTTTTTGCTTCTTCGGGAGTCATAAAAGCATATGAGATCACAATGATGATGTCTCCGACCTCCGCTTTTCGGGCTGCAGCTCCATTTAAACAGATCATTCCCGTTCCGGCTTCACCTTTGATCACGTAAGTTTCAAAACGTTCGCCATTGTTGTTGTTGACTACCTGGACTTTTTCCCCTTCAAATAAATTGGCTGCCTGCATCAAATTCTCATCAATGGTGATGCTTCCCACATAATTTAAATTGGCTTCGGTAACCTTCGCCCGGTGAATTTTTGACTTAAAAAACTGGAGGAACATGCCGCAAAATTAGCTTAAAAAAAGAATTTACCCCTTATAAGTCGGTTTAGACCCAAATAGTTCAATCACAGCTTCCTTTTATACACAAATTGTCGATTAACCTGACATTACCCGCCCATGCCGCTATACAGGCAACCAGATTCTCGTGCTTCTTTGGATCCATAACAGATTCCAGACTTTGGTCATCGACAATCTCCAGGTATTCAGTCTGTAGCCCTGATTTCTCAAGATCCATGAAAGCATGGGATATCAATAAATCCAGCTTGGTTTTATATAAATTCTCCTTGAGGTATGTGAGATTTTTATAGATGGCAATGGCATTTTTTCTCATTTCAGGACTCAGCCTTAGATTCCTGGAGCTCATGGCAAGGCCATCTGCTTCGCGCAAGGTTGCCCCAATGATAAGTCGTACCGGCAAATTTAACTGGTTGATCATGTGCCTGACCAGGGTGTATTGCTGAAAATCTTTCTGACCCATGATCAGCAAATCGGGTTCGACAAGATCGAGCAGCCGTTTCACCACCTGTAACATGCCTTTGAAATGTCCCGGTCTGAACTTACCTTCCATAACCTTGTCCAGGGTGCCCAGGTCAAGCTCAATTCCGGTGTCCAGTCCTGGCGGATAAACCACTTCCACAGCAGGTACGAAAACAGCATCGCAACCTCGCTCTTCCAGCATTTTTATATCTCTATCCACCATCCGCGGATAATTTTGAAGATCCTGAGGGTTATTAAATTGAGTGGGGTTGACAAAGATGCTGCATATACCAATATCTGCATTTGCCTTTGCAATTTGAATCAGGGATATATGACCTGAATGCAGAGCACCCATGGTTGGAACGAAAGCGATGCTGTGGTTCCTTTTTCTTTGATCAGCGGTAAAGGATTTGATTTCTTCTTTTTGTGTAAAAACCTGCATGTCTAATTAATCTTAACCAATTTTGTAAAAAATGTTTTTGAGAATAAAACGACATCTTGAATCATAGCGCTAAAATTATCTGGGCTTTGTAAAATTTTGGAAGGGTTCATATTCCCCAATTTCTTTGAGCAATATATCTTTTTTATAACTGTAGAAATCAAATTCATAACCTTGAGACAGGGCATTTCTGAGATGTTTCATTGCCTTTTCAAAATCGTTTAAATGACAATGATATACCGCATGAGCATATTCAAGTTGACCTGGGTACCCGGATCCGATATCTTTTATTTTTTCCATCCAGGCTCTCGCCTGGTCGTATTGTCTTAATTTTATAAAACATACAGCAGGGAATGCAATGAAAAATCTGAATTGAGGAGTTTTCTCAAAATGCATCACTTGTTGAATGGCTGCATTTTTGAAATCACCGGTCAGGTAATAAACCATCCCTTTGTAATAATGATAAAACATGTTGTTTGGGTTTTCCTCATTGGTCGTATTTAATTTTTCTATATAAGGAGCCAAACGAGTAGGATCATCTTGAAGATAAATTTCGCATACTGCTTTCCAATAAAGTGCCGGTTTGGTATATAATTGCTGATCGGCAGGAATGTAATCGGTATAATGCTTCAGCAATCGGTCCAAAGTATCCCATTTTTTTAAATGGATCATAGCTTCAATATGCGCCAAAGCAATTGTAAAGTGCAACACGGGTATTTTATCATTCTGTATCCGGTATACGACTGAATCGTATTGTTCCAATGCACAATAAGCTTCGTAAATTTCGCCTAGAAATGCCTGGTCTCTTGAGTTTTCGCGAATTTCAATGGTTCGAACCGGCTTGAATTGATGAAACTTACGGATAGCTGCAGATGGCTTATTGGCAGATACATCGTAATACATCGCTTTCGTTGCACCGGATTCCAATTTGTATTGTGTGTAAAGTTTCCATTGAATATCGGAACTTCGCTCAAGATCTCCGCGGAGTCTGGCTTTATGCGCTTCAAATTGAAGAAACTGATGGCCATTAAGGATAGCTGATCTTTTTTCCAGCAGCGCCACAATGGAATCATTCGTGCTTCGGTAACCCCAGGTACTTGCCAATTCAAGTATTGAAAAATAAGGATCAACAAAATTTGAATCCAATTCAATTGCATCCAGAAGATATTGCAATTTTCGATAACTTTCAATGGCCGGGGTTTGTCTGGCTTTTATAAAGGACTCGTAGGCATTAAATTTGGGGGCTTTAATTCCATTGGTCCTGTAAGATGCTGTGGAAAGAAAATATCCCAACAATTTTTGGATCAATTCCTCCAGATGATTATTGAAATTTATTTTTGCAAAAGGTTGGGATTTGATGCCGTATTCAATTTGCCCGGTTTCCAGATTGATAATCTCAAATGCGATCAACAATTCTTCCTGTTCATTTTTATACAGGGTTCCTTTGATATGCGTATTTGCAGATTTGGGGATTTGAATTAGTGATATGTTCTGATTGCTTAAGTAATTTTCTTCTTTAATTACAGAAATTTTACCGGTTTCAATAAATCCCTGATTGATCCAGTCTCTGGCCATAAAACCCAGATCATCCAAACTTTGATCTGATGACTTGTTTTCAACCGGAGAAACAAAAATAACAGGGTTTGAGGCTGATTTCTGATCGCTCTTATCATTCCGGAAAAAAAAAGCCAACACACACACACACAAACTAAACACCAGTGCAAATTTAAAATATGCCGGATTGGACAAACCCTTCGATTTTAGTTTTCCGTTTATTTCTTTTTTGTGCGGGAGATAAATGCCTTCATTTGCCAAAGCATAAATGGTGTTGGGTTCCTGCACATTTTTAAAATGAAACCTACCAAGTTCTGCAATCTGGTATTGATTTTTATTTTTAATTTCCTGATAGATTTTATCAGATATTAAAATAGAACGCGGTTTGCTGAGCGATTGGATTCGGGAAGCCAGATTGACGGCATCTCCAAAAATATCATTTTCCCTGAAAATAATTTCTCCGGAGTGGATCCCGATACCCAATTCAAATTCGTAATGTCGATTCGTTTCCCGATGAAGAAATAACGCAGCATCGACCGCTTGCGAGATGGTATCAAAACTGCAAAGCATTCCGTCGCCGATTTCTTTGATCAATTTTCCATCAAATTTTTGCATGGCTACCTGGTGGAGTTCCCTGCTTTGTGCAAGAAAGAGCATAGCCCTCTCTTCATTAGTCTCCATGATGGCGGTAAAGCCGGAAATGTCCGAAAATAAAATGGCTGCCAGTTGTCTGTTCTCCGGGTTCATTGCATGGAGGAAATTGGTGTAAAGATATAGTTTGCACATTCAACCAGTTTATCTTCATAGTCTGGTGTATACAGTTTTTTGACATAAAAATGGCCATGGTATTTGGGTGAGAAAGTCCTGACATTTCTTTGGCTCAGGGCAAAAAATCCATAAAAAATCTTAACTTGCAGGCATCGGGCCAAGTTCTCAGGGTCTCTTTAGGAAAACCCCCGTGAGGTTAACGTTGAAAGCTCAATTCTAATATTCTATGACAGCTACCAATCCGATTATGAAATTTTTAATTCTTTTTTCATTTGTTTTCATTTTTAACGTGTTTGAATTACTTGCTGTAAATTATCACGTACAACCCAACGGAAATGATGCAAACAATGGTTTGAGTTTCACTACTGCGTTCAAGACCATACAAACTGCGACCAACAAAGTGGCAGCAGGCGATACAGTTTTTGTTTACAATGGATTTTACAAAGGATTTGACCATTTTTATAAAAATAGTGGAAGCGAGGGTCATGAAATTGTCTATTATGCTCAAGAAAATCAAGTAGTCATTAATCAATCTTGCGGCAGAGGTTATGATGGATTAAACATAGAAGGTTCGCATTACATCCAAGTAATTGGGTTTAAAGTACAGCGCATTGCTGATCCAAATGGTTCGGGTGAAGATGGCATTCGTGCGGTGCTCGCCAATCACATCACCATCAGTCATTGTGAAGTCGACAGTTGTTACAGGGGAATTTTTACAGGATATACGGATGACTTCCTGGCCGAATTTAATATTTGCAAGCGTTCGTATGGCGAACATGGGATCTATGTTTCTAATAACAGTGACCGGGTAGTCATCAGGTACAATCAATGCTTTGAAAACGCCAGAGCAGCAGGCATCCAGCTCAATCCTGATTTGAGTAGCGGAAGCCCGGGTATTTCTACCGATGTAAAAATCTACAACAACATATGCTATGGGAACAGGATCGGATTAAACCTTCAGGGAATTTATTATTCTGAGGTATATAACAATCTTATTTATAACAACGGATCTGGTGGTGGTGGAAATGGCATCACATTTTTTCTTGGAGATGCCGCAACAGGATGCAACGATGTTAAAGTGTACAACAACACGGTGATTGTTCCATCGGCTTCTCAATGGTGTATTCTCGCTATTGAAAGCGATAGTCTTTTTGTTAAAAACAACATCCTTCTTAGTTTCTCGGCAAAAGGTTGTTTGGATATTGAAAGCAGTTGCACCAATTACTTTGGAGATTACAATTTGCTGAACGATAAAATGACCGTAAATCAAGGTTCGAGTTACATCAATTTCGCCATTTGGAAAGCCATGGGGAATGACTTAAACTCCATTGTGATTAACGATAATGCATCGGTTTTTAAAAACGTCACAGGCGGTGATTATAATTTAAGCGATAATTCTCCGGCTATCGATGCAGGAAGTTCAGAAGTAGCCGGTCTGGTCGTTGAAGACATTATACACACCAAAAGACCACAAGCGGGGAAATTTGATATCGGCTGTTATGAGAAAATAGCCACTACATTCGCACGCGACGAAGTTGAGAAAATGAATTTGAAAGTTTCAGACCTGGGCGACATACTAAGTTTTGAAAACCTGACTGAAGATCAGCAGGTCATGTTATTCAATACAGAAGGTAATGTGTTAAGTAAAGGAAATAAGGTAAATAAACGTCTGTTGCTGCCAGGTATGTACTTCTACTTTGTCTTCGATACGAAATCCGGAACAACGCTTGGGACCGGTAAGATTTTCCTGCCCTGATTGCCCTGAACAGCATTTAATTAACTTAAGGGGACTTCTAAAAAACCTCTCAGGCGAGTCGAGTGAATTTTTTAAACTCAGAGTTTACTGCGGTATCCCGCTTCACGGGAGAGGAGTTTAAAAAATTTGTACAACGAAGTATCAGGGATTTTTAGAGGTGCCCTTAAAGATCTTTTTGAATTTCTGTGAAGGATTTGTTCGGGCTCTTTTAGCTTTGCCCCAATGAATTATCTTTCGATTGAACGGGCAAGTAAATCCTATGGGGAAAAACTGTTATTCGCCGATCTGGATCTTATGATCAACAGAGGTGATAAAGCAGCATTGGTGGCCCGCAATGGATCCGGCAAGTCCTCTTTGTTGAGAATGCTTACTGGAGAGGAAGCCCTGGAAGGCGATCAGGTTTCTCTGTACCGGAACAAAGATGTTCGTTTGGCATATTTAAGCCAGGATCCCAATTTTGAAAAAGATGCCTCTTTGCTGGATGCCTTGCTTCACGAGCCATTTGAATGGATGACTGGACTCAGAGATCTCCACTCAGCGCATCTCAGACATCCCGAGGACTCCTATGAATCCATGTTGGCTTCCTTGGACCGTTCCGAAATCTGGGAAATCGACACCAAAATGAGGGAATTGCTGGGAAAATTCAATCTGCCTTCACTTTCGTTTCCGGTTTCTAAACTGAGTGGCGGTCAAAAAAAGAGATTGGCATTGGTTCGAATTTTATGTGGTGATCCCGAATTTTTAATACTGGATGAACCCACCAATCATCTTGACCTCGAAATGATCGAATGGCTGGAACGCTATTTGAGCCAGTCCTCCATCACACTTTTTATGGTCACGCACGATCGTTATTTTCTGAATAATATTTGCAACATTATTTATGAACTGGATAACGGTCGTTTGTTTAAATATCAGGGCGATTATGAAGACTATCTGGAAAAGAAAACCCAACGCTTGTTAAACGAATCTGTATCACGCGAAAAAACCGAAAAACTTCTACGCAAGGAATTGGATTGGGTAAGGCGAATGCCCAAGGCAAGAACAACTAAAAATAAAGCAAGAGTTGATAAATATTTTGAACTGAAAGATTCCATTCAGGGTCCCAGACCAATGGAAATGGAAGAAATACCTTTGGAAATGCCAAGGCTGGGCAGCAAAGTACTGGAGCTTCATCACATTCACAAAACTTTCGGAGAGAAACCGATTGTAAAAGATCTGAGCTATAAATTCAAACCCAATGACCGCATTGGAATTGTCGGTCCCAATGGCTCCGGGAAAACCACACTTATAAATTTGATGACTGCTAAAATCAAACCCGATCAGGGAAAAATTATTGTCGGGGAAACTGTTGTATTCGGTAATTACGAACAAGATGGTTTGCAATTGCGCGAGGACAAACGGGTCATCGAGGTGGTCAGAAGTATTGCAGATTATATCCCGCTGAAAAAAGGCCATAAACTTTCTGCGGAAAATTTATTGGAACGTTTTCTCTTTCCTCGAAGCCAACAGCAGGTTTTTGTTTCGCAATTGAGTGGAGGAGAAAAAAGAAGATTGTATTTACTTACCATTCTGATGTCCAATCCTAATTTTTTAATACTGGATGAACCCACCAATGATCTGGATATCATTACACTCAATGTTCTTGAGCAATACCTCATCGATTTTCCGGGTTGTGTCCTGGTGGTCTCTCACGACCGTTATTTCATGGATAAAATAGTAAACCATTTGTTTGTTTTATCCGCTGACGGACACGTAAATGATTTTCCGGGCAACTACTCCGATTTCAGGATAAAATCGGATAACAAGACCCAGGAAAAATCCATTGGGCAGGAAGAGATTCCACAACAACCTGTCAAGCCCAAAAGACCGGGCCAAAAAGAAAAAAGGGAGATGGATCAAATTGAAAAAGAGCTCGATAAAATTCATGTGGAAAGAGATCTTTTGCTTGAAAAATTTAATGGACCAGCATTGAATGAGGCTGAATTCACTGGAATCAACAAGCGTTTGTCTGAAATCCAGGAAAGAATTTCAATCCTGGAATTCAGGTGGGAGGAACTTCTGGAACAAACCTATGGTTAAACAATATTTGTCCCGGTGGGTTATACATTGGATTTAAAATTAGTTGCTTGTCAAGCGGTAAAATAGTAGTCATTATTATCTTTAGTGTTCTCGTAATTCTTGGAATTCTGGGAATGCAGGCCTATTTTATGCTTCAGACCTTAAACAAGGAAGATCGCGAATTTCACAGAGATGTCAGTACGGCTTTGCGAAATACTGCGCTTGGTATCGCCAAGTACAACAAGGCAAAAATTTCAGAAAAAGGGTTGATCGTTCAGGATGCCAGCAATACATACGAAGTAAAAGTCAACACACCTATCGATCAGGCTGTACTGGCAGTTTTATTGGAAACCGAGTTTGAAAAGCAACATCTCAACACGCCATTCGAATACGGGGTTTATGATTGCAATACCAATGAACTAATTTACAGCGAATGTTGCAGCGTACCCAAACAAAAAAAAGTTACTTCCACCAAGAAAAAGAAGGCAAAGAAAAAAACAGATGACACCAACTATTTTGTTGTAAAATTTCCGGAAAAAGAGTCCTACCTCTATCAAAGTCTAGGAAACATGTTGTTTTTTTCCGGACTTATTCTGGCAGCTTGTCTGATTCTGATTTCGGCTATTTATATCATACTTAGGCAGAAACGTTATTCTGATCTTATGAAGGATTTTGTAAATAACATGACCCACGAATTTAAAACCCCTATTTCATCTATAAAAATTGCATCAGAAGTATTGTTGAATCACCCTCTTATCGAAGATGACAAGCGATTGACTCAATATACTAAAATCATTAAAGATCAGAATCAGCGCTTAAACGATCAGGTTGAAAAAGTCTTACAACTGGCCAAGATGGAATCATCGAGCTTCAGCCTCAAGATGGAAGAAATCGATCTCCATGAGATCCTGCAACAAATTTTGAGTAATTTACAGCTCCGCATCAGGGATGCCGGGGGCATCATGGAATCGGAATTTAATGCGGTTAAAATTAGAGTTAAAGCCGATAAATTCCATATGACAAATGTGTTGAGCAACCTTTTGGACAATGCTATAAAATACTCCAAGGAATCGCCGGAAATATATATCCGGACCTTTGACCTGATCGATGCTTGTGTCATAGAAATAGAAGACAAAGGAATTGGTATCAAAAAAGAAGATTTACCCTATTTGTTTCAGAAGTTTTACAGAGTTTCCACCGGGGACGTGCACAATGTCAAGGGTTTTGGAATTGGCCTGTATTACGTGAAAAGAATCTGCGATGCCCACGGTTTTGAGCTGGGGATCCAAAGTGAATACAAGAAAGGAACAATTGTTCGTATCTTGGTCAAAAATTCGCATAAATGAAACGGGCCAGACTTTTATATGCCGAAGACGATGAAACGCTGTCATTTATCACTAAAGACCACCTTGAGTTGCAGGGTTATGAGGTCGTCCATTGTGCCAGCGGAGCCGCTGCTTTTGATAAGTTTAAAGAAGAGAAATTCGACCTGGTCATCCTCGACGTGATGCTTCCCGAAATGGATGGATTTACGATTGCTGAAAATATCCGTAAAAAAGATCACCAGATCCCCATCATTTTCCTGACTGCCAAATCCATGAAAGACGATAGAATCCATGGACTGAAATTAGGAGGAGATGATTACCTGACCAAACCTTTCAGCATCGAGGAACTGATCCTTAAAATTGAAATATTTCTCAGAAGAAGCAGGGTTTTTGAGGCTCCAACTGAAGAAAAGGAAATCCAGGTTGGCAAGTATCTCTATATGCCCATGGAATACCAACTTGTATTGAACGACCAACCCAGAATTCTTACCCAGAGAGAAAGCGAGTTGTTGAGTTACCTTTTAAAAAATAAGAACAAAGTGATCAAGCGTTCACTCATACTAGAAACACTCTGGGGTGAGGATGACTATTTTATGGGAAGAAGTCTCGATGTATTTATTTCCCGTTTGCGTAAGTACTTAAATGAAGACCAGGAAATCAAGATTGATAATATACATGGCATTGGGTTTAAGTTTATATGTCCGTAATTACAAGGAGTTTTATAGCATGCTTTTTAATTTTCATCGGCATTACTTGTGTACTCAAAGCACAAAGTCCCCGAAATCCTTTCAATCTTAAAAAATCCGCATCCGAGCACCGGGAAATATCTGCTGAACCTCAATCTGACAGCATCAATTCCGGCTATCCTAATCCGTTTGAACTCAGAACTCCGGTTTTAAATATGGATTCCATTGGAATCCGGCAAGCTAATCCATGGATAAGCTGGATTAAAGAAAAAAACATATACAAGATTAAAGATATAGAGATCAAATCTCTGTTATTCTGGGGATTGCTGTTCCTTAGTTTTCTACTTGCCATTGCCCTTAACATCAACCGCTCCGTTACGGTCAAATTATACAGGAGTCTGGTCAATGTCAATTTTCTAAGTCTGTTGTACCGGGAATCCAGAGAGGACGTTAGTTTGGTTTTTTACCTATTATACGGTCTTTATTTCATTGGATTGAGTCTGTTTTTGTACCTGGTGATCATTCATTTTGAAGGTCTCAAGGCGCCTGTTTATATCCTGTATATTACAGGATTTGTACTTGCAATTTATTGTCTCAAACACCTGGCTATTAAAATATTAGGCTATGTCTATGGTATTTCTAAAGACACCGATCGTTACCTTTTCAGTTTGGTCGTATTTAATTGTATTTTAGCAATCGTACTCATTCCTTCTAATTTTATCATCACTTTTGTAAGCCCTGCCATTGGCGAAAAATTGATGTTTCTGGTTGCAATTCTAATATTTATAATACTGATTTACAGGCAATTGAGAGAGATTATATTTTCAATAAATCTCTGGCGTGAGCATATATTTCACTTTTTATTGTATCTTTGCACCTTCGAAATCGCACCTGTTTTTGTTTTATATAGTTATTTGACAAGACAAGGAGTGTTTTGAAAGCTGAAGGATATGCCGACAAAAACGACAACCATTGCAGCCAGTAAAGAGAACAGATTGAAGCGCGTAAAAAACGTCCTCATCTCGCAACCCAAGCCCGAGCGATCGCCATATTTTGATCTTGAGGCTAAATTCAAAATCCAATTGGATTGGAGGCCGCTGATCACCATTGAAGGTTATACTGAAAAAGAATTCAGACGGCAGCGAATCCGGCACGATGAATTTCCTTGCATCGTTTTTACCAGTAAAAATGCTATCGAGAATTATTTTAGACTGGCTGAAGAAATGCGGTTTAAAATCAATGAAATGAACAAGTATTTCTGCGCAACAGAGGCTATAGCCAATTACTTGCAGAAATTTATCATCTTCAGAAAAAGAAAAGTTTTTAATGGAGTTAAATCGGTGACTGAGTTGGCCAATTACTTTACCAAGCACAAAGAATCGGGCCCATTTTTAATTCCCTCTTCTGAATCCGGAAATTCTGATGTGGCGAGTTTTTTAAAATCGCTTAAAGTAAAGTTTTTGGAATCACCCATGTACCGGCGGGTGAGCTCCGATCTGAAAGACTTAAAAGATTGCAATTACGATATGTTGGTCTTGTTCAGTCCTCAGGAAGTCAAATCTATTTTTGATAACGATCCCGATTTCGATCAGGGATCTATCCGAATTGCAGCTTTTGGCGCTGCAGTTGCAAAGGCAGTTACTGATGCAGGTCTGATTCTCGATATTCAGGCACCGACTGTGGAAACTCCATCCATGCATATGGCTATCGAAGAATATTTGAAGAAAGTAAATAAGTAATTCTTCTCATCTGATTTTTTCCTTTTTTTAATGATGGATTATCTGGAGTCACTGAATCATGGTGGATTGGAAAAATAAACTCATAAAAGCACTCGAATTGCAATTGCCGGGCGTAAATGCTCAGAAGAGAATGGCACCTTATCATGGCAGATTGGAAATTCAAATACCTGAAGACGCACACCTGGCTGCAGTACTCATCTTATTGTATGAAAAATCCGGTGAAGTCTTTTTTCCTTTGATCACGCGTGTACACAATAAAGAAAAAGATCAGCACAGAGGTCAGGTCAGTTTGCCGGGTGGAAGAAAAGATAAATCGGATCCTTCTTTGGAGCAGACAGCGATCAGAGAATGCTCGGAAGAAATAGGAGTATCCGCAAATGCTATCGAACTATTAGGCAAGCTCAGTCCATTGTATATCCCTGTAAGCAATCATTATGTATTTCCATTTATAGCAACGTGTGCTACTACGCCTTATTATAAAATTCAACTGGAAGAAGTGGAGGAAGTTCACGAATTCCCGGTGAGCGCCTTGAACAACAGGAACCTCAGGTCTCACTTAGCCATACGAACTACCGATGGAATTCAACGCCATGTTCCTGCATTTTCTTGGGGAGAGTTGGTAATCTGGGGAGCCACAGCGATGATACTCGAAGAATTTGCTGAAGTATATGCCAGTTCTTACAAGAATTGAATGGATTTAATATGCTTCTCAATCTGACTTTATAAAACGGGGGTGGATTTACATTCAAAACTCATATTTGGATGCATCCATTGTCATTAAAGAAATTTCCAGATTACTTAATGTCCAGCTCAAACATGAGTTCTCCATTTAAAAATCCTTCCAGATGATCTCCGATTTTTACAGGGCCAACTCCTGCAGGGGTACCAGTGAATAAGATATCGCCCTTGTTGATTTTGAAAAAGCGGGTAAGATAATTGATCAGAAAAGGTACACTAAATACCATTTCGCTGTTGTTACCCTTTTGTACCGTTTGGTTGTTGATTTTTAATTCGAAGTTTAATTGATCTTTCTTCAATTCTTCAAGGGGTATCCATTTTCCAATTACAGCTGAATAGTCAAATGCTTTACTGATTTCCCAGGGCAGTGATTTTTCTTTGCATTTTTGTTGCAAATCCCGGGCTGTAAAATCGATCCCTACGCTTACATGGCTGATGTAATCCCAAACGAGATGTTCCGGAATGGATTTTCCTTTTTTCTGAATTTTAAAGATCAATTCAATTTCGTGGTGGAGATCTTTGGTAAAATCGGGATAATACAAGGCACGATCCTCCGGTAAGATGGCAGTTGGCGGTTTTAAAAAAATGACCGGCTCCGTTGGAACCTGATTGCTTAATTCTTTCGCATGTTCCGTATAGTTTCTTCCAACGCAGAATAGGGTCATCGTTTATATTTTATAATGTGCTTTTATAAATTAATCTCAAGGAAACTTTTTGTTATCCGATTCCGGTCAATGCTTTTACTTCAGAAACCGTTTGTGCTGCTCTTTTACGGATTTCGGCTGATGATTTTTTAATCAGATCTTTGATCTCTTTTTTATTAGCCAGTAATTTCTTTTTTTCTTCCTGAAATGGCGCAACCAGATTGATCAATGAATCGGCAACAGTATCTTTTAATAAACTGTATTGCAATTCTCCTGATTCATATTCTTTAACGAGTGTCTGATATGCCATGGGATCAGATGCTTTCAACAACATAAATAAATTCTCAATTCCTGCACTCATGTTTGAAACTGAGTTTTGTATTTGGTTTGTTGTGTCCTGTGTTCCGGTATCCGTAACAGCCGACCTGATTTGTTTGCGTATTTGGGCAGGCTCTCCAAAAACATCGATAAAATGTTTTTCACCCGCACTTGCACTCATTTTTCTTTGAGGATCTGCCGTGGACATCACCTTGGGTATTTCAGTGAAAAGTGGTTCCGGGAGTTTGAAATAATTTTTTCCGGTTACATAGTTGAATCGCTCGGCAATATTTCTGGTGAGTTCGAGATGTTGCTCCTGGTCTTTTCCAACCGGAACATAATCCGCTTTATAAATCAGAATGTCTGCAGCTTGCAACACCGGGTAGATATACAATCCGGCGGAAACAAACAAATCTTTATCTTTTTCTTTCAATTGTTGGGTCTTGTCTTTGAACTGGGTCATGCGGCTCAGTTCACCATAACTACACATACAAGAAAGGATCCAACACAATTCTGCATGTTCCGGAACCAGAGATTGGATAAACAGGTTTTCTGGTTGAACGCCGCAAGCCAACAAATTGATGGCCAGATCCCATACATTTTCTTTCAGTTTTACAGGATTGTAAGGCATGGTCATCGCATGATAGTCTACAATACTGTAAATGCAATCGTATTCCTGTTGCAATTCTACCCAGTTTCGAATGGCACCAAAATAACGGCCAAAATGTAACTTTCCTGTGGGTTGTATTCCACTTAATATTACTTTCCTCTCCATAATGTAAGGGCACCCCTCTGGGGTGCTTTTTTATTGTGTATAATTATATAAAAAGCAACAAGTTGCTTTTTAGTTCTTGCGAACAAATAGTTCCCTTTCAGCTTTCAGCTTTCAGCTTCATTCCGCAGCAATACAACTGATCTCAATATTTACAAACCTTGGCAATTCAGCCACCTGAACCAGCTCTCTTGCCGGTGGCTCAGTACCCTGGAAATAGGTGTTGTAAATTGCATTGATGATATTGAATTGATTGATGTCTTTTACAAATACAGAGCATTTAAGCACATGGGTGTAATCCATAGATGCTGCTTTCAAAATAGCACCAAGATTGTCCAAAACGCGGTGTGTTTCTTCTTGAATCGTACTGTTGCAAAGTTCACCGGATTTTGGATCGATTGCAATCTGACCTGAAACATACAGGATTCCATTGGAAAGAATGGCCTGACTGTAGGGTCCTATCGGTTTTGGGGCTTCATTGGTAAATATGACTTTTTTCATAAACACGTGGATTTTAAATACAAAAAGCTCCTCATACAAACTATGGGAGCTTTTCAGATAAGTTTAAAATTTGATCAGGCTTGTTCAGCCGTAGCTTCTGCAGCAGCACCCCTGATGACCACATTTCCTTTGTAGTACATACTGCCTTCGTGCCAAAAGGCGTGGTGCATGATATGTGTCACACCTGTCGTCTTACAAGTGGCCAACTGGGGAGTCTCCGCTTTATAATGCGTTCTCCTCTTTCTTTTGCGTTGTTTGGAGTGCCTCCATTTAGGATTTGGCATAGCTTACAATTTAATTCTCTTTTAATTTTTTTAATGCATCCCATATCGATCCATCTGTATGCAAATCATCTTCTGATTTGATCCGGCTCAGCACATCCTGGTCGCAAGGAGGATTTTCCATTTGCGCACAGTCTATGGTCTGAGTAATGGGCAATGAAAGGCAGACATAATCGTAAAAAATATCTGCAAGTTTCAAATCCACTTCACCGGGAGTCAGACAAATCAAACTTGGGTCCGATACTTTTTCAAGAGAGGTCTTTACATAAAGCTGATAATGCTGTTGCACCGGGATTTCGATATTCGCCAGACAGCGGTCGCAAACCGACTTGTAGCTTCCGTTGATATCGAGCTGCAGAGAAGATAAATCATCCTGCTTGTCCAGGAGCATGTCTATGGTAAAATAACCTTTCCGGATAGGACTGCCTTCGAAATGTTCAAAAAATGAACTATCCAAAGACCAACTGAATTGGTGGATGCCGTTTCGCAAACTTTTTAGCGGAACCGCATATACCCTCAAAGAATCCATAGCCGGCTTTTGAAAAACGGACTGCAAAGATATAAAAAATTGATTTATAGAGGCTAGGAATCTGAAATTCCTTAACAAACGTTTAAACCGAGGCTATATTTTGACAAAAGGAATGCTAATATTATTACTTGCTATTTTAATATAATATATACCAGGTTTAAAATCATTTATTAATATATTGTTATTATTATAAATATATTTATCTACGCATCTACCGAGAAAATCGTAAATTCCAATTTCCGTATAGGACTCCAACCCCGCTATATGAAATTGGTCGTTTACAGGGTTTGGAGAAACAAATAATCTGGTCTTTGTATCGATTTCTTCATGTGAAGAGACCGGCAAATTGCACCGGATTTTGTTTAAATATTTCCACATTTCGCGGATCAACAGAATTGGAACTTCATCATTGCCATTGGATTCTCCCATTCTTAAGACCACCAGTTTTTCACCAGGAACCACACACAAGATCTGGCCGTTTTTTCCAATGCCGGCAAACATATCCTTCGGGGCATCGGGCACCAGAAAACCAGGGAAATCCAATTGCAAGCCAGGTAATTTAAAAGATTTCTGCCCGTTGAGCCACCAGAGGTAGCCGTACGCCGGATTTAAACTCTGTGAGCTTTGGGTCATGGAATTGAAATAATCGTTGTTTTTCAACAAAGTGTCAATGCCCCAAATACCCTGGTTTAAAATCAGTAAACCAAACCTGGCCATACTCCGGGCATCACTGAGATACACATTGTCGTATCCCGAATTAATCCAAATGCCTTTGATCCCTGTCCGAGATTTTAACCTGGATTGGATATAGCTGTTTTCGTTCATTCCCGAGGCAGTTTCCAATACATTCCTCAATAATGTATAAGGAGCGTTATGGTAGGCCCATCGTTTGCCGGGATCGGCCTTGTAAACCAGGCATGAAGGCTGCGTGCAATGGTTGTCGGGAACTCCATCGTCTAATCCACTGGTCATAGTCAGCTGATGCCAGACGGTGATGGAATTTTCCTGCGTTGGCGTACAACCTGTCCAGCCCGATCCCAGATATTTGGAAGTCGGGTCTGTCAGTTGAAGCAATCCTTCCTGTTCAGCCATCCCAACGAGAAATGCTGTCAGCGTCTTGCCTGCAGAAGCCCAGTACCACAAAGAATCTCTGGTAAATTGGTCAAAATATTTTTCGATGACAATTTTGCCATCCTTTAAGACGATTAATGCTTTACTTTCTTCAGCATCGAGGTAATCGTACAGGGTTTGAATTTCAGAGCTACACCATTTAAGGTTTTCGGGGGTCGTAGTTTCCCAGACATTGCCCGTCAAGGGTGGAAAGTAAAGATTCTGTGAATGCCCCCAATTGTATAAACATAGACAAATTCCAAGGCTTAAGCTTCTCATAAAATTTAAATAATAAGGCTTTGACATTTTTGGTGAAATTAAGTTTAACTGTATTCTGAGAAACATCAAGTCCAATTTATGTGATATTAAGAATGAAATTCAAAGTTGGCAAAATAAACAGGATTAAATGTACCTCCGGATGTCCGTATCTTATAATAAACGATTCGGGGAAAGGCAAAAAAAAACCTCCGGATCAAACATCCGGAGGTTTAATTCTTTTTGGATTAAATAAATCCTAGAAATGATACCAGAGACCAAAGCTGATATCACTCATGTTGGTGTTGATGGTAAATTCTGAATCTGAATCACCCTGATCAGGACTAATGGATGTAAAATTCAAAAAGCCCAATGCAGCACTAATTGACCATTTGTCAGCTAACATGTAGGATACACCAGGAGTAAGGCGGACCTCTATTTGAGACCCGTCAAATACACCAGCATCAGTTACAATTTTACTGGAAAAAGCTGCACCTGGAGCTAAATAATAGTAAAAATTGTCACTTTTCCAGCAAATGCGATACTCTGCTCCGATACCGAAAACTGAAACTGTTTCAGCACCATCACCAGCCTTATTGCTTTGGAAATTGATGCCACCAACCAATGCTCCATTGTCGCTTAACCAATAGCCTAATCTTGGACTGAGTGCAAGATGTGAATGTCCATCTTTACTTCTAAAACCGAGATCAAGTCCGGCAAAGAGTTTGCTCTGGGCAAAAGAAGCCGCACTAAATGCTAAAATAAAAAGAAAAGAAAGGAAAAGTTGTTTTTTCATAATGTGCAAGTTTTGCAAGTTTAAAATAGGTTTAATACTCCGCAATTTTAACAATTATCTAATCCAGAGCAAAACTTTTTATCAAAAATTTTTATACGTATTAAATGCTGCTAGTCAGGCGTAAAGCGGCAGGAATTTTGGATTTAAACAAGATTTCACCGCAAGTTATTGATTGACTACAATTTAGATAAGGTTTTCCGCTTGCTTTCTTAAAAGCCGGTCCGGAGCCCATTTTCCTCCTTGTACCGTTCTAAGGCAAGCTGGATCAGCCGGTCGATGAGCCCGGAATAACTGATTCCTGTGTATTCCCACATTTTTGGATACATGCTGATTGCCGTAAATCCCGGCATTGTATTGATCTCATTCACGAAGATCTTGCCTTCGTCTGTCAGAAAGAAATCCACCCTGCTTAAGCCTTCACATGCCAATACTTCAAAAACTTTTACAGCCATGTCCCGTATTGCTTGTGTTTGCTCCGGGGTAATTCTAGCCGGGATTTCGATCTCTGCACCCTTTTTATCCAGGTACTTGGCTTCGTATGAATAAAAATTATGGGTTGGGATGATCTCGCCCGGAATGGAGGCCACAGGATGGTCATTCCCAAGAACTCCGCATTCAATTTCACGACCTTTGATGTTGGCTTCGATAACTATTTTCCGGTCAAAAGAAAAAGCCAGTTGTATGGCCTTTTCAAATTCCGATTCCGATTCTACCTTAGAAATCCCTACAGAAGAGCCGAGATTTGCCGGTTTTACAAAAAGTGGCAATCCCAGAGTATTGGAAACCATGGTAAAATCCGGCCTGGGATCTGATTTTTTACAGACCAGAAACGGTCCCACGGGCAAACCCGACTGCAAAAGCAGCCGTTTCATAATATCTTTATCCATACCCACCGCTGAGCCCAGCACCCCGGGTCCTACAAAGGGGATATCCGCCAGCTTTAAAAGACCCTGGACCGTACCATCTTCTCCAAAAGGTCCATGTAAAATGGGGAAAACCACGTCAATGGTTTGATTTAGTGGCATATTTTCCAAAGGAATTAAAGCACCTGAACTTTGGGGTGTGAGTGCAACCCGGGTTTCACCACCTTCGACCACCAGGCTTTCCCCGGTTTCAACTAAAGCCAGTTGGCCGGGTTCGGGAAGATGTTTCCAGTAGCCTTGTTTATCGATATGAATCAACACCGTTTCATATTTGTTTACATCTAAAGCCTCGATGATATTTTTTGCAGACTGTATGGAAATTTCGTGTTCTGCAGATTTTCCCCCAAACAGGATCCCTACCTTTATTTTACTCATGGCATACAATTAAGACCATGCAAATTTAATTACATATTAAAACTTTATTTAATATAATTTGGAAAACCGGAACCTGGAGTTACAGCTCGGCTCTTCTCCCTATCTTTGATCTTTGCAAAATATCCTGTAGACATTAAACACATGCCGCAAACAGAGGAAAAATTTAGTATTAAAGACGTTCCGCATTTTCTTAAAAGCAAATTGTTTGGACACACGCTCCTGCGATTGTTCCTGGTCCTGCTGATACTCTGGATTTTGCACTCCATTTTTTTAAGACTCTACACCAATCACGGACAAAAGTTAAAAATGCCGAAATATATAGGGGTCATGCAACAGGAAGCAGAGAAACATGCTGATAAAAAAGACTTTGTATTGGTCGTTAGAGATTCTGTTTTTCGGAAAGGGATCCCGGGCGGAATCATTATTTCTCAAATTCCTGCAGCAGGTTCCTATGTTAAGGAAGGTCGCACGATTTATGTCACGGTCACCAAATACAGGGCTGAGGGATTTTTATCTGCTGATTTACCGGTATTGTATGGAAAAAGGTTCGAATTTAAAAGGAAGGAACTTTTCAACAATTTTGAAGTTTATTCCAGAGTGAAAGAAATACGATACGATCCTGGACCTGAAGAGCATATTCTGGAGGCGTATTACAAGGGTAAAATCATTACCAACGCAGACCAAAGAACGGATGATATAGAAATTTACCGGGGCGACACCCTTGATTTTGTACTTTCAACGCAAAGCGGAGGCAAAGTTGATATGCCAAAATTGATTTGTTTGAATTTGGCTGAAGCCAGGTTTTTATTAAATACATATAAACTGGAACTCACAGATTTGCAATACGAAGAAGAAATTACCGATGAAGAACTAGCTTTCGTACTGTGGCAGCATCCGAAACCTGGTGAGTCAGTTGCACTTGGTTCGTCTATTCAACTCAAAATACAGCAATCGAGACCCGATAATTGTGATTAAACTTTTAAATTTTAAAAATACTTATGGAAGATATCAGCGTTCAGGACTTGCACCAGCGTTTGGCAAATGGTGAAGTGCTTCATCTCATCGATGTCAGAGAACCCTTTGAACACGATGAGTTTAACATCGGTGGCACATTGGCTTCATTGCAATCGGAACTGCCGGTAAAAATACAATCCATGGATGGAATGCAGGACGAAGAAATTATTGTTTACTGCAGAAGTGGGAACAGAAGCCAGATGGCAAAGATGATGTTTGAAATGGCTGGATTTAAAAAAGTAAGAAATCTGACTGGTGGGATGCTGGCCTGGAAAGAGAGCTTCCCTTCCAAATGAAGTATAAATGGATCCTGCGCATATCCGAACCGGAAAACAAGGAGAGGCTATAGCCTGCAATTATTTGGAAGCCAATGGATATATAATTCTCGAAAAAAACTGGCGATTCAGAAGGTCCGAAATCGATTTGATCGTCAGAGAAGGAGAGGTCCTGGTTTTTGTAGAAGTAAAATCGAGAACCTATTCCCCCTTTTCTGATTCAGAAAACCTCATGACCTCCCGAAAAGAATGGATGTTGCAGGATGCAGCTTCCGCCTATATGCTTCAGAACAATCATTACTGGGAAATCAGATTTGATTTGATAACGATCCTGTTTCTTAAGGATGGAACGCACCGGGTCGAGCATTACAAAGACGTGTTTTTTTGATGAAGCCAATAGGATAGATTATAGAGCAAAGTGAATGAATATGCGCAGACCAAAGAGAATAGAGGAGGAGGATGGAGAATAGTGCAGAGAGCAAAGAGATTCAAAAGGATGAGTACAAGGCTCAAAGCCTGAAGCTTAAATCTCAAAAAGTTTAATTTTATGGAACTTGTAGTTTTACATAGGATTTTCCTAAAAGTCGAAATCCCGATAAAATGGCATAATATTTTAGAAAAGAAATAAATCCCTATATTTTATCGGGACGAAAAGTCAAAAAGTCAAAAAGTCAAAATCCCGATAAAATTGAATATTTTAGTAAAGAAATAATTCTCTATATTTTATCGGGACAAAAGGTCTAAAAGTCAAAAAGTCAAAAAGTCTAAAAGTCAAAAGGTCTAAAAGTCAAAAAGTCAAAAAGTCAAAAAGTCAAAAAGTCCTAAAGTTCGAATCCAAAGTCTTCATTCTTTCCCTTCCCCAAACCACTTCCCGTACATCATATAATTTCTGGCAGTTCTTTCGATATGAAATTTGAACAACGCAGTGTCGAGTTGCTTTACTTTTTTTGCTGGTATTCCGGCATAGATGTAACCGGACTCGAGTTTGCTGTTTTCAAGGACTACGGCACCTGCACCAATTAATACATGGGACGGAATTTCCGCATGATCCATAACAATGGCTCCCATTCCGATCAAAACATCTGAAGAAATTTTACAACCATGCACGATTGCACGATGTCCTATGGACACCCGGTCTCCGATGTAAGTCCCTGCTTTTTCATAAGTGCAGTGGATTATGGCTCCATCCTGAATATTGACTTGATTTCCTATCCTGATCTCATGCACATCGGCACGCACCACAGCCTGAAACCAAACACTGCAATCATCACCCAAAATCAAGTCGCCTATTAGCGTAGCATTATCTGCAAAAAAACAAGAATGACCCCATTGGGGCGTTTTGTTTCTTACAGGCAGGATCAGGGCCATTGGTCGTTTAACTTTATAATATTAACAAGTGTTAGTTGATGCGGGTCAGCTGATAACCTTTCTCTCTGAGCAATTGCAACAATCCTTTGGGTCCACCTAAATGCCCTGCTCCAACTGCAAACAGACTGATCCCTGATTTCATTTCCTGTTCGATGACGGGCACCCAGCTTTGATTTCTTTTGAAAAGCAACATTTCCAGATAGGGTTTTAAGGCGGGATCCTCAGACTCGACCGATTGAACCATTTTTTGAATATCTTGAGATAGATAGACCTTGTATAAATCTTCCATTTTTTCTTTCGGAGCCTGGATCGATTCGACCAGCATTCTGGCTTGAACTTCATAGGGAATGCTATCGAAAATGGAGATTTGAAAATCAAGAGTTTCCAATCCTTCCAGTGATTTCTCTTTTTGCCGGGACATCGCAGCAAGTTCAAGTTCGTAAGACTTAAAGCTACCATCTTTCAAAGCAAGCGGATTTCCTTCCGTGCCGGCCAGCGCACTGAGCAAGAGTGGTTTCATTCTCTTCAATAAAGCCAGAGGCATACCTATGTTTTCAAAATGAGATTCGATCAGCTGGTACTCTTTTTCATCGAGCAGATCCGACAGACTTTTACCATCATCCATAAAGAGCTTGTCCATGATGCCAAAAAGTTTTCCAAAATTTTCCATTTCATCCATGTCGATCTCCATAAAAATTCTGTTGGCTTCTTCGAAAACCTCATCAAATCCATGAGGCATGAAAAAGTGCTTGGCTGGAATCATATGGATGGTTCCGAAAACATAAGCTTTTTTAGAGGTTCCTGGCTCTTCGACTTTCCACAAGAGCCCCTGGTCTTGAGCAAATAATATCGGAGAGAGGAAAAGAACGCCAATAGCTGTTAGTAAATGTCTCATTTAATTTTATTTCCCGGTTGATGTTGTTTCCATTCGTAAAAAAATATTCCCGCCGCAACTGAAACATTCAGGGACTGAATGTTTCCGGATTGGGGGATGCACGCCCATTCATTAATCAGCGGCCGGATTTCATCTGATATTCCACTGCCTTCTGAACCAAAAACAAACGCCAGCGGTTTTTGAAGGTCAAGATCCGCTATGGCTTGGTCTGCTTTTTCGCTGGCTCCAACAATAACAATTCCGCTGGCCTGAAGTTGACGGATGCTGAAAACCAGGCTTTTTTCTCTGCAAACAGGTATCGACAGCAATGCTCCTGATGAAGATTTGATCGATTCACTGTTTATAGGAGCACTGTTTTTTTGACCAATGACGATCCCATGTATTCCGAAGACCTCAGCGGAACGCGCAATGGCACCAAAATTTCTCACATCCGTAATGCCATCGCAAATAACTAAGGCAGGGTCAATCCCATTCATAAACAGTCCATCGACTAAATTGGACACCAGATGATAGGTTACCGGATTGATCAGCGCAATGACGCCCTGGTGATTTTGTCTGCTCAGATGATCCAGTTTTGATTTGGGCACCCTTAAAACAGGGATTTTATGGCTTCGTGCCAGTTTTAATAAGGACTTGCTGTCTTCAGAATCCAGACTTTCAGAAATAAAAATTTTCTGAATTGCAGTTTGAGCAGCGATTGCTTCTTTTAATGCGTTCTTTCCCAGAATCAAATCTTTTTTTTGCATTCCAACTTCAATATTTTCGTTATTTTCACCATTTGAAAAAATACAACATAGATGAAAATTATAATGTATAAATTATTGGTAGTAATACTTTTATGTATTACACATATTTCTAATGCGCAAATTCAGTCACCAATTGATGCCGGATTGCGTTTCCTGGAAACTCATGCAACTTCTATTGGCCTGTCGCGTGAAGATATCAAAGATCTGGCTGTTACGGATTTATACAGGTCAGAACACAATGGAATCACCCACGTTTATTTTATTCAACGCTATAAAGGAATAGAAATATACAATGCTATCACTTCGGTCCACATCAGTAAAGAGGGAAAAATTTACGATAGTCCTTCCCGTTTCTACAGGGATCTGGCTAAAAATATTACTGCAACCAAACCCCGCATCAGCGAAAGGGATGCCCTTATTGGTATAGTTAAACACCTGGATATTCAAAATGCTCTGATTCCTTCCAATATCTTGCGTCATGGTGATTCCGGACTTGAATTTCCAAAGACGAATTTTACGCACAGCAGTATCCCGGTGAAATTGGTTTATATGCCACTCGAAAATGGTTCGATCCGATTGGCATGGGACATGAGCCTGGATCTCACAACCAGCAATGATTACTGGTCAGTGCGCATCGATGCAATTACGGGTGAAGTGCTGGATAAGCACAATTTGGTAGTGAAGTGTTCCTTTAAACACAAACACCACAAACAGTGTATTCCAGATCCTGCAGTTTTTCAAAAGAAACCTGTTCCGGTAAAAGATCTACTCGAAAATATTCACAATTCGACTAAATTGTTGACCTCAGCGCCCGACAGCTACCATGTAGTGGCATTGCCCGATGAAAGTCCGAGACATGGCCCCCGGCAATACGTGGTAAATCCTGCGGATAGCAAAGCCTCTCCATTTGGATGGCACGATACCAATGGAATTGCCGGCCCGGAATACCTCATCACCAGGGGAAATAATGTACACGCTTATTTGGACAGGAATGGAGATAATCTTTCAGATGGTGGAGAACCCAACGGAGGCAACGATTTAATTTTTGATTTCCCATTTGATCAGTCGGGCGAACCGGATCAGTATAAAGAAGCAGCAACCGTCAACCTCTTTTACCTGAACAACATGATGCATGATATCAGTTATAATTTTGGTTTTACGGAAGTTGCCGGCAACTTTCAAACGAATAATTATGGAAAAGGGGGAAGGGAAGGAGATGCAGTTCGTGCTGAAGCTCAGGATGGATCAGGTACTGACAATGCTAACTTTTCAACACCAAACGATGGAAATGGTGGAAGGATGCAAATGTTCCTTTGGCTGGCTTCTCAGGAAGAAACTTACATTACCAAACCGGACTCATTTGCCGGTGCAGTTGATTGCAGAAGGGGGGGATTTGGCCCGGCTCCGGGAGCTACCCCAATCGAAGCAGACGTTGTGATCGGGAATGACTATTCAGCCAATCCCACATTAGGTTGTGTGAATGGATTTAAAAGAGCCGATGTCGAAGGGAAAATCGTATTGATCGATAGAGGCACCTGTGAATTTGGCGCGAAATCCCTCAATGCACAGCGTGCTGGAGCAGCCGGAGTGATCATATGCAATGGTGAAGATGGTTTCGTAAATATGGGGGCTGGGGCTGTAGGTGGACAAGTCACCATTCCAGCTTACTTTACAACCAGAACCATTTGCCAAAGGTTAAAAATGATGGTTACCAATGGTGGCCTCAGAATTCAGATCAAAAGGCCTGATACCAATGCAGGACCGGATAGCCTTGACGGAGATTTCGATAACGGCATCATTGCTCATGAATATGGGCATGGAATTTCCAACCGCCTGACTGGCGGACCTTCCAGTTCAAATTGCCTTGGAAATGGGGAACAAATGGGTGAAGGCTGGAGCGATTTTATGAGCCTCATTGTTACAGCGAAACCCGGTGATCAGGGAAGTATGCCAAAAGGAATTGGAACCTATGCTCTTAATGAAAAACCAGATGGATTCGGCATTCGCCGCAGGCTTTATACGAATGATATGACCATCAATGAATTTACCTATAAAAATGTTGACCCTGAAGTTCATAATCTTGGCGAAGTTTGGACAACCGTGATTTGGGATTTATACTGGGCTTTGGCAGATAAATACGGCTACGATCCCGATTGGAAGAATAAAAATGCAGGCAATAACATAGCTATCCAACTGGTATTTGATGGAATGAAATTGCAGCCTTGCTCTCCGGGTTTTATTGATGGTCGCAATGCTATACTCCGGGCTGATACCATCAATAATCAGGCGAAAAATGCCTGTCTCATTTGGGATGTTTTCGCGAGAAGAGGGATGGGATTTTTTGCCAAACAAGGTTCAAACAACATGGTTGGCGATGAAACCCTGAGTTTCCTGTCTGCGCCAATCTGCATTGATAAAATCTTGCTAACCAAACGTGCGGGTTATTATTCAACACCAGACAATTTTGTGCAAAACGACGTTGTAAAACCTGGAACTGAGTTTTATGTCACCCTGGAAATTAATAATTACCAACCGGAAATAATCAACAATGTGACTATTAAGGACCTGATTCCAACAGGTTGTTCTTATGTTCCTGGTTCTGCGAATATTGCACCTTCGGCTTCAGGCAGTGAATTAGTCTGGAATTTAGGTCAGATGAAATCTCTTGAAACGCGGAGAATAACGTACAAGCTGAGTACTAGTATTTCAATAGCTTCGACTACTAACTGGTATGATGATGTTGAACTTGGAGAAGACAATTGGGAAATTGATCTTTCCAAGGGCGACCAGATCTGGTACCGGGATGAGGGTTATGGAGTAGACCAGTCCTTTTCATGGATTGCAGAGGAAAAAGAAAATGGATCAGACGATTTTGTACTTTATTTAAGAGAGCCTCTTAAAATGCAAGGGAACGAACCTTCGATGTTATTTTATCACTTCTTCAATACAGAAACCGGTTTTGACGGTGGTATTGTTGAAGTTTCAACCGATGGTTTTGTCTGGAATCAGATAGCCCCTCAAAAATTTAGTTTGAACAGTTATACGGGACCAGTCAACTATCAGACATTCGTTACATTTAACGTTGAAGCTTTTTCTGGTCAAAGTAATGGGTTCATTCCATCGGTGGTCGATTTTTCAGATTTTAAAGATCAGGAAATTCAGGTAAGATTTAGGTTTGCAAACGATAGTTTGAATGTGAGTTCCAATACTTCTACCATTTTAGGTTGGGTCGTTGACAACATTGAATTTATCAATCCAAAATTTTACAATTCGGAAGTTTGTCTGACAACCAATGAAGGTGATCTCATTTGTACTACATTCCCCGGGAAAGGCGTTTTAGCCGATTCAGATAAAATCGTTGAAACCAATGCAGAAAGCAAACCTGCAGCAGTGAATGTTTATCCCAATCCAAGTGGAAATTACCTGATACTCCGATTGGGAGAAAATTCTGATTTTGACGAATTGCAATTTCTTAATCTGAATGGCCAGTTATTAAAAACAGTTTCAATAGAAACCGCTTCACAACTTTCAAAAGTCGACGTGCAGGATCTTCCCAAAGGAATGGTTATGCTTCGTTTTTCCGGAAAATCCGGCAGCATGATGAAGAAGTTGTTGTTAAAGTAAGTACAAAAAACTTAAGGTGGAGCATAGCGAATAGATAAGAAGCTTAAAGCGCAAAGCGATAAGCAGAAACCGTGGAGTGATTGGGTCCCGACATGAAATTGCTGAAATAGAAATACATCACCTTTATGTCGGGAAGAAAATTGCGATTATATAAAGATTACAGGATCATTAATTTAATCAAATTCCAGCCCCGCAGGGGTGGAATGTCAATAGAGAATAGATAAGAAGCTTAAAGCGCAAAGCGATAAGCAGAAAGCGCGGAGTGATTGGGTCCCGACATGAAATTGGTGAAATAGAAATACATCACCTTTATGTCGGGAAGAAAATTGCAATTATATAAAGATTACAGGATCATTAATTTAATCAAATTCCAGCCCCGTAGGGGTGACATATCAATAGAGAATAGAAATATTATTAATCCAGCCCCGTAGGGGTGGAATGTCAATAGGGAATGGATAAGAAGCTTAAAGCGAAAAGCGATAAGCAGAAAGCGCGGAGTGAGGGTATATAAAATTGCGATTATATAAAGATTACAGGATCATTAATTTAATCAAATTCCAGCCCCGTAGGGGTGGAATGTCAATAGGGAATGGAAAAATCATAAATTCCAGCCCCGTAGGGGTGACATATTAATAGAGAATTGAAATATTATAAATTCCAGCCCCGTAGGGGTGACATATTAATAGAGAATAGAAATATTATAAATCCAGCCCCGTAGGGGTGACATATCAATAGAGAATTGAAATATTATAAATTCCAGCCCCGTAGGGGTGACATATCAATAGAGAATAGAAATATTATTAATCCAGCCCCGTAGGGGTGGAATGTCAATAGGGAATGGAAAAATCATAAATTCCAGCCCCGTAGGGGTGACATATCAATAGAGAATAGAAATATTATAAATCCAGCCCCGTAGGGGTGACATATCCATAGAGAATAGAAATATTATAAATTCAGCCCCGCAGGGGTGACATATCAATAGAGAATAGAAATATTATAAATCCAGCCCCGTAGGGGTGACATCTTAATAGAGAATAGAAATATTATAAATCCAGCCCCGTAGGGGTGACATATAAATAGAGAATAGAGAATGCATAAAGCATTTAGGAATATTAGTTTAATCTGAATCCAGCCCCGTAGGGGTGACATCTTAATAGAGAATAGAAATATAATAAATCCAGCCCCGTAGGGGTGACATCTTAATAGAGAATAGAAATATAATAAATCCAGCCCCGTAGGGGTGACATCTTAATAGAGAATAGAAATATTATAAATCCAGCCCCGTAGGGGTGACATCTTAATAGAGAATAGAAATATTATAAATTCAGCCCCGTAGGGGTGGCATATTAATAGGGAATGGAAATATTATAAATCCAGCCCCGTAGGGGTGGCATATTAATAGGGAATGGATAAGAAGCTTAAAGCGCAAAGCTGAAAGCGTGAAGTGAGGATCTAAAGGTCGAAACGTCGAAAAGTCTAAAGGTCTAAAGATCGAAAGGTCAAAAAGTCGAAACGACAAAAGGTCAAACTTCGAAAAACCTTTTAAAAATAACACCTGTCAACTGACATCTAATTTCAAGGTTCAAAAACCTGAACCTTCTTAGTGATTTCTACAAATTCTTTGGTGAATTTTCCTTCATAACGGGTCGCACGGACGATGTGATTGTCGATCCAGTGATAATTGCCACCTCTGGGTTTATTTAACAATAAAAAATGATATTTGAATCCGTGGGATTGCAGCCATACTTCTGTGATCTCTTTATGCGCATCTGTTCTCGAAGTAAAAAAGGTGATGATATGACCTTCTTCGTACCAATGGTTTATAACCTTTAAGGCATCAGGATAGGCCTCGGCTGTCTTCATCCTCTCGGGTTCTTCGTTGGGGATGTCTTCGCAAATGGTACCATCTATATCGATGAGAAAATTTTTAATTTCTGCTGGCAGTCCGGGGGAAATCAGGTTTCCCTGGTCATCAAACAATTTATGGAGATGGATTTTTTCTGAAATCATTTTGTGAAATTAATCTTGGGATGATAAATGTATGAAATTATTCCTCCTCCTGGTCTTTTATTATTGGATCATCGGGGAATGCCTCAGGTAAATTCGACGAGGTGATTTCTGAGGCTTCACTGGCTTCTGCTTTTTTATTGTCCTTTTTTCTGGATCCTTTTATCGTGGATTTAATTTCTTCCGCTGCTTTTACCAGCTTTTCCTGCACTTCTTCCGGAACTTTTTCAAGAGAATCTTGAATTTCATCCGCAATTTGCGCTTTGATTTTTTCTTTTTCTTCCTCAAATTGCTCTTTCCTTTCGAGCCTTTTTTTATTCTTTTCTTCTCTTTTCTTAATTTTCTCGTTCAGCACCTCGAGTTTGGCCTTGGTTTCAAGCAACTCTGAGAGCTTGGCCTGTTTTGATTTCAGGCGCTCTTCGATCATTTTAATTTTTGCAACGCGTATTTGTGCTTCAAGCTGGCCGTCGGTATTGGCTATTCTTTTATTTTCGAAAAAAATATTCTTTTCTTCGAATTCAATGGATTGTTCGATGCGTTTGATGGCCTGAATAAGTCCTTCAAATCGTTTGCTGAATTTTTGCTGACCGGAATCATCAGTTCCATGCTGATGCTGTGTTTCTCTTTTTTCGCGAATGGATTTAAAACATTCGTTGATTTTGGCCAAAATATGATCCTTGTCTTTTCGACTGAGTTCTTTTTCTTTCAATTCTTTTTGCAATTGAACGAGCTCATCAAACTGGGGTTTGAGGACCGAACCTCCCTGAATCTTTTGCGTTATGGCTTCCAGCTTATCGGTAAAATAAGTTGAGATTTCTTTCGATTTCTGATTGAAAACAGATTGTTGTGCTTTGCGAAGTTTTTTGAGTTCTTCAAAAAGCGAGTTGGTTTTTTCTTTAAGCGAATCAGAATGATCTCGCAATATATTTTTATCAAAGATATGTTGCTGGACAGTGCTCCAGAATTGTTTGAGTTCATCCCATAATTCTGAACTGTATTCTTCTAGTCTTTTGATTTTATCACCAAGATCTTCGAGTTCAGTTTTAAAGTTCTTATACAATTTCGTAGATAAGACAATAAAATGCCATTCCAGTTGGGCTCGCTGAATCACATCTGATTTTTCAACTTTCAGATCTTCCGGGAGGATGGTCTCGGCCATAGTGAGTTCGATGGTTCGGTTTTCAGTGCCGTCTGGTAAATCCAAATCGGAACCTTCCCTCCAGGAGCTCATCATTAAATTGTAAAATTCTTCAGTAATAGCGGATTCGGGAATGCTCCAAATAGCAACCTGATTTTCCTCTGCATTGAGAGAAATTGCCAGCAATACCCGGTTTTCGTCTTTATTGGTCCCCCAAATAACCAACCTGGATCTCATGAAATAATATTTTCGATGCTAAAAAATTGAATTCGTTTCCCTCTCAGACAGAGGCATTTGTTTAATAATTTATCTTTCGAGATATGAATTTTCAAATCCACACCTGATACTTAAGCTTTAACGTTTAAAAGGTGCAAAAATCAATCCAAAATTCGTATTTTCCAATAAAAATTAAGTACGGGGTCAAACCAGCCCCTTTTCAACCAGCAATTGTGCTATTTGCACTGCATTTGTAGCAGCCCCTTTTCGCAAATTGTCGGCGGTGATCCAAAGATTTATTGCCTGAGGATGCGAGGGATCTAAACGCAATCGTCCGACAAATACCTCATTTTTATTTTTGGCCTGCAGGGGTGTGGGGTATTTAAAGTGGGCAGGATCATCCAGCAATACAACACCGGGTGCATGCTCCAGCAGTTTTTTAATTTCGTCCAATTGAAAGGATTTGCGAAACTGAACATTTACGGATTCGGAGTGGCCACCATGAACCGGTACTCTCACCGCTGTTGCGCAAATCCCAATGGAAGGATCACCCATGATCTTATGCGTTTCATTGACCAATTTCATTTCTTCTTTGGTGTAGTCGTTATCCAGAAACGAATCGCATTGGGGTATACAATTTTCAAAAATTGGATGATGATAAGCCCTTGGTTCCGGTACAGGTTTGCCATCGCGTTCAGCTTCATATTGATAAACAGCTTTCATGCCTGTTCCGGTGAATGATTGATACGTTGAAATGACCAATCTTTCAATACCGTAAACCTGGTGAAGTGGAAAAAGAGCAACCACCATTTGAATCGTTGAACAATTCGGGTTTGCAATAATGTGTGTATGAGCAAGAATGGACTCTGGATTAACTTCGGGAACCACCAGCGGGCAATTTGAATCCATCCTCCAGGCAGATGAATTATCAATAACAAACGTTCCGCGTTCGGCAAATTTTGGTGCCCACTCCAGGGACGTTTGTCCGCCTGCTGAAAAGATGGCTATGTCGGGTTTTGAATGGAGGGCATCTTCCATACTTTTAACTATGTGATCTTTCCCTTGCCAGTGCACCGTTTTACCTACGGATCTTTCAGAGGCCACTAAACTCAATTGGTCAAACTTGAAATTCATTTCATTGAGCACTTCGAGCATGGTTTTACCAACCAATCCTGTAACTCCGACAACTGCTAGATGCATGTTTATGTTTTTATTTTTTGCAAAGTTAAAATACAAGGACCAGCTAAATAATTATTAACTTCGCATTATGAGACACATCCTAAGCATCCTAATGCTGTGGGCAGCAGCGCATTTAACTGCTCAATGGTCAGATCCTTTCAACTCTGTATTTCATGAGGATTGGACTGGCGACCGGGAAAACTTTGTGGTCAACTCCAGGAATGAATTGCAACTGAACGCGGCATCAGCAGGTAAATCGGCGATATGGAGAGCTGCAGTAAATGCAGATTCCATTCGATGGACTTTCGATGTCCGAATGGAATTTGATCCTTCAGTGTCCAATAAACTTGAAGTTTTCCTTCAATCTGATCGAGATGAATGGCCAGCCAATGAAGCATTGGTTTTGGAAATCGGAGAAAATGGAAGTGAAGACAGCTGGAAGATTTATCATCTGAAGGGAAATGGAAAAATTCTTTTGAATGCCGGACTGCCGGAATTATTTGCAAAAGGACCATTTTATGCACGATTTCATATTTACAATTTGCAAAATCAGTTCTGGAAAATTTACGTTCAGGATTTGCAAAATGGAAATTACCTCGATATTAAGGAGTTTAGCTACAGTCGGCCGGTTACAGATTCTTTATTTTATTTTGGACTCCATTGCACCTATACAGAATCCCGTAAAACTGCTTTTTATTTTGACGAAATTTCGGTAGGTGTGGATCGCCAATCGCCGAAGATTACAGGTCATCAAATCGCAGACGAAAAAGCACTGATCTTTTCTTTTGACAAAGAAATTGATCCGTTTTACAGCAGCGCGATCAACCAATATCAATTGCAGATTCACGGATTACCGGAAAATCTGGAATGGATTGATCCTTCAAGTTTAAAGCTGACTTATAAGAATGATATTTCTGGTTTAAAGTTTGATACGCTGATTTATCAAAATGTGAAAGATGTCATTGGGAATGAAGTTTTATGGGCAGCCTACCATTTTCAATTGAATTATAGTCATAAACCTCAATATCTGGATCTGATATTTACTGAATTGATGGTAGATCCTTCTCCAGCCTGGATGTTGCCCGATGCAGAATATATTGAAATTTACAACAGGTCAGCCAATTTACTAAACCTGAAATCTTGCACAATTTCTGACGAAAATACCTGGGTGGAATTTCCAGACAGCCTATTGGCTCCTGGTGAGTTTGCCATCTTATGTAATATAGCTGATGTAAATGCATTCCGTGCATTTGGTAAGACCATTCCTCTTGAGAAATGGCCTTCCTTGAACAATTCAGGCGATTTTCTTGAATTGAGAAATGACCAGGGAGAATTGATTCACCAGGTCCAATATTCGGAAAATGATTTTAACGATCAGGATAAAGCGGATGGTGGGTATGCATTGGAATGGATTCAAAAAAAATCTTTGTGCGATTTGCAGACTACATGGAAATTCAGCAAACATCCTCTGGGAGGGACTCCCGGATTTGAGAATTCCTGGGTCAGCGAAGTAATTGACACCAGGGGTCCACAGCTGGTAGATATATTTCCACTGAGTATTTGGGAAATCAAATTGATTTTTAACGAAAAACTTCATCCAGAAACAACCAGGTTTCCTGGAATATTTCACATGTCTCCTTTAAAGGACATCGTTTCAGCAGAATTTACAGAGCGCTCAAATGAATTGATTCTGTTGCTGCATCAACCCATGGATCCGGGAGAAATTTATAAACTCAAAACGGATTCAATCCGCGATTGTCACGGTAATCCTACAGATTTTGAAAGTCCGGAAATAGCTTTGGGTCAGGACCCAAAACCGGGTGAGCTGGTTTGGTCTGAAATCCTTTTTAATCCTTATTCGCTGCATTACGATTTTGTAGAAATTTTCAACAAGAGTTCAAAGTACATTTCACTGAAAAATCTTTCATTTTCTGATGGCAGCGAATCTGGCAAAGATTATCCATTGAGATTTGACGAGGTTTTAAAACCAGGAGAGTACCAGGCATTTACCGTCGATGTGGAAGACCTCATCTCTGTATATCCTACTCACAACAGGTATCAGATTCTGGAACTTGATCTGCCCTCATTACCTGATGAAGGAGGTAAAATCGTGTTGAATCTGAATTCAGGAAATGAAAAAACCACGATTGATAGCTTGTATTATTCTCAAGACTGGCATCACCCTTTTGTTGAGGATGAGGAAGGGAAGTCGCTCGAGAAAATTAATATGAATTTACCTTCTTCTAAGAAAGCATCATGGACAACGGCAGGCCATTGGGAAGATTTCGCTACTCCGGGTCTTCCAAATAGCCAGAAAACTGAACTCAAATTCGATTCTTCAGGGGTGCTATATACCTTGTATACTCCACGGATCAGTCCCGATGGAGACGGGTTTGAAGATCAGATCCAAGTTGGTATTCATACGAGTAAGCCTGCTTACTATTGCGATATCAGTTTGTATTCCTTGTCGGGAAGCCTGGTAAACCTCATCTATCAAAGTGAAGTTTACGACGGACAAATTATCAGTTGGTACGGAGATGACCTTCAGGGAAATGCGCTGCCTGCAGGAAACTACATCATGGCTATCAGTTTATTGCATCCTGAAGGAGTTAAATTGAGTTTTAAGGAAAGAATCAGTTTACTGAGGAGGTAAATAAAAAGCAAACAAATTTGCTTGACTATTGCAGGACATGCAAAATTTAAGGATAGATCTTTTCAGAACTTCGTTCAATCAACCACGAACAAAAATTTATAAGTATTATTTCAATTAATCAGTATTTCATACTTGATGATTCTGATTCGATGCTTATTTTTGTTTATAATACACATGAATTGTACAAATATTTTCCAAAAATTCAATGGGTTCTCATAGTCTGCATAGCAGCAGTGAGCTTGTTTTTTATCATGCCACCGGTGGGCTGGTTATGGGTAATAAAAATTGCCAATTATGCCGTTCATTGGATGCTTATATGTTTGTTGGGTGGGGTGGTTGCACTTTTTTTAGAAAGCGAAAAATTGTTGTATACCTGTATGATTTGCTCTGGTTTGATGGCTTTTTATTTGATGAATTCATTCAATACCGACCTGAAGCTGGCAAAGATGACCAGTCCGAATGCCATACAACTGGCATATTTGAATCCGGCAGTAAGTAAAAATTCCTTAGAGGAAATTCTTGAGTTGGTAGATCAGAAAAATGCAGATGTCATCGTCATTGAAGAGTTTACTCCTGAACTGGTAAGTGAAGTCATTAAATTTAAGAGCCGGTTCCCGCATCAGTTTTTACTCCCAAAGTCCGATGCTCTGGGTAAAGCTATTTTGTCAAAATTTGAATTGGCAAATAAATCTGAATACGAACTTTTGGAAAATACATTGATCAGCTTATATACTACAAATAGCAGAAATGATAGTTTTCAAATTATGATCAGTAGCCATTTGCCACTAATAACGATGATGTCTTATCGAAAACTGAATCAATTTCTTGAGGAACTTTCTATAAAGTTGGTCAATGCTTATCAAAATTTTATTTTAGTTGCAAATTTCAATCTCGTGCCCTGGTCCAGGGAACTACGAAAGTTCAGAGATGTTTCAGGTCTCATTACAAGTAGAAGGGATAATGCAGATAGAAATTCCAAAGCGGGGAATCTCGATATTTTAAATACAACCACCATGGAAGTCATGTACAGCAAGAATTTAGAATGTTCTTATTTTGAAGTAATTCTTGACTCTCATGATAATCCTTTGGGCATTATCGGCCGCTATCAATTAAAGTTTAAATTTTAATTCGATTTTCTAATTTGAACTTTCTGCCAAGAAGGATTTGACAAGCTTATGTGCTCATGAATTTATTCTGATAATCCGTATATTGTGCAGTTAATGGTCATTTCAAGTATTATTATGATCAATACCTTAAATAAATATCGAGCTGGGACCCAATTCACCATCCGCTGTTTATGTATCGTAATACTTTGCATGACCAATCTGGTCACAGGGTCATCGGGCGATCAGGCTATTAGAATCCCTTTCAGATACGTCCAATCATTTATCATCATTGATGTTCAGCTGGAAGAATTAATCCCTTTAAAATTAATTTTCGACACGGGCGCGGAGCATACCATTTTGTTTGAAAGTTTGTGGACTGATATTTTCGAAAATCCTTATCAACGAGAATTAAAAGTTATAGGGTCAGATCTTCAGACAGAGATCCCGGCAAAGCTGACTCCACCCCGGATGCTTAACTTTGGTTCTAAATACAAATGTACTTCTTCATTGATAGTTTTAAATGACCAATCCACTAATATTTCGCAGGTCATTGGAGAGGCTGTTCATGGAATTTTAAGTGCTTCATTGTTTAGTCAATTTGTTATTCAAATTGATTATACAAAAAAATGGATTGTTTTGCATCCCCTTTCCACTGTGGTGCCCAAAGGCTTTACAGAAGTGGATATCCAAATTTATAAAAATAAACCATATTTGGAAGTCCAATTTCTAAGAAAAGGGAAACAATTTCAAAAATTAAATTTATTGCTGGATACCGGGGCGAGTTTGTCTGTATTGATGTACAATGATTCAACCTCAACGATGTCTTATGCAGATAAAATGATTCCTGGTTATCTGGGTAGTGGCTTAGGTGGACTTCTTACTGGATTTGTAGGCAAAATATCTGCGATCCATTTGGATACTTTTTTACTTTCAAATGTAGTTTCACATTTTCTTGTTGTAGATACGGAGTTATCCAAATCTGAAAAACAAAATAAACAGGGAGTTCTTGGTAATGTATTATTGGAAAAATTTGATATTTACCTGGACTATATGAGAGGTAAACTTTTTTTGAAGCCGACAAAGCGATTTGCAAAAGAAATCAGGTACGACCGGTCAGGAATGCTCGTGATCAGTGGTGGGCGTGATTTGCAGCGTTATTACGTTTCTCAGGTAATACCAGGTTCTCCGGCTTTTGATGCAGGCATATTGCCTGGAGATGAGCTTGTAGCTTTCAAAGGTTGGCCACGTTCCTTAATAAGTTTGGATAAAATATTATCCGATCTTCAGGGAGATGTGGGTAGTAGAATTAAAGTAAAAGTGAAGCGGGATGGAAAAAAAATGAAATTCGTATTTTATCTCCGCAATTTAATATAAATTACTTTGAGACAATCCTCCATATATGCCAATCTCAAAGGAGTATTTTCGGGTTTTTATGTGTTGTCATTAATTAATAATAATTTTTTAACAAATGGTATGGAAGATCTTTAGTCAGTATCCATAGGGCAAATTACTTCCACTCTGATTTACATGATATTGTTTTCAATAATATTGATTTAGATGGACCGGGAGATTTCATCCAGGCTTACAAAAATAAAATCTAATTTTGCAATTTCCAATCCGTAAAGCTATGGAACTTACAATGATGGATATGGTTCAGAGTTTCCCTGATCAACTTGAGGAATCGCTGGAGTTGTTTGCCAAAACCAATTTAAGAAAGAATGATGCCGGGTTAAGTAATATATATGTCAGTGGTATGGGTGGATCTGCAGTTGGAGCAAATTTTGTGGAAGCCATCATAAGAAATGAATCGATGTTGCCCTTTTCAGTGGGCAAATCTTATTCAGTTCCTAATTATATTTCTCAGCATACTTTAGCGATAGTCTCGTCTTATTCCGGTAATACGGAAGAAACCATTTCTGCATTTCAGCAATTATTGGCTAAGAAGGCCAGGTTGATCGTAATCAGTTCCGGAGGTGAACTTTTACGTTTAGCAGAAGAGTTGAAAATTGATTATATAAAATTGCCATCAGGTTGGTCTTCACCGAGGGCATGTCTTGCCTATTCATTGTGTGCTCAGCTATTCACTTTGGAAAAACTTAATGTCATCGGACCTGATTTTATAAATCAAATCGAATCGGCAATTCAATTGATCCGGAACAATAAAAATGGTATCAATGATCAAGCCTTGCAATTGGCAGAATTGATCAAAGGAAAATGGCTGGTGTTTTATAGCTCCGATCGATTTGAGCCGGTTTCCATACGAGCCAGACAGCAAATTAACGAAAACAGTAAGATGCTGTGTTGGCATCACGTCATCCCGGAAATGAATCACAACGAACTTGTGGGTTGGAGGTGGAATCACCCAACCCTTGCTGCAATTTTTATTCGCGACCATGGAGATTATCACAGAATTCAGGCCCGGATGGAATTGACAAAAGAAATTGTCAGTCATTATGCCGGTTCAGTTATCGATGTATTTTGTATGGGAAATTCCTTTTTGGAGAAATCGCTGTATTTGGTTCATTTATTTGATTTGCTAAGTGTCCATCTTGCCGAATTCAATGCTGTGGACTCTGTTGAAGTTCGCGTCATTGATTTTTTGAAAAACGAACTCTCAAAAATGGCTTTGCCGAAATGATCAAAATGATCAATGCACCCAGCAGTGCTAGTTTTATAATGTAATCTCCATGCTTTAAATAAAAACTTTCATATGTAGAGAAAAACATATTTCTGCGTATGGCAGCTTCTTTGCCATAATTCGTCGCATCCAGTATGTTTCCTTTCGCATCGATAAAACACGAAATTCCGGTATTCGCAGAACGAGCGATGGGTTTCCGGTATTCGATGGCGCGCAAAGCACCAAAATAGAGGTGTTGACGGTAACCGGGCGTGTTGTCCCACCAACCATCATTCGTCATGATAAATATAGCTTGAGCTCCTTTTTTGATGTAATCACCGATGTAGGCACCATAAATGGATTCGTAACAAATAACCGGTGCAATTTTTAAATTTCCATTTTCAAATACAGCTCTTTCTTTCTGCTTTCCGAGCCCATGAATGGATCCACCCAATTTATCGACAATGGGCTTTAAAAAGGGAAGCCAGCGCCGATAAGGAAAGGTTTCCACACCCGGAACCAGTTTAGACTTAACATAAACTGGAAAATCGGTACTGTGCGCACATATTTGAGTAGCACTGTTTTGTATTTCGTAATAAAGGGAATTTAAGCTTTTGTTGCTTTTACGTGCGGCATCTGTTAAATCTTCACCTTCTTTAAAAGTGCGGATGGTGCTTAGACCTGTTACCAGACAAGTATTTCCATACATTTTACACAAGTCCCCCATTCTGGAAATTCTCCAATCTTTATGGAATGCCCCAACTTCGGGATATTCAAAACTGGTTTCCGGCCATAATAAATACCGGGTATTCGCAGTAATCACCTCTCTTGATAATTTTTCAAACCGGATCATCTGCAAATTCTGGTCGACAGAAAATTTCTCAAAATGAGGTTCGTAATTGGGTTGTACAATACCCACTTCAACGGCCTCACCCGGATACGAGGGTCTTTTGGATATTTGATGAGATATGAAAACAGGCATTGCTAACCAGATTAACAAAGCGATGATGGCATAAATTCTGTATCTGATTAAAGCGATTGACGCAAACACCACAACATTGGCAACTAAAGCCCAGAGACTGCCCCCAAAAGCTCCCGTATATTCATACCATTGTATCCACTCCGGGTAGAATGCAAACCCATTACCCAGACTCAACCAGGGCCAGGAAATTTCCCATTGATGGTGGCCCCATTCGTAACATAACCAAATAAAGACAAATGCAGGGAGCCAGAAATTTGGCTTTATTCGCTTGATCTGCAGGGCTAATAACCAGGGAATGCACATAAAAAGACTGTTGAGCAGGAAGGCTACAAGGCCGGGAATCAACGCTGCATTGGCCACCCAGTAGGTAGCAATGATGTTCCAAACCATAAAAGCGTGAAAGGCATAATATCCATGGACCCGCAGACGACAAGTTCCTTGGTGTTCATAACGGAAGGCAGCATAAAGCAAAGGCGTAAAACCCACAAACAACAGTGGACTGGTAAAAACAAATGCTTTACCTAACAGCAGTCCGCTCAGACTGCTCATGATCAAATAGAAGAATTGCCGACCATCAGACCAATAAATCCGGCTGAGTGCAAGAACGATCACCATCCAGGTGCCCAGCAGCAACCAAATTGGATTATTGCCCCAGAAAGGTTTTCCCAACATTTGTGCTCCCCCGTAAAGAGCAGCAAAACCGGCCAATACCAGGAATATAAAAAGAAAGTTTTTATGAAATTTCATAGCCTGTTATCCTCTGGGAAAGGTACAAAATTCAGGTAATTCATATTGTGAAGATTTGATTATCAAGCAGTTCGGATCAAAAAAAGGATTTTGTTTTTATTTGATATTTCTAAAAAAATACTATCTTTGCACTCCAAATTAAAAAGGCCATGAAAAAAGATTTGCACCCAGCTAATTACCGCTTTGTTGTTTTTAAGGATTTCTCTTGTAATGAGGCCTTTCTTACGCGTTCCTGTGCGGCCACGAAGGAAACTATCGTTTGGGAAGATGGGAATGAATACCCACTCATCCGACTTGAAATTTCCTCCAAATCGCATCCTTTCTTTACCGGTAAAATGAAATTTATCGACACTGCCGGACGGATTGATAAATTTAATAAGAAATTCGCAGGTTCGAAATTTGCTAAAAACTAATAAAATCTACCCCGTAACCTACGGGGTTTTTTATTTAATAAAATGAGGAATCTCATTCTTTTCGATCCGGCCCACAACGGACAGTTTAAGCCCTTATCCTGGGCAAGGCCTTTGGCAACTTTTCGTTTGGGTATGCTCACGATCCAGGAAAAATGGGCACTTTATTTCCATGCACAGACCAGCCATTTCTGCCGCAAAGAACTCGATTCAAGCTTTCCTGCCAATATTGCTGATGATAATTATGTAATTCAGGGTCATTTGCTTCCAAATGAGGACCTCTGCTCTGTTATTTCAAAACTGTCCGTTGGAGAAATTTTGGTTTGTGGGGAAGATTGGGTGGCCGGTCATTTTAATAAGCAACAATGCCAGAATTTTTTAGAATCAACCGACTTAAATCAATTTCAACAGCAACAAGTTGAAAAACACCTGATAAGAGGGATCTCAAAACTTTGGGAGTTGTTTCAATGGAATGGCATGGAGCTTGAACGCGACTTTCAGTTCGTTACCAAAGGAAGGGTCTCGGAGCCGGTCCATGAAAGTAATCGGGTAATGGGTCAAAAGCTTTTTATAGAAAAAGGATCAAAGGTTTGGGCAAGCTGCCTCAATACCCTGGAAGGACCCATATATATAGGTCACAATGCTGAGGTCATGGAAGGATCCATGTTAAGGGGACCTTTGGCTGTTGGCGATGGATCCATTATCAAAATGGGATCGAAAATATACGGACCAACTACCATAGGGCCGGAATGCAGGATTGGCGGTGAAGTCAACAACACTATTTTTCAAGCTTACTCCAACAAGGCTCACGATGGCTTTTTAGGAAATAGTGTCATTGGTGAATGGGTCAATATCGGTGCCGATACCAATGCTTCAAACTTGAAAAATAATTACGAAGAAGTGAAACTTTGGAATTATGAAAGCAAGAGATTTGAAAAAACTTCCAGTCTGTTTTGTGGGTTGATTATGGGCGATCATTCGAAGTGTGGTATCAACACCATGTTCAATACCGGTACAGTTGTAGGTTATGGAGCCAATGTGTTTGGCTCTGGATTTCCTAGACAATTCATACCGGATTTTGCCTGGGGTGGTGCTTCGGGTTTTTCCACTTTTACACTCGATAAATTTTTTACCACTGCAGCAACCGTTATGGAGCGCAGAGGGATCCGGCTCACTGAAAACCAAAAACAACTCATGGATTATGTTTTTCGGGCAAGTAGTGGATTCCGGAATTGGGAAAATTTATGAATGGGTTTACGATCAAAAAACCCAATCTGTTCTGGAAAATTCTGAGTTATTTCGCAGACCTTCCTATCGACCATCTCTCATCGGAATTCAATCCAAACATCGGTTTGTATCTGTCTCGCGGCCAATTTAAATTGGTCAGCGACAATGCAATTTATTCGTTTGGGATGCAGTACAGACATTTTGTGGCAGCATTCCGTAAAATCAAAGTTCACATTCGGAAGCCAAAAAATATTTTAGTTCTCGGATTGGGAACCGGGAGCATTCCTCAAATGTTGCAATCTCAATTCAACATCACCGCAGATTTCGATTTTGTGGAACTCGATCCTGAGATTGTTTTTTTGTTTGAAAAATACCTGGATTTCATATACACCGGACCTTATAAAATATACTGTAAAGATGGATTGGATTTTCTCGAATCAAATTCAAAACAGTATGACTTGATTTGTATGGATATTTTTGAAGACAGTACAATTCCAATCAAATTTGAATCTGAGAAATTTCTCAGCTTCTTGAATTCAGCTTTGGCATCTTCCGGTATTTTGCTTTACAACAGACTGCATGCCACCCCGGAAGATCAGGAATTGAATAAAAAATTCCTAGAGACATTTTCAAAAGTTTTTCCAAAATATCAGGTCATAAACCATGAATACAATTGGATACTGGTATCTGAAAAAAATCAAGCAAGCTTTAATGCTTAACAGCGTTAAGAATTGCTGATATGAAAGTTAAAAAATTATTGATGAAGCGTCTTGGTTACTTTTTTATCTGAATTTCTCCGATAAACAACCAGGCATTCTTTCCGGCACCTGGGTATAATTCCGGAATTTTTCCCTGGTTCTTTACCAGGATTTTTATGAATCTTGCAGATTTATGGTGTAAAGGAATTTCCGGTTGCAGATGCCCGGTTTTGGTTTCAGAAATCTGGTATTTAACAAGTTCTGAATAGGTCATTCCATCCTCACTTGTATAAATATTAATTTCTGATGGCCGGTGGATCCACGATCCGGGATCGTGATACAATTGGAATAACAGTGATTTGACTAATTGCTCCTGCCCTAAGTCTATAACCGCACTAAAATCCTTTCCTTCCATACCTACCCATTCAGGTCCACCGAATTTGTTGCCGGGAGCTTCAATGCCATTGAGCAAACACTGGCTGCCTCCACTGAAATATCGTTCGGCAGGAGCCTCCAAAAGTGTTATTTGTTTTCCTACACCCAAATGTTTTTGAAAAGTAATTCGAAGCGGTTTGCCAATGTATCCATCTTCCAGCTGATACCAGGCTTTGAACTGTACATCCTTGTGAAGAATGAATGTATCGTGTGTTAAATATTCACCAACCACATCTCCTTCTCTGGTAGATTCAACCAGGATCTTTCCTTTCATTGCCGGCTTGTTGAAAGAAAGTTCGATCCCATCTTCACCATATCTGGTCTGGTAACTCAGATCCAGCATGCTTTGAGTGATTTGCATTTCTTCCTTCTTAAACCAGGGTATGTGGGAACCAAGCCTGCTCAAAAATCCTGGGTAATTTTTTTGATCGGGTGCTGTCCAGTTGACTTCTGAAAGCGCTATGGCCCTGGGATAAGCCATATATAGTACTTGTTGAAAATCCGGCATGTATTCTGTCCAGACATTTCCCTGTGCCCCCAAAACGTACGAACGTTCGTTAGCTTTGAGCTCAGTTGGGACCGGTTCAAAGTGATAAGTTTTTTCCAGGGAAGTATAGCCTCCAATGGCCAGGGGTTCTGTACTGTTTAAAGATTGATAATGATCAAAATAACAATGGGAGCCCGGACACATGATCACTTCGTGCCTTTTTCTGGCAGCATGGATTCCACCTTCATTTCCACGCCAGGACATCACGACTGCGTTAGCAGGTAATCCGCCTTCCAGTATCTCGTCCCACCCAACAAGTGTTTTCCCTTTGCTACTTAAATGCTTTTCAATGTTTTTAAGAAAATAACTTTGTAGATCTTCTTCCGTTTTCAGATTTTGTCTTCTTTTCACCGCCTGACATTTTTCGCAGGCTTTCCAGTTTTCTTTTGGAACTTCATCGCCACCAATGTGAATGTATTTTCCAGGAAACAAATTGCACACTTCGTTTAGAATTTCTTTTAAAAACCATATGGTGGTATCCTGGGTACAATACACTCCTGAATTGAAAACGCCCCATTTACATGCGACATCTCTCAATTCTCCATTACAACTGAATTCCGGATAAGCGGCCAGGGCAGCCGTGCTGTGGCCGGGCATTTCAATTTCAGGAATTACATCAATATAAAGTTTTGATGCATAATCCACTATTTCGCTGATATCCTGCTGGGTATAATAATAATGATAAGTGCTCGAATCATACACTTCCGGATATTGACTTGCATGGCCTTTTAAAGTGGCCTTCCGACTGCTGCTGATTTCCTGGAGCTTCGGAAATTTCTTTATTTCTATCCGCCAACCCTGATCATCTGTGAGATGCCAATGAAAAGTATTGAACTTAAATCTGGCCATCAATCTTAAATATTTCTTAATGGATTCTACAGGATAAAAATGTCTGCTTACATCCAGATGCATTCCTCTGTACTTAAATCTTGGTTCATCTTCAATTAAACAATAAGGCAATGTTTTTTCAGCAAAGTGGCTGGAATTCAGCTCGTATAACTGCGAAAGGGTTTGCATTCCCAAAAACCAGGCTTTCGCCGAGCTGCCTTGCAACCAGATACCGTTTTTAGTGATGCTGATTTTGTAATATTCATCCCGGCCTGGTTTATCGATGTGGGAGAGTGTCAAACTCCTTGTTGATGGTTTATCAATCTTTTTTTGCCGGTTCAGTTTTAAAATTGGAATTTGAAGAATTTCCCGGATGCTGTTTGCGATTTGTTCAGCTTCCAAACTTCCCGTAGGTATAATTATTTTATCAAGCTGATTCAAACTGTAGTTGCCTCCTACAACCCGAATCGATTTTGGTTTTGGGATGATGGGAAAATCGCGATTTAAATCCGATTGACTATTGACAATGAATTGATTAAGTATAAGAAAAAAAATGAATGTAATTCTCATGGTTTGGTAAATTCTGCCTGGTAAAGTTCAATCCTTAAGAACTTCGCAGCATTTTATTTATTGTACAAAGATACCTATTTTTAAATTGAGGATTTCACCGGGGGTCGAATTGTCAGCACCGTTATTTTTACGTGCTAACAGTTGGAATTCTTGTTATACCGGGAGATTTTACTTATCGGAAATCAGTTTGGATGGGTTGTAATATCAAGCTCCCGCGACACATTGATTTCCCGAAATCAGAAAAATTGAAAATGTAAAGGCGGAGATGCGTGTCTGAAATTCAAATTCCAAGAGAAATTTCTAACGGATGCCATCCAGGTACTATTCAATATTCTAAATGATTAGGTTCATTGGAATATGAGAATAAATGTTCATTTCTGCCTGAGCAAGGGATCAGAATCTGCCTTATTTAAAAATTAACCTTATAGAACGTCTTATTCCCTCCGATTAAGAATTAATGAATATTATTTCATTGGGAAGTACAGAAGTCCTGAGATGTCTGTCTACACAATCCATTTGACTTTTATTTTATTACAGCTTTGATTTACCTTTACATTCTTAATTTCGAAAGTCTCTATGTTTACACTTAATATTTATTTAAAATTTGCCCTGATCGCATTATTCCTGGGTGGGGGCCTGGTTCTGGCATTTACAACCGGTTTTTGGTATGCATTTCCCTTATTGCTTATTGGCCTGATCTTGCTGGTCAGTTATGTTTTACTGGGTACGGTGCAATCTGCTGCCATGTTTATGCAATCAACCGACTTTGAAGCCTGCGAAAAAAGGTTGGCCTTAACGCTGTTTCCCAATTTGCTCTATGTAACCAACAGAGCTTACTATTTTCTGATCAAAGGCAGCATAGCCATGCAACGAAATAAGACTGAAGAAGCAGAATCCTGGTTGACAAAAGCACAATCTCTCAAATTGCCTTCAGATAATGAAAAGGCCATGATCCTCATTCAAATGATCAATATTCATTTGACCAAAAACAGAATGACTCAAGCTAATAATGCATACAGGGAACTTAAAAAATTAAACATTACAATCGATGCATTTAAGGATCAGATGAAAATGCTCGATGATGTGATGAAACAACAGGGAAGGATGAAGATGGCAGGGCAAATGGACCAAAGAATGATGTTTCGTCCCGGTGGTAAACGAAAAATGCCAAGAATGAGATAATCATGCCAGACCTGATTCACAAATGGAATGCAAAATTCTTTCATTAACTAAACTATTTTCTCATTGAAATCAAATGCTAAACTGAACTCAAAATTTCCTGCCGTTTTATTTCTATCTTTATTTTGTGTAATACTATTGCTGAATTCCTGCCAAAGAACTGGCTACAATACATTTGTCAATCCGTTCATTGGAACGGGAGGGCATGGACATACATTTCCCGGAGCCTGTTATCCTTTTGGGATGATGCAACTCAGTCCGGATACCCGGCTCGAAGGTTGGGACGGATGTTCCGGATATCACTATACGGACTCTTTGATTTATGGATTCAGCCATACACATCTTTCCGGTACCGGAGTTGCAGATTACTGCGATCTGTTGATCATGCCAGGACAAGGACTTATTCCGGAAGATATTTTTTCGAATTCAGTTTACAGATCAACATTTAAGAAGGAAAATGAATTTGCAAGTCCGGCCTATTACAAAGTCAAACTTGATAAATATTCCATTTGGGCTGAAATGACTGTTGGAAAGCGCACCGGGATGCACCGGTATACATATGAAGATCCTAAAAACCAATGGTTGATTCTGGATTTAAAACACAGGGATCCTTTGGTGTCTTCCGGAATTACCAATCTGAGTTCAACTGGAATTGAAGGATTCAGACAATCTTCATCCTGGGCAAAAAACCAGCATTTTTTTTTCAATATTCAATTTGATAAGAAAATTATTTCTTCTTTTTTTAATGCCGATTCGACTCAAATGTGTTTGGTCTTTGAAAATAACGGATCAAAGATTTTGCAGCTGCATGTCGCCATATCAGCCGTAGATGCAAACGGTGCTTCATTAAATCTGGAAGCCGATTGGGATCAATTCAATTTTGAAGAAATGATGAGATCCTCTGAAGATAAATGGAATGAACTTTTGTCTCGGATCGAAATCGAAGATAAGGGCCGGACTAAAAAGACAATTTTTTATACAGCATTATACCACAATCTCATTCATCCAAGTTTATTTCAGGATGCAGATGGAAGATTCAGGGGAATGGACCAGAATATTTATATCGCCGAAATCGATGATCATTTCACAGTGTTTTCTCTTTGGGATACATACCGCTCCACACATCCATTATATCAATTCATTTATCCGGATTACAATGCAAAATTTATCCGAACCTTTCTTAGACAATATCAGGCATCTCGACAATTACCCGTGTGGGAACTTGCGGGGAATGAAACCTGGTGTATGATAGGAAACCATGCAATTCCCGTGATCGCAAATGCATTTGCTCACAACGATTTTAATTTTGATACGCTACTGGCTAAAGAAGCCGTCAAAAATTCGTTGATGTTTGGGAATAATTCCGGACTGAAGTTTATGCACAAAGGTTTTATTGCGTCCAATGAAGAGTCTGAATCTGTATCCAAAACTATAGAAAATAGTCTGGACTTTGCAGCTGCTGAATTTATTCGTGCGGATGTAGACAGGTCTTTGTCGCCCTATGGTTACAGAAATTTATTTTGTCCGAAAACAGGTTTTTTTCAAGCCAAATTAAACCAGAAGTTTATTGCTGATTTTGATCCCAGAGAAGTGAATTTTCATTTCACTGAAGCCAATGCCTACCAATATTTATTTGGAGCGCATCACGATGTATCAGGCATGATGAATTTGATGGGAGGAAGTCATGTCATGCATAAGAAATTGGATGAAGTATTTACTTCCGAAAGTAAAATGACGGGAAGAGTTCAATCGGATATTACCGGATTGATTGGTCAGTATGCCCATGGAAATGAGCCCAGTCATCACTATGCATATTTGTATAATTATGTCGGGGCACCGGAAAAAGCACAGAGATATGTAAGCGCGATAAAGGAACAATTTTATAAAAATTCTCCTGACGGTTTGATTGGCAATGAGGATTGCGGTCAAATGTCTTCCTGGTATGTTTTTAGTGCACTTGGATTTTATCCTGTTCATCCTTTTCACGCCACTTACGATTTGGGAGTTCCTTCATTCCGCCATGCAACAATTAAAGTGCCTGGTAAAAAACCAATTCAGATTCAAAGTAACATTTCGGCAAAAAATAAATATGTTTCTGTTTTTAAAAAAAATGGGTCCTTTCCGGGTTACCGGTTTTCTTTAAGTGAAGGTGACGTGCTTGAATTTTCGTTAGCGAAGCGGGCCTTGAATGAAAAGCTTGCTGAATTTCCGAGTGAAGAACCCTTATACAGAATTGCCCCCTATATTTTGAAAGGGGATCAGGTGTTCAAAGATTCGAATCGAATTGAACTGGCTTCCGTGCAGAATTTAGATATGGTTTATAGTTTTGATACTACAAGGGGTCCTGTTTATGATTATAAACAGCCCATTGTGATTTATAAACCAACTACACTTTATTTTAAATTAAAACAAGAAGAATCCGGACGGAGTTGGCAAAAAGCTGACTTTTTTGTAAAACCTAATGGGATCAAACTGACTTTGACATCAACTTATGCAAATCAGTATGCAGCTACCGGACCAGACGCTCTGATTGATGGCGTCCATGGTAGTGAAGATTACCGGGATGGGTTTTGGCAGGGTTTTCAGGCGCAAGACCTGGTTGCAGAATTAGAGTTTGACGAGGTGCAAAACTCCGGAAACATTCAAATTCGTTTTCTGCAGGATCAAAAATCCTGGATCCTGCTGCCTTCAGAGGTAAGTATTGAATATTCTTTGGATGGAAAAAGTTATTCTGTTCCTTTCGTTGCAAAAACTGAAATTCCTTTGGATACGGAGCATTCTCTTACCAAAACGTACAATTTTAATCCCGGTCAGTCAATCAGATTCGCAAGGATAAAGGCCAAAAATGCCGGCCAAATGCCTTCCTGGCATCTGGGTGCGGGTGGTGATTCCTGGTTATTTTGTGACGAAATTAAATGGGTAAAATAATGTGGAACCGTAGAAATTTTCTCTCTGCCAGTTCGTTGCTTGGTTTCGGAGCAGCTGAATTTTGGGGAGGTATAGCCCAGGAATTGGAATTTGCATCAAAAAAATCCAGGAAGCCTCTGATCATTGCCACCTGGAATAACAAAAATGCAGTATCTGAGGCCTGGAATGAGCTAAGCATAGGTAAGTCGGCACTTGATGCCGTCGAGGCGGGAGCCCGGGTACCGGAGTCCGACCCGGAAGATACTTCAGTGGGTTATGGAGGATTTCCGGATCGGGAAGGCAAGGTTACCCTGGATGCCTGTATTATGGACTCAAAAGGCAATGCTGGTTCTGTAGTCTTTTTAGAGGACATCAAACATCCAGTTTCTGTGGCAAGGAGGGTCATGGAGCAGACTCCCCATGTCATCCTTGCAGGGCTTGGAGCCAGTCAATTTGCACAGGAGCAAGGATTTATAACTGAGAATTTATTGACCGACAAAGCACGGAAAGCCTACGATAACTGGAAGGTGAAATCCAAATACAGCCCGGTTATCAATAGCGAGCGCCACGATACCATTGGAATTCTTGGATTGGATCAAAGCGGTGATTTATCGGGAGCCTGTTCGACCAGCGGACTGGCTTTTAAAATGCGGGGTAGGGTTGGTGATTCCCCGATCATCGGTGCAGGCTTGTATGTCGATAATGAAATTGGAGCAGCTACCGCGACGGGATTGGGGGAGGCAGTCCTGAAAAAAGTTGGGGCATTCTCTATTGTTGAAATGATGAGGCAAGGGATGCATCCCCAAAAGGCCTGCAAAGAAGCCATCAAAAGGCTTATGTCCATCAATTCAACCGAACCTTTCCAGGTTGGCTATATAGCTATGAATAAAAAAGGCGAAATCGGTGCTTTTTCACTTTTGCCCGGTTTCCAGGCATCCATATTCAGCAAAAAAGGGTTTGAACTTTTGAATGCCGAATCCCTTTTGTCGTAGATCATCAATGTATGGGTCGATGCTTCGTATTCCAATAAATTACTGATTATCAATTACTTGGCCCTTTATTGATCTTTCTTTTAAAGCCAGAAATGAGAAGCAATATCAGTCTTATAGCCCGGTTATACTTCCAAACCAGGTTCTTCTCATGAACACATAAAATATTTTTATCATTTATTTTATATTAATATTAACTATTTATATTATGTATAAATGGTTGATAATCTTATTTATAAATTAAATTTAGTACAACATAGCCGAAATCCTATTCGCTTGTAGTGCCCCGCTCCGGGTCTTTTGGCACTTATTTTGCTTATTTATAATATGTTCAAAAAAACCGGGACTTAATTCATGGATGCGATCCGATATGTAGTGGCAGATGATCATCAGCTTTTCTTAAAAGGGTTCAGATTGCTGCTCGATCAGATCGAAAGTCGGCTTTCTCTTTCCTGCGCTGGCGAAGCAGGAAACATTACAGAAACCCTCCGGCTCCTCAATCCTGAATCCGTAGATCTCCTTTTTTTGGACCTGAATCTGGCAGATGCTGATGCCGGACAAATGATACCAAAATTCAAAGAACTCCATCCGCAACTCAGGATCCTGTGTATTAGTATGTATACGGATGCCAAAATTGCGAGAGATGTCCTCAAAAAAGGGGCCGATGGGTTCCTTTCAAAAAATGCAGACCTGGCAGAATTGGAAAAAGCCATTGAAACAGTGATGGAGGGTGAGATTTTTACAGGAAGGGATATCAAACTAACAGATGTTAACCGGAAAAATCTTCAATCCAAATTAACGGTCAATCGCTTTAATGCTTCTCAACATCTGACAAAAAGAGAAAAAGAAATTCTCGAGTTGGTAGCTAAAGGGAAATCCAATAAAGACATAGCTGCATTGCTATTTATAAGCAAAGACACCGTAAGTGCACACAGAAAAAGTCTGATGCGAAAAATGAACGTCAGAAATGCATCCGGACTGATCAAAGTAGCTTACGAATATAATTTGCTTTAACAAAATTGAAAACTTGGGGCCTTTGGGTCCATTGTTGAGTATAATATTTATTAATAACAAACTGATTTACTTCAATCCTTTAAACCGAATTAAAATGAGAAAGGAAACATTTACAATCCTGTTACCCATTAAACCAGCCCTGCGATGGATGCTGTCCATCTGCATGATGTGTTTTCTACATGTTCAGGAAAATTTAGCACAGTGCCCTTTGGCTTGCGACGACCTGGTACAGGTCTCCGTCGATGGGAGCTGTCAGGCAATCATTACTCCGGATATGATCCTCGAGGATCCCGGTGTTGGTTGCAATTATACTGTTGTGGTTTTTGGAACCAATGGTGTTCCAATACCCAACGCAACAGTAACCTCCATCCACATTGGAAAAACACTTACGGTAGCAGTCTACCTGGGTAATAATTCTTGTTGGGGTTCCATTTATGTAGAAGATAAATTTCCACCGGTCATTCGCTGTCCGGAACCGGATACCGTTTTCTGCAACCAGAAGAATTACATTCTCGAAAATCCTTTGGTTATGGACAACTGTTCCGACACAACCCGTCACGTGATTTCCGACGTAATCATTAAATTTGATTGCGACTCTACTCCGGATGTCATTGGTAAACGCGTAATCACTTATTACTATACCGACAGAAGTGGTAACCGTTCGGATACTTGTGAACAATGTGTTTATTTTCGGAAAATTGATCCACTGCTTGACTTAAAATGGCCAAGAGATACGATTTTTGATTGCCTGGATCTGGATACCGTCCCTCCTCCTGCCGTTACTGGTGTTCCAACGGTTGCAGGAGAACCCATTTATCCGGATTGGAGTGTTTGCAAAATTGCAGTCTCTTATGAAGATCAGATCCTGCCGGTTTGTCCAAAAACGTTTAAAATCTTAAGAAAATGGACTTACGTCGATTGGTGCCAACCCAGCGGACAAAATGTGTTCACGCATTATCAGGTGATCAAAATCGTCGATGAGCGCGGACCCATTGTAGCTTGTGCACTAAACATCACCATAAGTACGGATGTTTGGAAATGTTCTGGAACAGCCTTACTCGCTCCTCCAACTGTTATTGAGGAATGTAGCAGGACTACTGTAAAGGTGGGTTATAAAATTGCATCGCAGAATGGTTCACCTACATATGAGGGTACTTCCAATGCGAATGTGACTAAATTGCCAAATGGACTTTATAGTATTTCCGATCTTCCATTAGGTTTAAACTGGGTCATTTTTCAGGTAACTGACGAGTGTGGAAATTATACCGATTGCGCAACAGAAGTTTATGTCGAAGATAAAATTCCACCGATCGCTGTTTGCGATCAAAAAACAGTGGTTACACTCACCATCGATGGAACGGCAAAAGTGGAAGCATTAACGTTCGATGACCGTTCCCACGACAATTGTGGTGTGCTTAGATATGAAGTTAAACGTATGGATGACGGGGTGCCTTGCAATACTCCCAATGGCGATCAGTGGGGACCTTACGTACATTTTTGTTGTGCCGATATTGGAAAGACCCTGATGGTTGGCTTCAGAGTTTGGGATGTTCATGGAAATTCAAATACATGTATGGTTGAAATCGAAGTTCAGGATAAACTGGCTCCCTTCATTTATTGTCCTCCGGATATAACAGTATCATGTGAATTCGATTATGCCGACCTTTCAGTTTTTGGAACCGTTAGAAATAATCCCGCCGACCGGAAAGCAATTGATATAAAAGATGCTCATTTGGATTACTCTGCACCTCTTATCGATGGTTACGCCTATGATGGTTGTGGAGTTGAGGTTACAGAAACGGTCACAACAGACTTAAAATGCGGACAAGGCTACATCTACAGAAAATTTGAAGCAAAAGATCCGGGAGGTTTGGTTTCTACATGTACGCAAAGAATCAGGATCATCGATTTTACTGCGGACAACGTTACTGTGAAATGGCCGTTGGATTATTTAAGTAATTCCGACTGCCTGAGCAAACCACAATTAACTCCCGACATTACAGGAAAGCCATGGGTTTATGGCGCAGATAAATGCGCAAATGTGGTAGTTACCTACGATGATTTGGTATTTACTCTGGATCCCGACGCTTGCCTTAAAATATTGAGAAAATGGATCGTCATCGATTGGTGCGTCTGGAATCCGAATAGTCAAGGTTCTCCGGGATATTGGACCTGGACCCAGGTTATAAAAATTACCAATACGGTGCCTCCAACGTTTATTACGAGCTGCAATAACCGCACGATAGATGTTTTTGGACCAGGTTGTCAGGGAGCATTGGATATCGCTGCCGCAGCAACAGATGATTGCACAGACTCTTCAGATCTGGTTTGGCATCACCACATCGATTTGTTTAATGATGGTGTTTACGACAGTGCATTTGTCGGCCCTGGAAAAGTTGCATCGGGTATTTATCCGGTCGGAGTCCATAAAGTTACGTTCACTGTATGGGATGCTTGCAACAATAAATCTACCTGTACTTATCTCCTGACCGTGCGCGATGGTAAAAAACCAACACCATATTGTATCGGCCATATCGTTACAACGGTCATGCCGAGCACACAAAGTGTAGAGATCTGGGCAAAAGACTTCAATATCAACAGCGAAGATAATTGTACACCTAAAGACAGCTTGAAGTATTACTTCCTGATCAACGGTAGATTTGAGCCTTCCATGTTGTTTACCTGCTCTAATATTGGCATCAATATCGTTAGGGTATATGTCGTCGATCAGGCTGGTAATTCGGATTATTGCGAAGTACAACTCGATGTTCAGGATCCAAACAAAGTTTGTCCTACAGGTTTAACCATCCAGGGTAAAATTACCACGATCACCGACAGTCCGGTAGATGGGGTTTCTGCCATCTGGGAACGACCAAGTCCCGCGGGTACCAATACCACCTACACAGATAAAAACGGCTTGTTTACATTCAACTACATCACTCCGGGAATGAATTACAACATCCGTGCTGAAAAAACCAATGGAAATTATGTGAATGGTGTCAGTACATACGATATCGTATTGATCCAAAAACACATTCTCGGAATCCAGACTTTTGATTCGCCTTACAAATATCTGGCAGCCGATGTCAATGCAAGTTGTTCGGTAACTGCTGCCGATATTTCTGAGATCAGAAGATTGATATTGGGGATTACCAATAAATTTGAAAAATCGCCCAACTGGAGATTTGTGCCGGTAAACTCAGCCGTTCCGAGTCCGATGGATCCATGTGGTTTCAAGTCGGTCATCAATTACAACCTGATCAACAGAAACCAGTTGACTGCTGATTTTTATGGATTGAAAATGGGGGATATCAATATCGATGTCGATGCCAGCAATGTTCAGCAATCAACCGTACGTACAGCTAACAAACGATTGTTAGTACTCGATGATAAAGCATTGGAAGCTGGAAAAGAATACCGGATTCCGGTGTATATAAGTCATGCCACACAAATAGAAGGAATGCAGTTGTCCATGATTGCCGACGGTCGTAAAATCGAATGGCTCGCTTTGGAGCCGGGTAAAATCAAACTTACGGATGACGATTATAAAATAGAACAAAATGAAGTCCGATTGGCTCTGGGGCACCAAACTTCTTACCAGCTCGGAGCGAATGAGATTGCTTTTTACCTCGTTGTAAAACCTAAAGTGGCGATAGAAAAAACCAACTGGCTTTCCATTTCGAAAACTTTGGTTCCGGAATGTTACAATGAACAGCTGGAAATCATGAACATGGAGTTGAAAATACGAAATGAAATTTCAACTGAATTTGCCAGTGGATCGGTATTGTATCAAAACCAACCGAATCCATTCAAAGAGACCACCACGGTTAGCTTTGACCTGTCAAAAAATCAGGAAGTTGAATTCATTGCCTATGAACTTGATGGAAAAGTGATTTATAAATCCCGCAAATTCTATCAGGCAGGTCGTCATGAACTGGTGTTGAAATCAAGTGAATTAAATACCTACGGTGTCTTCTTCTTGCAGATGAATACCGTGGATTTTACCGATACAAAACGATTAATTCTTATCAGATGATAAGGATTGAGTAAATGCAGTGTTATTGCCTGATCATGGTGACATGGTCAGGCTTTCTTATTGCACATGGAAGTTATCTTGAATTTCAGCTGAAGCGTTTGGCCCAATTCTATCGTTATTTTCTAAGGATTATGGACTAAACTTAGGCTTTTTACTTAGATTTGCCAGAGTAACACCTATTTCAGTACTTTCAATCTAAGCAATTTCAAGCTCAATTCTCGGATATAGACCTGTAAAAAGGGGTTTATAGCTGTTTTTGGATGCTTGTATTATAAAAAATACTTATATTCATTATAAAGATTATTAAAGGTATATTAATTTTGTAAGTGGATTGGAGTCCATATGATTTACCCAAATCCAGTAAACTATGAAAAATTACATTTTTGTCTTATCCAGTTTTTTTCTTTGTGGGAACCTCACGTCTCAGGTACAACTGACCATCGCGACCGTATCCGGTAACAAGAACGATACAGTCCAGGTTCCGGTGACGGTAACTGGTTTCAATAATATATTGGCAACCCAGTATTCATTCAGTTACGACTCCAATGTACTGGCTATTGTAGACGTTATCAAAACGGCTAATTACGATGTCAATTTTTCGACTCATGTCGGAAGTGCCAGCGTAAAAAACGGCCAAATTGGGTTTACCTGGGATGCTCCGGGAGGAACCGGAAAAAATATCAACAATGGCGCCACTTTGTTTACCTTGAGATTCAAACTCATAGGTAAGGAATGCGATTCGTCTTTTGTGCAACTGACCAGCAAACCAACCTCAATAGAAGTACTGGATGGCAACTTTGAAAATGTCAATTTAACTGCCAACACAGGCAAAGTCAAAATCAACGGCCCGGGTTGCCAGGGAGGTGGACCTCCTCCGGATACCAGTGGCCTACAAATCATAGCCGCCACAGAAACGACTCCGGCCGGAGTCGTGAAATGCATAAAGGTTACCACCAAAAACTTTAAGCTGATCCAAACCGGACAATTTACCATGCATTGGAATACTGCTGTTGCAGTCTTCGATACCTTGAATTCAGCGGCCTGGTCTTTGTCGTGGGGGCAAAATTATGCGGCCTTGCCAGACAGAAGTGGTGTACAGATCAATTGGGATGCAGGCAGGGATCCACTTACACTTGCAGATAATACTACACTTTTTGAAGTTTGTCTGAGACCTGTCGGAGCTGCAGGTTCCATGACTGATATCACTTTCGATGGAACCCCTGTCGTTGTTGAATTTACGAATGGAAATGGCGATGTGGTTCCAGTTAAATTTACATCGGGAAAACTCACCATTACAGCTGCACCGGCAAAAACCCTGAATCTCTATGTTAGGGATACTACGGTGGAGGCGTGTGGTGAATTTTGTATTCCGATCAGAGTAGATGGATTTAAATGTGTACAGAATTTTCAATTCAGTATGAAATTCGACAATACTAAATTGAAATTTAACCGGATTAGCAGCATAAATCTACCCAATTTAGGTTCCAATAATTTCAATGTGGTTAAAGATTCTATCAGGGTGACCTGGGATTCCCAAACCGGCCCGCAAGATCTTGCCAACGGGGCTTCTATGTTCTCGGTATGTTTCGAATCTTTACTGGTGTCCCCACCAGATTGCCCTTTTGATACAAAAATTCAATTTACAGACCTCTTGGGAAGCCCGCTAGAATTCTCAGATTGCGTCAGCGATAATTTTGCGGTGATCAAAGGAGAACCAGAACTTACAGTAACCTGCTGTCCGGTAATAACACCGGTCACCATCACTCTGGGCACTAAAACCAATGCCAGGTGTTTTGGCGATTGCAACGGTAGTGTCACTGGAACACAGATTGCAGGAGGTAAAGGACCATTCAGATATGAATGGCAGTTGCAACCATCCCAAATCGTAATATCTACGGTGCTTTCTCCAAACGACTTGTGTCCCGGGGACTACAGACTGGTTGTGATCGATGAAGGGAATGGAAATGCAAGGACTACATCTACGGTTGTAACGATAACTCAACCCGATGAATTGAAATGTACTGCAGTCATTACACATGTGCAGACAGTAAACGATGGAAAAATAGATCTCACTGTAATGGGTGGAACTGGACCTTATACTTTCCTGTATGTAAGATTGCCAAACAGGACCAATCCAAAAACGGAAGAGGATCCAATGAATCTTTCTGCAGGGAATTGGGAATTAACCCTGAAAGATGCCAACGGTTGTACTAAAATCGATACCTTCACGATTAACCCACCACCTATTAAGGTCGTTAGTATAGTTTATTTGGATTCTGTTCGTTGTTTTGGTGATTGTAAAGCAAGACTCAATGTCAGTGCCTCGGGGGGAAGTACCCCATATCAACTGGCCCAATGGAGTAATGGCGACCGTGGAAATATAGCCGATTCATTGTGTGCAGGAACCTATACCGTCACAGTTACCGATGCCGGTGGAAATACAGCAACCGGCTCATTTACGGTAACAGAACCGGATGAAATCGTCATTACGCTGGATAGCACCAAGCGGTCCTCGGGTTCAGATGGCGCCATCTATACTACAGGAAAAGGAGGCACCCCGTCATTTACCTATCAATGGAGAAATGCCAACGGACAAGTGATCAGTAATACAGAAGACCTCATAAATTGTGCTCCTGGTACCTACGTATTCTGCATTACCGACCGCAATAGTTGCATCAAATGCGACACTTTTATATGCGATGCGATCAATACGACCCCACCAACGATTACTGTAAATTTAAAAATTGACCCTAAATTGGGCAATCAACCCGTAAGTTGTCGAGGTCTCTGCGATGGCAAAATCTTTGTGGAGGTCACCTCTACCGACCCCAAATTGCCTTATAAGTACAAATGGTCTCACGATTCAACACTGAATTCCAATACGGCAACCAATTTATGTCCCAATATCAGTTACAGAGTTACCGTAACAGATGCTGCAGGGAATACTAAAATTTCGAGTTCATTACTGTTGCCTGACGCTCCTGCTATCGATCTCACGGTTAGAAAACTGGCGTGTGCCAGCACCAATATTGATAACAACGGTCGTTATGAAGCTCTGTTATCCGGAGCCACGGCACCCATTACCTATTCCTGGTGTAATGGTAATTCGGCAGTTATAGCCAATGATTTGCCTTCGGGAAATTGCACCCTGTCGATTACCGACGCAAATGGTTGCACCGCTTCAGAGGAATTTACCGTGTGTGTGGGTATGATCGATAACGAATGTTACAAATCCAGATTGGTCATTTCTCCGAATGGAGATGGGTTTAATGAATTTTTTGAAATTAATTGCGTCCAGAATTTTGAAAATACCCTCACCATTTACGATCGATGGGGGAATCAGGTCTTTGCTGCCGTCAATTATCTGAATACCTGGGACGGAAAAGACGACGATGGAAACACGCTTACGGAAGGTACCTATATGTGGATCCTGAAAGTCCTGGAGCCCGGAAAAAATGATCAGTATTTCAAAGGAACTGTGACAATTGTTAGATAAAATATTGTATAATAATATTTTAAACATTATGAAAAAATCAAATATAAATTGGCTGATTTTGTTGATGATAATGATGGGGAGTTGGTCTCTGTCTGCTCAGGATTATGCCACGGCATTAAAAGCTCAAACGGTTTACAACCATTATCATTTGAATCTCTTTTTGTTGAATCCGGCTGCTACGGGTATTTCCGGACAAAGCCAATTGTTATTCAATTTCAGAAATCAATGGTCCGGATTTGACGGAGCTCCTAAAGTATTAACTCTGGGAATCGACGGGAGTGCTGCAACAAATATGGGTCTGGGGGCCTTGGTTTACAATGAAAATTTTGGAGTGGCCAATCGATTTCTGGGCCAATTGAACTATGCTTATCATTTTAATGCCAATCAGGATATGAAAATGTCATTGGGCTTATCAGGGGCATATATTCAATATAATCTCGATAATGAGGCCATTACGGATCCTTTACACCAAAATCCAGATCCGGTAGTCAACAGAGCAGTAAACGGCGAAAAATATTTTGCAGCTGATTTTGGTTTTTATTCGGAAATTAAAGGCAAATACCGCATTGGGATCAGTATCCCTCATATCGTTCAAACCAAACTCGACGATGCCAATATTGCAACCAACCAGCCCGAAGAAGATAAGCCTGTAAGCTTTACAGCGTTTTTAGGAGGTATTTGGAAAATGCCGGAATACAGACTGGTGCTTGAACCTTCACTGGGCCTGAGAAAAATTTCAGACGCCCCATTTGCAACGGATCTCAACATCCTTGCAAAGTTGATGGAAGATAGATTGGTGGCAGGATTTACCTACAGTTTTAATCCATCCTGGCATCGCATTGCCATGCTCGCTGGCATTAAATTGGATCGCCTGGGAATTTATTACTCTTACGATCAATCCTACCTTGAGTTTCAGAACTTCAACAACGGTTCTCACGAGTTGACCCTGACATTCGGTTTGAGCAAAAAAACAGAGGCAAAACCAGCCGAAATAAAGATGGAAGAACCCATGATGCCTAAATAGCATGAAAGGCCTGAATCTATGCTAATTTTTCTCTTCAACATCTGATAACGCTATTTTAGTAAAATTGGGTTGCCAAGATTTTATGGCGTTTCTATTAGCCCTTGTTTTTTTGTTGTTCAAATTTTATTCAACAACATCTTGTACAATCTTGACTCATGATGCAACATCTTTAAACTTCTGGTTGAATTAGTTATTTGAGTCACTGATCAATAAGTCGCGGGCATTTTAAGTTGAATTAAGCCTTTCATGAACTCCATATTCAGTTTTCTTTTGGTTTTTGCAACGAAAAATGCTTACGCCTGAAAGTTGAAACCAATCATAGTATTACAGTTCTCATTCATAAAAAATTCAATTGTTCTTTGAATTGATTATCCCTTTCCTATTCTAACTTATGCAATTGCATAATGTTATTTATTATGAAGAATGCAGCAATACCGGCAATCCGGTAGATAACTTCAATTTAATTTTTAAATATTTTTGTACTTAAGATTGTTTGAAGAAAAATGTTTATTTATGAACTAAATATCGGAAGGAATCGTGTGGTTTTGAAGATGATGACAATAAAATTGTCATTTATTGATCTCAGACACAGGAATTTATATTCAAATGAAAAGATAAACAGACAGTTGGAAAGAACTCCGGGCAACTAAAATCGCATGAGGAGGTCAAGCCATTTTTAGTTTAGTAGGAATAATAAAACATCAGAAATGAAAACTGGATTATTATTTTACTTCTTCATATTTTACTTGAGGAGTTGGTGTTGAAACAATTCTGACTTTCATAATCATTGTTTTAATTTCGTCAGTAATTTTATATACAACCCCTTCTACAGGTTTACCACTTTCATCGGTATAAATTTGCATGAAAAGTTGGTTGTTTGAATTGTCCATTGCAGCCCAACTAAAATCATTTCCTTGCTCATCTTTTAATGGAAAATCTTTTTTTAACTGACCAGTTGTACCCAACTTGTACATATCCAGTAAGTTCATTTTTTTTAAACCTTTGGGTTCGTAATATCCTTCCGGAGTCGGAACCACAAGAGGATCTTCGAATTTATTATTATCGTTTTGGCCATCGACTTCTTTTTCTTTAACAGAATTAACTGTACCCGAATCTTTGCATGAAATCATCATAGAAAGAAGACAAACAGTAAATAGACTTGAAAAGAACCTGATCATCATAAATTTTTATTTAAAGAGGCACAAAATTATCTTGATTTTAAAAATTATTACTCAATTATTTGTTAATTGAAGATATACGCTTTGTTTTTCCATAAATTTGCAGCAAACAACTCGTTGAATGATCCAATATATTACACGCTGTTCAGCTGGAATGTTATTTTTAATTTTTGCATGTTCCAAGCCTAGCTCAGATGAATTCAAAGGGCAGCTATTTCGTAGTATAGCACCCGAAGAATCCGGCATACATTTCAACAACAGAATCGTTGAAACCCCCACAGAGCATATTTATACATTTAACTACATTTACAATGGTGCCGGCGTGGCTATAGCGGATTTTGATAATGATGGTTTGCAGGATATTTATTTTACAGGAAACCAGGTACCGGATCGGCTTTACAAAAATCTTGGAAATTTCAAATTTGAAGACGTCTCCGATAAAGCAGGTATAAGCAAATTGGATGGATGGCGAAGTGGTGTTTCCACAGCGGATATCAATAATGACGGGTATATGGACCTCTATATCTGCAGAGGAGGCTTTGAGAATATCCCAGAAAAGAATAAAAATATTTTACTGATCAACCAAAAAAACATGACTTTTTTGGACGAAGCAGAAAAATACGGAGTTGCAGATCCGGGTTATTCCATAACATCTACTTTTTTTGATTATGATTTTGACGGAGACCTGGACTTATTTGTGTCTAACCGGCCGGAAAGATGGGGTGTCAGGGAAGATTCCATCGTAAAAGTTAAAGCCTTAATGGAGAAAGGTGAATTTGATCCGAACAGCACGCATAAATTATTTCGGAATAACGGAAATGCCAGCTTTACGGATGTCAGTAAGGCAGCAGGTTTATATCCTAGTTACAGTTATGGCTTGGCAGCTGTAGCCGGAGATTTAAATAAGGATGGAACCCAAGACCTTTATGTAGCCAATGACTTTATTGAAAACGATTATCTTTTTATAAATTATGGGGATGGTACGTTTAAAGAAAGCGTAAAAGCGCTCACCAATCACGTACCGTATTACTCGATGGGAGTTGATTTTGGAGATCTCAACAACGATGGAGATGAAGAGATTCTGGTCGTTGAAATGAGGCCTGAAGATTATCGAAGATCAAAAACCACCATGCCGGCAATGCAACCGGAATATTTTGAACAATTAAAAAGAATGGGTTTTCAGGATCAATACATGCATAATGTGTTGCAATACAATCATGGCAATGGATTTTTTACCGATATTTCCCAATTGTCGGGAGTGGATAAGACAGATTGGTCCTGGGCTGCTTTATTGAGTGACCTGGATAATGACGGCTTCAAGGATATGCTTATAACCAATGGGTATCGAAGGGATGTTTACGACAGAGATACAAATGAGAAAATGAGAGAATTTCTCAAAGAAAAAAATAATATTGTAGACAGCGTTGATCAGGTTCTGGACATTTTGCCTTCTGTCAAACTCGTCAATTACATTTATCGAAATGAAAAGAATCTCCAATTTAAGAAGATGATGAAAGAATGGGGATTCAATGAAACCAGTTTTTCAAATGGAGCAGCTTTAGGTGATTTGGATAATGATGGGGATTTAGACTTTGTTGTAAATAATATCGATGATCCAGCTTTTGTTTATCAAAATAATGTAAACTCAAGTCAGAATTATCTGCGCGTTGCATGTAAAGGTCAGCCCCATAACCAGTATGGTATTGGAGCCAAAGTGACCTTATTCTATGGAAACCAAATGCAATACGTTCAATTGAAGACTTCCCGGGGCTACCTTTCTTCATGTGAACCGATTGCCCATTTTGGCCTTGCAAACACTGACAAAATAGACCGGGTGGAAATTGATTGGCCGGATTTCAAAAAATTGACACTAACAAATGTTAGTGTCAACCAGCTGATTACCGCTGATTATTCGAGGGCAAATCAGCAGTCAAATTTTCAGGCAAGTTATAAGCCTGTATTTGCTGAACATACAGAAGCAAGTATTCTGCCTATGTACTATCACCAGGAGAATCCGTTCGACGATTATAAATACCAAATATTGCTTCCACATCAGCTAAGCCGGATTGGACCCTTTATTTCAGTTGCAGATGTAAATCGCGATGGCAAAGAGGATTTTTATATCGGTGCCCCGCATTTTAAAGCCGCTCAACTTTACCTTCAGACAGATTCTGCAACTTTTCGCATGAAGAAAGTTCCTGTATTCGAAAAAGACCGGGATTACGAAGATATGCAGAGCGTTTTTTTCGATGCAGACAACGACGGAGATGACGATCTGTATGTTGTTTCCGGTGGAACAGAAATGGATGAATCCCTCCCAATTTATCAGGATAGATTATACAAGAATGATGGTCAGGGGAACTTTACAAAAGACTTGTCCAATTTACCTAAAATACGTTCCAGCGGATCCTGTATTGCAGTCATTGATTTTGATGGTGATGGTGACTTGGACCTGTTCCGGGGAGGAAGAACCATTCCGGAGAAATATCCTTATCCACCTAAATCTTATCTTTTGCAAAATGATGGGAACGGTGTATTTTCGGATGTCACCGATGCTATTGCACCTCAATTGAGAAGCGTAGGAATGGTTACTTCAGCAATTTGGACTCAACTCACGGGTGATGCCTTTCCAGAGCTTGTTGTTGTGGGTGAATGGATGCCCATTACAATTTTTGAAAACCAAGGTGGCAAGTTGGTTCTTGCTGAACAAAGCAAATATGGACTGGAACATACAGAAGGCTGGTGGAACAGGATTGTATCTGCAGATGCCGACCGTGATGGAGACATGGATTTTATCGTTGGAAATCTTGGAACGAATTATAAATTTCACGCTCGTAAAGACAAACCTTTTATGGTCTACTGTGATGATTATGATCAGAATGGTACTTTTGATATTGTTCTGGCAAAATACAACGGCAAAGACCTCGTTCCTGTACGTGGAAGGCAGTGTTCGTCAGAGCAAGTACCTTCCATTGCACAAAAATTTCCGAATTATAATTCCTTTGCAGAAGCAAGCTTGAAGGATATTTACGGGGAAGGCTTAGACAAAGGACTGGCATATAAAGCCCATTTATTTGAAAGTGTTTTGTTAATCAACGAAGGTGGAAAATTTACAGTGACGCCGCTCCCCGCAGAATGCCAGTTTAGCACCATCCAGGGAATTTTGGTAGAAGACTTTGATGCTGATGGGGTACAGGATGTTGTTGTTGCTGGAAACATGTTTAATGCTGAAATAGAAACTACCCGGGCGGACGCATCCGTTGGTGTTTTTTACAAAGGTGGAAAAACCAAGCTACTTGAAAAATATATGAAACCGAATGAATCCGGTTTCTTTATGCCTCATGATGTAAAAGATATTAAAGTGATCAACGTTCAATCGAAGCCTTGCATTCTTGTTGGCATTAATAATAATGCATTGTATTTTTTTCGGAATATAAGATAATCAATTAAGGGATCGAAACAAGAAAGTATATGAACAAATTCTCAATCTGTTGTTTTTTTGGCCTTCTGACAGTCTTCTTATTTTATGGATGCTCTAAGAGTGGTTTAGAAAGGCCAAACGTAAATCCTGATCTTGTTGCATTTGAATTGATAGATACCAATATTACAGGAGTTAAATTTAGAAATGATCTTCGACCTGATCTCTTGCCCAATCCGCTTGAATATATCAATGTCTTTAATGGGGGAGGAGTGATCTTGTTTGATATAAACAACGATGATCTGACAGATATCCTGCTTACAGGCAATATGGTTTCTAATAAATTGTATCTGAATCTTGGTGGATTTAAATTTGAAGACATTACCGAAAAATCAGGATTGTCAAAATATAAAGGTTGGTTCACCGGAGGGGCAGTTGCTGATGTAAATAATGATGGATTTAAAGATGTATATCTATGCAAATCATTTTTTCCTGCAGAAGGCTCTGGTGCAAGGGAAAATTTATTACTGATCAATGATGGAAAATTAGGTTTGGCTGATAAGGCCAAAGAATTCGCTGTGAATGATGGTGGTTATAGCATCTGTGCAAGTTTTTTTGATATGGATCTGGATGGAGATCTCGATTTGATAGTAGGCAATCATCCACCGGATCGCATGTCTGGTGAAGGAACGCATTATTCCAGATTTCACAATCCTCCTCTTGAAACTTCAAATACACTTTATAAAAATAATGGAAACAACACATTTACCAATGTTACAGAAAGTTCAGGAATTTTAAGCTATGGTTGGACTCTTGGTTTGGTGACATCCGACCTTACCGGAGATGGATATCCCGATATCTATATTTCAGTGGACCATGAACAACCTGATTATTTCTTTGAGAACAAAGGTGATGGAACTTTTAAGAATATTTTATATACAGCGGTTCAGCATACTTGTCACAGCAGTATGGGAATTGATGCAGCAGACATTAACAATGACGGACTTCTCGATTTTCTTGTTTTGGATATGCTGGCCGAAGATAATTACAGGGAAAAAGTAAATATGGCCAGTATGGATATCCCGCGATTTTGGAGGTATCATCAATCCGGATATCACTATTCCTACATGCGCAATATGCTGCAAATCAATAATGGAAATAAAACATTCAGTGAAATTGGACAAATGAGTGGGATTCACAATACCGATTGGAGTTGGAGTGTATTGTTAATGGACTTTAATTTGGATTCCTGGAAAGATATTTATATCTCCAATGGATATTATCGCGATTTTCTGAATAAAGATTTCTTTAAGCCCATGGTCAAACATGCTACTGAAATGCAGAAAAAAGGAGAATCTACAGAATCTGTTGTGAGATTTTTGAGACAACAAAATACTCAAATGATTTCGACCAAAGTTCCAAATTTTTATTATGAAAATAACGGAGATCTTACATTTTCAGACAGAAGTTCAGAAGCAAATCTGGATTATAAAAGTTTTAGCTCTGGTGCAGCTTATGGTGATCTGGATAACGATGGAGACCCGGACCTCGTTGTGAATAATATCGATGAACATGCTCTAGTTTATAAAAATAATGCTATTGAAAGATCTCCAAACCATTTCTTAAAAGTAAAATTGAAAGCACCTAACGATGCTTTAAAAATGAATTCAAGGATTGAGATCAAAACGGCTGCAGGCATTCAGACAAATGAGCTCATTACAACAAGAGGATATCAATCTGTTGTAGACGACTACTTTTATTTTGGACTTGGTAATGATTCGGAAATTGAAAGCTTAACAATCAATTGGTCTGATAAAAAACAACAGGTTTTATCTCATGTTGGTGTGGATCGCATCCTGGAATTAAACTATAGCGATGCAGCTCCAATGTCAAAACCAGCGGCGGTTGCTGAAAAATTATTTACAGACAGAACTTCTGAACTCAGTGCAGTTTTTTTTCATAAAGAGAATGACTTCGACGATTTCCATAAAAGACAAATCTTACTTCCACATAAAATGTCACAATTTGGTCCTGCATTGTGCACAGGGGATATCAATGGAGATGGTGCTGATGATTTTTTTATAGGCGGCGCGTCCGGCCAGGCCGGTGTGTTGTTTATTCAAAATCCATCGGGACTTTTTTCAAGAACAGAATTGCCTTGTTTTGAGCAGGATAAAAATTTTGAAGATGTCGCAGCTGTGTTCTTTGATAAAGAGCAGGATGGAGATCTTGATTTATATGTTGTCAGTGGAGGTAATGAGTGGGATGACCCAAAGGCTTACCAGGACAGACTTTACGAGAATGACGGTGAAGGAAATTTTTCCAGGATGAACAACCTTCTACCAATCACAGGAAGTGGCTCATGTGTTGTTCCTGCCGACTACGATAAAGATGGCGATCTGGATTTATTTATTGGTGGAAGACTTTCGCCTGGTAAATATCCTTTTCCCGGCAACTCTTATTTACTTGAAAATACCGGTAAAACATTTACAGTAGCAACCGATAAATGGGCAGATGGACTCTCAAATTGCGGCATGGTTACTGATGCATTGTGGACAGATTTAAACAATGACCAACTTTTAGATTTGGTGGTTGTAGGGGAATGGATGGAAATAAGCCCTTTTATTCAGAAAAACGGAAAACTTAAAAAATCAGTTGAAGAGTTTGGTTTACAGGAAACATCCGGATGGTGGAATCGTATTTTGGAAGCCGATATTGATAGTGATGGGGACAAAGATTTTATTGTAGGCAATTTAGGAACAAATTATAAATACCAAACCTCCAAAGCAAAACCATTTCAGGTATATGCCGGTGATTTCGACAACAATATGAAATCCGATATTATTCTGGGCTGGTATAAAAAGGATGGAAATTTATTTCCCGTGAGAGGCCGGCAATGTTCATCAGAACAAATGCCGATGATTTTGGATAAATTTAAGACTTACGATGAATTTGGAAAATCGACTTTGGAACAAGTGTATGGAGATATGTTAGCAAATGCTTTGAACTATAGAGCTAAGACTTTTCAAACTTCGGTCCTGATCAACAATAATGGGAAGTTTGAAATGAAAGCCCTCCCCAACAGAGCCCAGATCTCGCCTGTTAACGGAATGATTTATGAGGATCTTGATGGAGATAAAATTAAGGATCTGGTTATTGGCGGCAACCTCTATGTCTCTGAAGTAGAAACCGGCCGGGCAGATGCCAGTATTGGTTTGTTTTTAAAGGGCAATACTAAAGGTTGGTTTGATGAGGTGAGTCCGGATAAGAGCGGTCTTTACATACCCAGAGATGTTAAAAACCTGCTTCTATTGAAAAAGACCTATTCGGGAGAACCCTATATTTTGGTTGCCAACAATAATGGTGCCATGCAATTGATTGCCGTAAAAAAACAAGGAGGGAAGTAAGAAGTTTGCAGCCCACAGTATTCAGTTTGCAATAAAAATGGATGAAGGAGCAAAGATCAAAGATGCCAAAAGCTCGAAGCAAAAAGCCTAAAGCGCAAAGCGGAAGAAAGTGTATAAAGTATGGAGATAATTGTATTGAGAATAGCGAATAGATAAGAAGCTTAAAGCGCAAAGCGATAAGCAGAAATCGGGGAGTGATTGTGAATAGAAAATTGAGATTAACATAAAGATTACAGGATCATTAATTTAACCAAATTCCAGCCCCGAAGGGGTGGAATGTCAATAGGGAATGGATTAGAAGCTTAAAGCGCAAAGCGATAAGCAGAAATCGGGGAGTGATTGTGAATAGAAAATTGAGATTAACATAAAGATTACAGGATCATTAATTTAACCAAATTCCAGCCCCGAAGGGGTGGAATGTCAATAGGGAATGGATTAGAAGCTTAAAGCGCAAAGCGATAAGCAGAAATCGGGGAGTGATTGTGAATAGAAAATTGAGATTAACATAAAGATTACAGGATCATTAATTTAACCAAATTCCAGCCCCGAAGGGGTGGAATGTCAATAGGGAATGGATTAGAAGCTTAAAGCGCAAAGCGATAAGCAGAAAGCGCGGAGTGAGGGTATAAAAATTGCGATTATATAAAGATTACAGGATCATTAATTTAACCAAATTCCAGCCCCGTAGGGGTGGAATGTCAATAGGGAATGGATTAGAAGCTTAAAGCGCAAAGCGATAAGCAGAAAGCGCGGAGTGAGGGTATAGAAAATTGCGATTATATAAAGATTACAGGATCATTAATTTAACCAAATTCCAGCCCCGAAGGGGTGGAATGTCAATAGGGAATGGATTAGAAGCTTAAAGCGCAAAGCGATAAGCAGAAATCGGGGAGTGATTGTGAATAGAAAATTGAGATTAACATAAAGATTACAGGATCATTAATTTAACCAAATTCCAACCCCGTAGGGGTGGAATGTCAATAGGGAATGGATTAGAAGCTTAAAGCGCAAAGCTGAAAGCGAGGAGAGATTGGAAATAATACAAATCCAGCCCCGTAGGGGTGACATATTAATAGAGAATGGTGTCCCGACATGAAATTGGTGAAATAGAAATACATCACCTTTATGTCGGGAGGAGAATGGATGAAACCAAATTCCAGCCCCGTAGGGGTGGAATGTCAATAGAGAATGGAAATATCATAAATTCCAGCCCCGTAGGGGTGACACGTCAATAGAGCAAAGAGCAACCAAATGCTGGCTGCTAATTCCTGACTACTGACTACTGACTACTAAATAGGGAGCAATAAGATTGGATAAGAGTCTAATCGTCTAAACGTCTCATAGGAATCAATCTGTAAATTCCAAATGTGCAATTTATACAGAAATAAAAGCCCGAAGGCATGGCAATATATTAGAACAGGTACCGACACCAAAAGCCCAAAAGGTCCAAAGATCAAAAAGTCAAAAAGTCCAAAAGTCAAAAAGTCCAAATTCCCGATTTTATGATCCAGGAAATTATTGTAAAATTATTCCTAATATAAGCCAAGAAAAGCATGTGCAAATTTCAAAATTGTCCTCTGAAAATGCTTTCTTAGTTAAATCCAAGTTAAAATTTTTTTTAGTCTAATGGTATGATATTCAACAATATACATATATATATGGAAAATATTAAAAAAAAAGTAGTACAGAAATGGATTCTGTATATCTTTGCGTAGATGGATTGAACCTCATCGGGTAGGGTAATTTAGGTATGAAGCAACCGATGAGGGAGGAAGAAGCCGACGAAGCGACTCCCTTGAAATCTTGAAGAATATTTATTAAAGACATCGATGAAGTGTACGGGTTTATTCGTGCAATTCATTTTTGTGTTTTTATATAAACGGAGCAAAAAATTTTATTAAATAACCAAAACTATTTCTCATGAAAAGGACGAATTTTAACGTTTTTGAGTCTGTTTCATGTTTTGCCAAAACTCTCATAACCGGTGTATTCTTGCTGGTGTTTTTGAGTATTGCCATGCATGGTTCAGCCCAATCTTCTCCGATTACACCGGAGTCTGTACTTCCACCACTCAAGTCTAAAACCGAGTGCGTCGAACTAGCTAAAGGACAAAGTGCCTTGCTTTTGGAGCAATTAAAGAAATTTACTGATCGCAACGATCCAGGGGCGAAGCCACTTATTGATGCTTATAATGGGTATCAGTTTGTGTTGAATGAGGCTAACGAACCATCGTATGAAATGCCTCAAATTTTGGCTTTGCTTTGGCCGGTAATGCATCCAGATCAGAAAGACGGCAGTTTTACCAATACTGCTGGTTTTTTTGCTAAGAGCTGGAATAATGAATTCAAATCTATTGTCAATCAATTTAAAAAGTAAACGGAAGTCAGAAGCCAATTACTTGATTTTCTCATTTAATAAGCAAAACCAAATCTCATGAAAATAAATTTATTATCTAATCCTTTCAAATCTTACAGAAGTTTAGTACTTCTGTTTATGGGTTTGAGCTGGGCCCTTGGAATAGATGCCCAGTGCCCAGGGAAGTCGCCAACTTGTAGATTTGTTGGGACGACAACTACGAATGACACGATATTTCCAGCGCTGGTGATAGGCCTAAATCCCGGAACCTGTGTTGCTACAGTGAACGTTCCCCGTCCGGCTCTTAATACACCCGGTTGTGCGTCAGTTGCAGACCGTAGTGGAGCATTTGTAAACGGTTCTACAGTTCCCAGAAATGATGTTGGATGTGCTTTTGCCAATGCCTGTAACACCACTTTTGGTTGTGGAGCCATCACAATTACGAATATTCCAGCCCCTTTGGCTCCTGGGTCGAATTCCAATGGAGCTACTACCAACCCATATGACGTAAATTGCGGGCCAGTACAGGTTGTAATGGCAGGCGACTGCGCATCTACTTTTGGTACAACTTCTCCTGGTATTAGCGTTGGCGGATGTGTGGTAGGTACGGTAACTACCGGAAATGGCATGAATGACACCATTAATATCCCTAAAGGTGTCTATAATGCTGAAGTAAATGCTACCGGAAGTTTTATTCGCTTACAGCCTACTATTGGATGGGAAAGCACCTCAACTTTTGGAGAGGGCTCACCTAATTTTACCATCAGAGTTCCCACAACTTGCTGCGAAAGTACCAACAACATTACCAATAATTGTAACCTGCCTGTTTTAACAGGTTCTGGAGGTACTTACTATATTACCTGGAGATCTGATGCCAATGATGGAACAGTTACAGGTATCCAGCAGGTTGTCATTCAGGATACTGAACCTCCAACTTTTATTGGATGTCCTAAAGCGGTTATTATCAACTTAGGTCCTGGTGAATGCGAAGGCTCCTGGGATGCACCTCCTATCATGGCCATGGATAACTGTCCTGCAAACAACTTTGTGAATGAAGCCAATTCTATTGGTTGTCAGGCTACAGGAGGTTTCTGCGGTTACGCATTTGGTCGCCCCGGTGGTTTGATATTTAATGCAACGAATAATACGGCTCAAAAAGTGGCCATTATCGGATTGGTAGCAAACTTTATCGCTGGATGTTCTGGTGCACCTACTCCAAACGGTATTTTTGAATGTTATGCTAAAACAGCTGCCAATGACGCATGGACAACTGGTTTAACAGGTTATAACAACAATCCTAATTTCCAGGGTTGCAACGGTGTATCGCCTAAAAGCCTTTGGACTTTGGTAAGAAGATCAGTTGCTGCTGATGGAATTCGCACAACAGCTCAAAATGCTCCTTCTTTGGATACCATGTACTTGGGAGGTTCTACCACTCCACAAACAGATACGGTTTATAACTGCGATGGAACCTTTGTGATCAATACGGGATCGAGCAGAGCATCTTCTTTAATTCTCGACCCGGGAGAGACCAGAGGTATTACCCTCGTAGGGGGTATCGGTACGCTTTACGATGTAAAACTTTCAACTTTTGGAGGTTGCAATGCTGGAAGACCATTTGGAGATGGTAAACTTCAGATCAGCACAGGTATAATTACCGGAGGAGCAATTGATAATATGGCTGCCGGATTTGGAACCTTGGGGATATGCCGTCCTATCGGTTTTACAGGAAATGTAATTTATGCAACTGCAGACAATATGATCCGCGTTCGCCAAACTTGCGGAATTCCTTATGGCCCGGGTTGTTACTTCCCGATCGGATGTACAACATTGTGCTATGAAGCTACAGATGCTAAGGGTAACGTAGGTACTTGTATGTTTGATGTATGCGTAAATGAATATCCAAATACAGTAACTGCATTGGCTTGCCACGATGAAATCCAAATCAGCCTCGACGAAAACTGTTTGGCTACAATTTCTGCTGATGAAGTTCTTTCTGGTGGACCATACAAATGTTATGACGATTATACTGTTGAAGTACGCGATTGGGTAACCAATGCAATTATAGATCGCGATGCTCAAGCGCCTGGTGTTCAGGTTGGAATTCAAGATCTGGGCCGTGAATTGAAAATTACAGTGCGCGATGCTGCTACAGGCAACAGCTGCTGGGGACATGCTACGGTTGAAGACAAATGGCCACCTGCGATCTCTTGTCCAAGAGATACTTGCGTACCTTGCTACTCTCCAACATCTCCAAATTATACCGGATTCCCAACGGTTGTTGAGAATTGTGGTGGAGCTGGATTGACTTATAAGGACAATGTTTCAATTTTAGGTTGTGCACAGGGATTTGACAGAATTATTGTCAGAACTTGGACTGCAACAGACAACTCCGGTAATAAAGCTGTTTGTTCTCAAACTATTCAGGTTTCATTGGGACATTTGAGCGATGCTGAAGTTCCACTGAACTGGGATAATATTGAAAATCCGATGCTGTCTTGTGATGGCAAGATTGACCAAAATAAAGATGTTACTCCACACTATCTGTCATCCCCATATTGTGTAGATGGTTACTTACTTGACTCTGCGCATTGGTTTGCAACAGGTGGTTTCCTTCCAAGCCCTGCGGGTGATTTAGCTGGAGAGCGTTTACCAAGAACATTGGGATGGAACTGTATCGATGCCGGCGAATACGCTGGTCACCCAAGCCCATATCCAATCTACTATCCTGCGCACCCAAGCTGGAGGCCAAACAATCCTCTTTGCTGGGGACCAGATGAGGTGGTTATGTGGCACGGTACTGGTTATCCTGGTGGCGTAAACTGCAAAAACTTAGGTGTAACCTGGAAAGATATCACCATTGACCTTGCAACTCCTGGTTGCGATGCCGGTGATGTAGGATGTTACAAAATCATCAGACAGTGGACTGTTATGGACTGGTGTACCAGCGAAATCGGTGGAGTCAACCAGATCATTAAAGTTGCTGATGCTGAAGGACCAAAGATCCTCTATCCTGATACAGTTATTGTAAATATGGAAGTTTGGACTTGTACTGGTCGTTGGGAAGTTCCACCAGCTTGGTTGATCGACAACTGCAGCAATGAAATTCATTACACTGTTGAAGTTGCTGATGGTACTGTTTTAGGAAATGAGACCAGCGGTTACGTTGTTGTAAACATGCCTTTGGGTATCCAGGATGGTTATATCGTTGCTGAAGACTGCTGTGGAAATATTACAAAGAGAAGAATTGCCCTGAATGTTCAGGACAACGTTCCTCCTGTTGCTGTTTGCGAAGCAAAAACTGTTGTTTCTATCAACGGAAATCAATCTCCTGGCGAAAACTTCGCAAAAATATTTGCTGAGTCATTTGATCAGGGAAGTTTCGACAACTGTCAACCTCATATCTTCTTTAAAGTGATCCGTATGGAACACCTGAGAAGCACCAACAACGGTAGCAATGCAAACCAGGCTGATAACGGTACGAATTGTGCAGGTATCAATGGTGACGACAATGCTATCCTCGATGGTAACCAGATCTATTTTGATGATCATGTGAAATTCTGTTGTTCTGATGTTGGAAATACAGTAATGGTGGTCTTCCGCGTATTCGACCGCGAAACTGGAGCTGGTCCGATTGCACCAAACAGAATGAATCCAGGTGGTAACCTGTTCAACCGCTTCAGCGATTGTATGGTTGAAGTTGAGGTTCAGGACAAGAGCGTTCCTACAGTTGTTGCACCACCAAATATCGTGGTAAGCTGCTGGTTCTGGTTTGACGTTGATAATCTCGACGATCCTAACGATCCTACTTTCGGTAGAGTAGTTACAGATTTGACGAACAGAAAGAAAGTGGTTACTAACGACCTCGTATGTTATAACTATTGCGTAAGAAATGATATCACTGGTTACCCAGGTTATGTTCCTGGAGCACCACCATCAAATCCACCAGCATGGAACAGAGCTTGCGATTACTATCGCGCATTGTTCGATACAGCACATGCAGACAGAAAGCATGAACTGACTTGGGGATTCGACGGATATGTACTTAGTGCTTGCGGAAACAATCCTACCATCAGTGTAAATGACAATCGCGAATGCGGTCAGGGTCAATTGACCAGAACTGTTGTTGCTCGCGGACCTAACGGTATCAGCGTCACTGCAACTCAGACTATCTGGGTGGTTGATTGCGATCCATTCTATATCAACCGTGCTGACAATTGCGATTCTGATGATGATATTACCTGGCCAGGTAACTGTACAGGTCAGGCAACAACCATCGCTGGTTGTGGTGCAGATTTAAGCCCAGATAATCCGCTGTTGGGAAGACCTACAGTTGAGAATGGTGCTGATGATCTTTGTGCTTTGATCAGTATTGAGCATTTTGATGAAGTGTTTACGATCGAGCCTGATGCTTGCTTCAAGGTTCTCCGTACCTGGGTGGTTATTGACTGGTGTCAATACGATCCAAGTCTGGATCCTGTTAATGGAAGATGGGAATACTTACAGATTATTAAAGTAACAGATACAGATAAGCCAAGTGTAAGCATTACTGTTGGCGATTGTGAGCCTGCTGTGAAAACAAATGGCGTTTGCTACGGACATATCAACATCACTGCTGATGCAACTGATAACTGTAGCCCACTTGACTGGTTATTCTACGAATACAAAATCGATTTCTTCAACGATGGAAAAGGAGCATACTCTGGTAAAGATGCCGTAGTTGGTCCGTTGACTCGTAAAGAATTCGCTGCCGGTCGTACACCATTGTTCCACGACAATCCATATGCAGATAATGAAAATGATCCATTCAGTGCAAGTGGTACTTATCCAATAGGTATTCACAACATCTGCTGGCATGTTGAAGATGGTTGCGGAAACGTGGGTATTACTTGTCAATTGTTTGAAGTGAAGGACTGCAAAGCTCCAACACCATACTGTCTGACAGGTGTGATCACAGTTCCAATGCCTGCTAGCGGTTGTGTAACTGTTTGGGCAAAAGACCTCGACAGAGGAAGCTTTGACAACTGTACTGATGCAGAAGATCTGTTGTTCTATTTCGATGGAGATCCTACAAAGACAGGAATCACTATTTGTTGTTCTGATTTTGTGGCCGCTGGTGCAAATGACGAATTGGTAGTTGATGTTCAAATGTGGGTTGAAGACGAAGAAGGAAATACAGACTATTGCAAAACTGTTGTTATTGTTCAGGACAATCAGGACATCTGTCCTAACACAGGTTCATTGAAAGGTAGAATTACCGGAGATCTGAGAACTGAGAATAATGACGAAACAGAACTTGCTGATGTTCAGTTGTACTTGTCAAATAACATGATGAGACAAATGTTGACTTTGGCAGACGGTAAATACTTATTCGGCGACCTGGCTGCAAATACTTACAAGGTTAAGCCTTTGAGAAATGACGACCCGGTTAATGGAGTAACTACAGCTGATATCGTTAAGATTCAGAGACATATTCTTGGAATCGAGACATTGAATAGCCCATACAAATTGATTGCTGCTGACGTAAACTTGAGTGAGACGATCACTGCGGCTGACGTATCTGAAATCAGAAAACTGATCTTAGGTGTAAACAGCCAGTTTAACAAAGTTCAGTCATGGACATTCGTACCGAAGAATTATGTATTCGCAGATCCAACTAAACCTTATGATTATCCACAAGAGATTGAGACTAATGTTCAGAATGGTTCTAACGTCATTGAAAACTTCGTTGCGGTTAAAATGGGTGATGTTAATACGACTGCAAGAGGTCATCAGGTAGCTGGAAGCAGCACCAGAAGTAATGGTAAATTAAATCTTGAAGTTGATAACAACAATACTGTTGCAGGTGAACTGTACAGAGTTGAATTCAAATCAAGCAACTTTACCAACATCTCAGGTTACCAGTTCACATTGAGATTCGATCGCCAGGTTTTAAGCTTCGAAGGAGTTGAAGCAGGTGTATTGAATGTCGATGAAAGCAACTTTGGAACAAACAGAATCAATGAAGGTATCTTGACTACCAGCTGGAACAATAAAGTTGCACAAAGCGCAGATGCTGATGCAACGTTATTCACTGTAGTATTCCGCGCAAGCAGCCAGTCCAGCATTGGAAGCTTGTTGGCAATCACTTCAGATGTAACCACAGCAGAAGCTTACGATGCTTCATTGAATATCAATAACGTGAATCTTGGCGTGCGTACGGAAAGAGGAGTGGTAGAATCCGGAGTATTCGAATTGTACCAAAACTCACCGAACCCATTTGCTAAGGAAACCGTGATCAGCTATCGCTTACCTGAAGCAGGTGCAGTGAAACTGAGCATCTACGATGTGACAGGCAAAGTATTGAGAGTATACGAAACACAGGGTACAAAAGGACTGAATACCATGAAGGTACAGAAGTCTGATCTGAACGCTGGTGGAGTATTGTACTATCAGTTGGATGCCGTTAACCATACAGCAACTAAGAGGATGGTAGTGATCGATTAATCGATCACTATCTCCCAAAGTCCTCTTTGTGCGGCGATTTTAAGATCGCCAAACATGAGAAAAGTTAAATCGGTTTTTGGGATGGCCTCTTCTCGAGCAATCGGGAGGGGGCTTTTTTTTTTACTCAAATTCAAACACATTATATTATTTGTTAATATTCAATTATTTGTAATAGTGAGTTATATATATAAAATAAAAATGTAATATTTTTTAATAAATTGTTTTGCAGTTATTTAAATATTACATAATTTTGTAATGTGATTTAAATAAGCTATGTCCTGCTATCCAAGGGCCATATTGAATTCTTAAGCCCCGCCCACCTACAGTATTCCTCCCAGGCTCAGTAATCTAAAATTCTTCTTATCTCATTTCCAGGAGCAGTAATCACGCGCAGATTCAATCTTCGCGATGATGCTAAGTGAATCCTTTTTAAAAATCTTTTTAATCTGGATCCAGCTATGCATCAGAATCTTTTTTACTGAAACTCAGCGAATATGTGCACCATAAACTCTTTAGAACGATTTTGGCATGTTTTTAAAAATTCCCTTTTCTTTTGGTCTGTCCTGATCGGATTTCTTTTGATATCTTATCAGGGCAGGTCAGGTGCACTGGAGTTAAAAAAGATTAATGTTGCGATGGCCATTAATGTGCAGGCTCCACCTGACATTACCATTCACATCAGGAATCAGTCGCGATGTGATACCAGCATTCTCATTCCTGCAGCTACCTTCAGCGGAAATTGCAGTCCAAATCTCACCTTTCAAACCTCCAGTACCTATGGCAATTTGACTACAAATGGAGGCATCTTTTATTTTACACCTGGAGTTTTTAAAGTGTACTTCAGTATTGAAGATGATTGCCGAATGTCGGGTCTCGATTCCATGACAGTAACTGTTCACGATGCACAACTCCCCCAGGTTGTTTGCGCTCCGGCCCAGACCATAAGTATCAACGAAAGTGGCATTGCAGAAGCTCCCGCCTATTTATTCGATGGGGGTTCAAGCGACAATTGTAATCATCTTTATTTTAAGATTAAAAGAATGTTTGCCTCTTCGGTCCCTGATTGTCTATCGCCTGCAAATCCTGACAATGCCTTTGATGACCTCGTCAGATTTTGTTGTGCCGATGCCGATTCGCAAGCTATCCTTTTGATATTAAGAGTTTACGATGTTTATCCTGGCCCCGGTCCGGTAAGCGATAGTTTATTGAGAGGCAGGTATGTCGATTGTATGGTCCAGGCATTGGTCAATGATAAAATTGCTCCTGAACTGGAATGCCCACCTGATTTTACAGTACAATGCGGGGTTCATTTAGATAGCTTGCTATCAAAGGGAGTTATTCATTACTTTGATAACTGCGGTATTAGTAATATTGACACGAGCGATGAGAATAATCTGGATGCTTGCGGTTCCGGAACATTTATCAGAACTTACATTGCAACAGATCGCCATGGATTGAATACCACATGCCGGCAAACCATTACCGTTTACAGATCACATACGTTTGATGGTCTAAATCCGGCTCATTTGACCTGGCCGCTACATACGACCGTGTATGCTTGCCGAATAGATCTGGACACTATTCAATCCGGTTATCCGGTCATAAACGACGATGCTTGTGCTTTGGTACAGGTCACTAAAAATGATGAGATATTTCATTTTAATCATGGAGGAGTTTGTGCCAAAGTGTTGCGTAAATGGAAAGTGATTGATTGGTGTAAATACAACCCGCTTTTTCAACCTCATCCGTACCTGCCGGCCAATGGATATTATACGTATACTCAGGAAATCAAAGTTTTTGATACCATAGCACCGGTATTGTTTGGAATCCAGGATACAATCGTCGGAATCCAAACTCCGAACTGTGAACCCGGACAGGTGAACTTGCCATCAGTTGGTGCAACAGATTGCGGTTCCAATGATAAAATCAGTTTTCGTTTTGAAGTAGACTACCATGGGGATCTGTCTATCGATCAAACCGGAAAGGGACCAAATGCAAGTGGCGTTTATCCGGTAGGCCGCCACATTATATATTATTACGCAAAGGATTCCTGTCATAATGAAGGGCAGCTTCAGGTAATTCTGGAAGTACAGGATTCTAAAATACCTTATGCCATTGCCATGTTTGGCGTGTCCTCCAGTTTGACGCAAATGCCAAATGGACCGATGACGATCGTTCCTGCAAGATTGTTTAACAATAAAAGCAGCGACAATTGTACCGATGATAAAAATCTTCGTTTTTCATATTCATCAGATATCAACGATACTTTGAGAGTTTATACATGCGATAGTCAGGGTAGAAGAGATATCAAGTTGGTTGTTTGGGATGAAGCCGGAAACAGTAGTGAGGTATATACCTTCCTGGTCATCGACGATGTATTTTCTCATTGCCCGACAGGATTGAAACCTGTAAAATTGGAAGGCCGGATCCTCACACAGAATGGACAGCCTGTGAAAGAAGTTGAAGTAAAATTGTCAACACTAAAAACGGATAAAACATCGCAGACTTCGAACGACGGGTCTTTTATTTTTTCTGATATTCCTGCAAGTGCAGAAGCACATCTTTATTCATCTCATTCAAAGAATTATTCTGAAGGACTGTCGACAGCAGACATCATATTGATTCAACGCCATATTCTGGGTATTGAACTCTTCGATGAACCTTCGAAATTTTTTGCAGCTGATATGGACATGAACCGTTCTGTGAGTACCAAGGATGTGGTCCTTCTTCGAAATCTTATACTGGGCAGGGATTCGAATCTCCTGCATAATAAAAGTTACATTTTTTTAAACCCAAATTATGTATTTAAAGATCCAAAGGATCCTTTTTATGAATTGGATTCTTGCCAGGATCTTATGCTTGAAGAATTGTATCAAGATACAAAAATAAATATCAAAGCAGTTAAACTTGGCGATGTTAATTTAAGTTTTACAGCCCACGGATACGCTTCAGGAGACTATTTTGAATCAGAAGAAATATTTTACAGAATTAAAGATAATATTCTTGAATTTTATTTGAATCAACCACGTGACCTTACAGGACTTCAGATTGGTATGGAGTTGAAGGGACTTTGTTTGAATCAAATTCAAGAAGTACAAAGTGATTTACCGGAGTGGAATCCGGGAAATTATTACAAAAACAATAATTGCATCAAAATTTCTTACCATTCTGTAAAAGGTATTTCTATCAATTCATACAATCCTTTATTTAAAATCAAATTTGAAAATAGAATAACAGAGTGTATACCATTTCCTGAATTGATGACTGGCTTTAAAAGCGAGTTGTATACAAACCATTCAGTAGTTGGTATAAATGATTTTGAGAGCGAGGCTAAAAGTGGTGATGCAAATTTTTACATTTTGAATTTTTTACCAAATCCATTTACAGATAAAATTCAGATCGGGATCAATGGAGCTTCTGAATCTCAAATAAATATTGAAGTGCTTACTCCTGAGCAGCGATCAATTTCTTGTATTCCTTACGGCTTGCAAAAAGGCGCTAATGTAATTGCACTTGACCGGAAAATTTTCGGAAATCCGGGAGTGTATTTTATTAAAATATCAAATGGCACGCAAATAAAATTATTGAAAGTAATCGCAATTTAAATTGAACTCATTTCATCTGCTGATTTTTTTAAATATGACCATATGAAAAATTGTTTTATAAATCATCCCATCCCAAAGCAGTTTATCCAGGTATCTGCATTTATTTTTATGTTGATGTTTGGATATGAATTCTGTAATGAATTGAAGGCCACTCCGGAGGACTGGCCTTCAACTTACGGAGTTGAATTGAGTTTTGAAGATGGCAGCAATTTTATGCAACTTAGTTGTAAAGGGCAGGTCCAGATTTCTGTTGACCAGTTTGGCGAAGCTTTGATTACACCCAAGATGTTGCTTACCGACAATCACAATAATTATGGTGTATTTAAAGTATTTGTCGGACAGACTGGCCAAAATAAAGTTTATTGCTCGGATATAGGAAAATATCTGACAGCCAGCGTTGTCGATACTACTACGGGTATGAGTTGCTGGACTCAATTAATTGTTGAGGACAAATTACCTCCTTCGATTGTTTGCAGGGCAGATACCATATCCTGTACACTGAATCCATTTGAAGTCAATTATTCGCAATTTATTTTTGCCACCGATAATTGTCAATCCCATGCAATGGCTCTTGCAGATATGCGATTGGAACAGTTTAATTGTCTGAATTCCAGGTATACGATGGTCATGCATCTGAATTGGATAGCTACCGATCAATCTGGAAATTCAAGTACGTGCAGTCAGGATATTTATTTCAAAAAAGCCAGTGTGGATAGTATTTTGTTTCCATTAAATGATACAGTTTATTGTCCGAATCCAGATTTAAATGCAACAGGTGTACCAACTTTGTTTGGAGATACGGTAAGTCATTTATGCAATTTAGTGGCCACGCACACGGATGATTCCATACCTGTGTGTGGAGGTATGTTTAAAATAACGAGGAGATGGATTGTGATGGATTGGTGCACTCGTGCATTGCGCATGCACAATCAGGAAATTCTCGTCTCCGACACAACGGCCCCGGTAATTGTGTGTCCGGGAGATTCCATACTTTTTACCAGATATAATTCGTGTAATGTAAGTTATACAATACCATCATTTAATGCGACTGATGTTTGTAGCGGAACCACCGGAATATTAACAGCCGTTAGGGTAGATAGCTCATTTGTGGCCATACCGGGAAGTACGATTACTTTAAGTGTGGGTATCCACACCATGAATTACATTGCATTTGATCCTTGTGGAAATTCGGATACCTGTACGGCCTTAGTCGAAGTCAGAGACCGGATCAGTCCTGCGCTCATTTGTCCTCCCGGATTGGTAGTGTCACTTGATCCCAGGGGTGAAATTTTTGTGAGCGCAGAATTTATAGCTGCTCAAGGATTGGTGCACGATAACTGTTGTCTGGACACCGTTCAGATCAGGAGAATGACGCCTGCTTGTGGCAGGCCACAGGATACGCTTTATAGCGATGAAGTTTTGTTTTGTTGTGAGGATGTGGGCGATACGTTAATGCTTGTATTAAAAGCAACCGATTGCAGTGGCAATATGAATTTTTGCATGATTGAAATTTATGTTCAGGATAAAAATCCGGTAGCTCCTCCTGTTTGTCCGGACCCAATAGTATTGAGTTGTTGGCAGGATTATACAGATCTGGATCTGACAGGCAGGTATTACGTCATTTCATCATGTCTGGATTCTATTGAGAGTAGCTACCAGGATCTCGTTCAGATTGATAGTTGTAAAAATGGCGATATCAGAAGACGGTTTTACATTACGTATCCGGATGGGACGGTCGATAGCTCCTGCATTCAGGTTATTACACTATTAAATAATTACCGGTTTGATGAAGCAGATATCATTTGGCCCAACGATACGATCATTCCAGCTTGTGTGAGTCGCGATCCCGGACAACTTCAAAGTGAACCTGAAATACCTATGGACACTTGCGGGAGTGTATATTTTTCCTACACAGATTTGAATATTGAGTTTGATCCTGATAGTTGTGAGCTATTGAAAAGAGTATGGTTTGCGTATTCAGCATGTACAGGAGAAACTGCGAATGATACTCAGCATATTTTATTAATCAGTTTGGCACATTCTAAGCTATCAGGGCCGCGCGACACGACTTTAGGTAACGGGTCTGGAGTTTGTTCCCGTTTTATTACTTTGCAGGCAGCGACCTTAAGCGGCTGCAATACTTTTGCTACAATAACCAATTCCTTTAATAACGGAGGGGCAAACGCGAGTGGGGTATACCCAGTCGGAACAACCGAAGTTATATTTACAGCCGAAGATTCTTGTGGAGTTTTAAGGGATACTACAACGGTCATTGTTGTAGACCTTGAGAACCCTGCAACGGTGTGCAGAATACTCTTTTTAAACATGAATTCTAATGACAGCATTAAACTCACATCAAGAGGATTGTTGGACGATTATCACGATAATTGTACAGCTTCGGATGACCTTCTGATCGCCTTCTCTAGTTCAAACTTTAACGATACTTGCAGATACATTACATGTGCGGATCTTCAAACCATACCCGATACATTTTTCTTTACGGTTTTTGTAAAAGATTCCGCAGGTAACATTGGAAGTTGCATAGCCAGGGTCCATGTGTTTGATCCCACTAATTTTTGCACCACAGCAGTGAGAATTGGAGATGTGAATGGCATTATTAAAACAACACAGGGAGCACCGATGCCAGGGGTTTTGGTTAACCTGGGTGGTTTGAAGGATGTCAGAATCACAGATGACCAGGGACAATACTTGTTTGAAAGGATTGTCACAAATCAGCCGTACATGCTAAATGCAAGTTATAATAAAGATTGGAGCTTTGGAATCAGTACTCAGGATATTGTCATGTTGCAGCGACATATTTTGGGCATTGAAGAATTTACAAATCCTTATCAGTGGATTGCAGGCGATGTGGACAGAAATGGAAGATTGACTGCTGCAGATATTACATGGATGAGAAAACTCATTTTGGGAAAAGTAAGCGATGTGCCAGGGAATGAATCCTGGAGGTTTGTGGATGAAAAATACAGCTTTAAAAATATGGTGAATCCACTGGCTGAGGCAATTCCAGAGCAAATAGAATTGAAAGGATTCTGGCAAGACACGCTCATCAATTACCGGGCGATAAAAACTGGAGATGTGAGTGGAGAGATCCGCAATGTCAACAGTAATTTGGAAAGCCGTTTACGCAAGTTTGGTTTGAGTATAGAGGATAAAGTTTATTCGAAAGGCGAGTTGGTTTATTTGGATCTGATTTCCGAAAAGTCGCTGATTGCAAATGGGATTCAATTGCATTTGTATATCAACCCGGGCTACTTTGAGGTTTATCAGACTGAGATTCTTTTGCAGTCAGACAAAACCAGATTACTTTCTGAAGAAGAATTTGATTATAAAGATGGTCATCTAAAGATTTCAGTGGCTTCAGATTTAGAAGAATTTAATTGGCTGGAGGGCAATCCCGTTGTGAAATTAGTGCTAAGAGCACGACGCAGTGGCAAAATATCCGATGGGGTCATTCCGGGAACAGCATTGCGCAATGAAATTTTCCAATCGACGGATGTGCCTACACCTATATTATTTAGATACATAGATGGCATACAAGAAAATCCAATGATCAGCAATTGGGTTGCAGATCCCAATCCATTTGAAAATCAATGCAGGATCAGTTTTCATTCCACATCCAGGGGAGTTGGAAATTTCTATGTATTCGATTTAACGGGCAAAATATGTATGCAACAGTCCATTGAAATGCAAAAGGGAAATAATACCATAGTTGTTGATGCAAAGAACTTGAAGGAAGAAGGAAATTACATTTATTATTTCCGAAGCGGTGAATGGGTACAGCAGGGTAACCTGATATTCATGCATTAAAAGGCACGTTTCAAAAAAATGGATTACATATTATGATTTTTTATAATAATAAATGATCTAAATAATTGTTATATAAATATTTATATATTATAAAACATATTAATATAAAAAATAACCTTAAATTTTAGTTGAAAATATGTTCTAAGCCTTTACATTTGCCCTTGTATTACGATTATCTGCTATTTATAAGACGCTGAAAAAAAATAGTTAATAAATAGTTGGTAATTTGAATATATTTTCTACCTTTGCTGTAGATAGTTTTTATCCCAACCAAGAATTGTAAAGATCCTCTCTTTATTACGGGCAATTTAGCAGCCTACCCAACCCAATGATTTTAGACCCTCTAGGTTCTTCCTGTGAAGTACCGTTTCAGATGATTTTATTTATCTGAGATTTTCCCAAGAAGAATAAAAATGTTTTTAGCATTTGCTGAAGTGTTTCATTTCGGCAAGCCCTTGTATGCATTTTTTATTTTTTAACAACTAAATAGAGGATCTCATGGAGAAAACGAATTTTACGTTTGACTTCCGCAGATTAAAAAATTTTCAGTCAGGTTTAAACCTGGTTTTTTCTATCTGCCTTGTGTGGCTGGTAGTATTTAATCCCACCAGAACACTCCAAGCTCAATGTTCATTGGCTTGTAACTCACTCATTCAAGTTTCATTAGATGCCAACTGTCAAGCTACAGTTACAGCAGCAATGATGTTGAATGATACATTAACTTCTTGTCCAAGCGGACAGTTTACAGTCAGGGTTTTAAAATACGATATACCCATTCCTACTTCACCGGTAGTAACAGGGGCGTATGTAGGCGAAACACTGAAAGTTGAAATTCGCGACAACATCTCTGGAAACAGATGTTGGGGATGGGCAAAAATTGAAGACAAATTACCACCTACAATTTATTGTGGCAGGGACACCATTCCTTGTTTTATAGCTTCAACTCATGCTCCTGATGCATATGATGGTTGCGGATTGGATACCGTTATCCTAACCGATGAGATCATTACTCCATTATCATGTAATCCTCTTTACATAAAACAAGTTGTGCGTAAATATATAGCATACGACATTTGGGGAAATAAATCTCCGGAATGCAGTGATACTATATTATTGAAGCGATTTGATACAGCCAGGGTGATTTGTCCGCCAAGCTGGACAGTTGCGTTGTCTAATGCAATAAATTGTAAAGACATACAATACAACAGAATCCCGCTCGATAAGAATGGCCATCCCCACCCCGATTATGCCGGTGTTCCAAAATATTCAGATACGATTTCAAAATCACCATTGGAGATTGAAACTATAGATATCTGGCCGGTAAGAGATATTTATTGCAATATTGCTGTGACTTATGAGGACATTGATTTAGGTGTTATCAATTGTGTTCAAAAGTATATGAGGATGTGGACCATCAGAGAGTGGTGGTGTAATACAGAAATCGTGCGAGTTTGTATGCAGTTTATTGAAGTTGTAGACAGAGAAGCACCTTATGTGCATGCGCCTTATGATTTTGAAGCAACTACCGATGGTGGTTACAAATGTCAGGCGACTGTCAACATTCCTCCTGCTATTGTATTCGATTCTTGCAATAACAAAGATGTAAGGGTAGACCTGGTTTATCCGGGAGGAATCAAACCCAATTCAAATGGTGGTGTTGTGGTATTGCCAGTAGGAGACAATAAAATTTATTATCGTGCTTACGATAAATGTTACAATCTGGGTGTTGATTCGCTCATCGTAACGGTTTTGGATAAGACCGCTCCTGTGGCAGTCTGTGACAGGGAAACTGTTGTATCGCTTTCTATCTATGGTACTACACACGTATATGCGAAAACATTTGACGATGGCAGTTATGATGATTGTCACATCGATTCATTCCTGGTTCGCCGAATGGATAATGGTGCACCCTGTGGACAAAACATTTGGTGGTTCAGACCATATGTTGAGTTCTGTTGTGCAGATGTCGGTCAAACGGTGACTGTGATTTTTAGGGCAAAGGACAAACATGGTAACTACAACGATTGTATGGTACAGGTGGAGGTACAGGATAAAATTAAACCAACTTGTCATCCACCAAAAGATCTCACCGTTGCTTGTGATTTCCATTTTGACATCAACGATTTAAGTGTATTTGGTGTCATGCAAAGAGATTCTGCGTACTTCAACAAAGCAAGAAAAATTACTTATAATGGCGTTGGTGGAGTTCCGGTGACTATTAATTTCCACGATGGATTTGCTCATGACAATTGTGATTTTGATATTGAGGCAACTCATGTAGATTACAGAACCCAATGTAATGTTGGAACCATTGTAAGAACCTGGGTAGTCAGTGATGCGAATGGTTCTGAAACTTGCACTCAAACCATTACGTTCCAGAATTTCAATCCCTACAACTTTGCTAACATTTGGTGGCCACGAGATACAACTCTTTACATGTGTCTTGATCCGGACAGGCTTACACCGGATTCTTTAAATCTTTATCCGACACTTCACAACGAAACCAAATGCGATCTCTTAGGCATCAGCTGGCAAGATCATTTGTTTAGAATTGTTCAGGGAGGGGATGCTTGTTATAAAATTATACGTAAATGGAAAGTGATTGATTGGTGCCAGGTTGTGTATACACCTTCCGGTGCACAATTCCAGGTTGCCACTCATGACCAGATCATTAAGGTAAATAATCTTGTTGACCCAACATTGAATGCCATTCCTACTCAGGATACCACTGTATGTACTCTGGATTCCTGTACCAACGGGTATATCAGTCTGGTTGCCTATGGTGAAGATGATTGTACTCCGGATGACGAAATCGCATGGGAATATTTAATTGATGCATACAACAACGGCACATTTGACATCGTGCACTCAGGTGTTGGAAATGTAATCAATGCAAGTGGAAGATATCCTTTAGGTACACATAAGATTAAATACGTTTTTGAAGATCGTTGCGGAAATAAAACTGCAGAAGAAAGGTTGTTTACGATCCTGAATTGTAAAGAGCCCACTCCATACTGTATCAATGGTGTAGCCATCGATCTTATGCCTCTTGATACCAACAGAGATGGTACAATCGACTGGGGTATGATTGAAGTTTGGGCCAATGATGTGGATCAGGGAAGTTATGGAGCTTGCAAAAATCCAATCGTCTTGAGTTTTTCTGCAGATACTAATCATCGGTCAATAGTCTTTGATTGTAATACACTGGGACAACAGACTGTTCAAATGTGGGTTACAGACAGGCTTACAGGAAAGCAAGCTTTTTGCAGGACTTTTATTGAGGTTCAGGATAACAACAAGGCCTGTGGACAAACAATCCAAGGTGGTACAATCAATGGTTTGATTTCAAACAGAGAAGACAATCAAACCATGAATGATGTTGAAGTGAGCCTTGTTGATCAGAATGCACAAGGCAAGCCAACGATATCCAAAGTTGTGACTGCGGGAAATGGTAAGTATGCATTTTCAAATATGCCACTGAATAATGGAAATTACAATGTAATTGCTTCGAGGAATGCCGATCCTCTGAATGGTGTTTCTACAGCAGATATCGTAAAAATTCAACGTCATATTTTAGGCATTGAAACATTGACATCTCCATACAAGACAATTGCAGCTGATGTTAACAGCGATTTGAATATCACTTCGAAAGATATCGTTGATTTGAGAAGATTGATATTAGGTATCAACTCCAGGTTTACCAACAGCGAAAGCTGGGCATTTGTCGATGCCTCCTACCAATTTGTAAACACAGGGGATGAAGTATTGAAAGAAAAGTGGCCAAGATCTTACAAAATTGATCCTTTCAACAGAGATATGAACGGAATCGATTTTAAGGGAATTAAAATTGGAGATATTACAGGTAATGCATCAGCAGGCTTCAACAACTTTGTATCCAGAAATAATCCTTCCAGACTTGAGTTGATTGCACAGGAGTTTGCATTCGCTCCAGGTGCTGAGGTTGTTGTTCCTATTCATAGCTTGCAAAACGTAGAGTTATCAGGAATGCAGTTTACACTGCAATACGATCCGAGAGTACTTGAATTTACTGAAGTTCAATCCGCTTCCTGCAACATCAGTCAGGATAATTTAGGATTCATTTCACCAACAAAAGGTTACATAACTTTGAGCTGGAATACCCATGTTGATATCGACGTCAACAATGGTGACAAATTATTCACGCTCAAATTCAAGGCTCTTTCACAAGGTACTCTCTCAAATGCACTACAATTTAATTCGATAATCACTCCTGCGTTGGCTTTCAATGCAGCAGTAGAAGATATGGATCTTAATTTAGGATTCAGAAACCAGAATGGTACAGTGAAAACCCAACAGGGTCTCGTTGTTTACCAAAATCAACCCAACCCTTTCTCTGAGTTCACAGTTGTGGGTTTTGATCTGCCAGAGGCAGCCCAGACATCCATCACTGTTTATGACCTGAATAGCAAAGTTCTTTACAAGAATGTAATGAACGGAACTAAAGGGTACAATCAATTTGAACTCAATACATCACAACTTGGAGCAACAGGAGTTCTGTTCTACCAATTGGATGCGGCCGGTTATTCCGTGACGAAGAGAATGGTTGTCATTAAGTAAGGCTAAATTCGTTTTGTTCTAAAGAGTTTACTGTTTTTGGGATGGGACCCCTCTCCATAAAAGTTATGGAGGGGGTCTTTTTTTTTATCCGCATAGCCCTATAAGTAGCGACTTGTATATTTTGTACTTTGGTGCTGCCAAAAGAAGCTTATATCTTTACATGGCCTTACAATGGGAAGAATTCTGGGAATCGATTACGGTGCAAAAAGATGTGGTATTGCAGTTACAGATCCATTACAAATTATTGTCAATGGGCTAACGACAGTTGACAGCAAATTGCTTCGTGAATTTATTCTCGATTATCATCAAAAGGAGCAACTGGATAAGATCGTGATAGGAATTTCATTTCACAAAGACAATACTCCAACTTCCATCCGGGAGGAAATTGATGGTTTTGTAAAATGGATTCAGGAATCGATGGAAGGAATAGATGTTGATTTTGTCGATGAGCGAAATACCTCCGTTTCAGCCAGGAAAGCGATTCTGGATGCCGGCATTGGGAAAAATAAAAGAAAGGAAAAGGCTCTGCTTGATAAAGTTAGTGCTGTATTGATTTTACAAAGATATTTAGGACACTTTTGATTCATATGATATTACCAATTGTTCTATACGGAAACCCTGTTCTCAAGACTCCTGCAAAGGAAGTCCAAAATGAATATAAAGACTTACGGGATTTGCTCAACAACATGTGGGATACCATGTATCACGCCAAGGGAGTAGGCCTGGCAGCGCCACAAATCGGATTATCAATTCGAATCTTCATTGTGGATTCAACAGCATATTATGATAAAAGCGAAGTTCATAAAGGTATCAAAAAAGTTTTTATCAACCCGAAAATCATACACGAGGAAGGGATTTCCTGGGGATTCGAAGAAGGTTGTTTGAGTATTCCCAAAATAAATGCTGAAGTACTACGCAAACCGGTTTTAAAGATACGTTACCAGGATGAGTTGTTTCAATGGAAAGAAGAAGAATACGATGATATGAATGCCAGGATCATTCAACATGAATACGACCACATTGAAGGCATTCTTTTTGTGGAGAAAATAAGTGCCATCAGAAAAAAATTAATTCAGTCCAAATTGGAAAAAATCAAGCGGGGTATCGTAGACGTGAAATATCCGGTCAGGCAATAAAATCATAGAAGCCACTTCTATTAAATTATTTTCATTTCCTCGAATTTATTAGAAAATAGTTGATTATTCAATTCTTATATCAGGGCAGGGTGATTGCTCCTGTAGAGTGCTGGGTTCTTTTTTTGATTTTTCTATAGACTTTCGTCGATTCTAATTACATATTGTTTTTGTTTAGCAGCTTGTAGTTTATCTTTGTTAAAAATAAAAGATGAAAAAGTTTAAGTTTATATTTAGTTTATTATTAATATGTAATACTTTAATATATAGTCAGCTAACAAAAATCTATGTCTTAAACGAAGGTTCATTTGACTTTATTTCCGGACAAATTGTAGAGCCTGTATCTGTTGGCGTATTCGATATTCAAGCAGAGACCTATGTTAAACTTGTGGAGATCCCAAACGCACGTTTTGCCTCTGATATGATCATGGATGGAAATTCATTGTGGGTCGCTGCAGACCGGTATCTGGTAGAGTTGGATTTGATTACGATGGCTATTAAACGCAGTCATGAAATAGAGGGTCTTAGAAAAATATCTATTTATGGCGATAAGATAATTGTTACACGTGGTGAATATCAAAAGGTGCTGGATTCTTATGTTCAAATATGGGATAAGGAAAATTTGAAAGTAATATTTGAAATTCCACAAGCTGACATGGAATATACTACTGAAAATATTGTTGTAAAGAATCAAATGGCTTACATCGCTGTAAACAACGGTTTTGTTTTTGGCGCAGAAGTTGGTAAAATTCTCACTATAGATCTCGACCAACTCCAGTGGACCGGAACCATAGAAATGGGTGATGAAGCTAAAAATCCCGAGAATCTCATGTTGTATGGAGATCTGTTGCTCGCTTTGAACAATAAAGATTTTACGGGTAGTTCGGTTTCCGTAATTGATCTAAATACAAGCAAGCTTCAAGTTCATAATCTTTCCGATGTACAGTCCCTTTGCGGAACCTCCGTTTTGGAAAAAGACGGTATTCTTTACCAGGAGTTTGGCGAATCTACTATTGGTAAGTTCGATATTGCAGGAAGTACATCCGGATTTTACAAAGAACTGAATGAGAGTTTTTATGGGATGAATTTTAATCCGGCTTATCAGATATTGTGCGCCGGCGTTACTGATTTCAGCAGCTTTGGAAAGGTATTGGTGTATGACAAGAATTATAATCTTGTGTATGATTTTCAAACGGGAATTGCACCGGCATATTTTATATTCCAGGGGGATCCACTTCAAGCAGTTGATGAAATTTCTGAAAATGAAATTTTAGTTTACCCAAATCCAACAACATCTTCATTTGCAATTTTGAGCCCGCATAAAGTGACCCGGGTATCAGTTTTGGATATTTTTGGGCATATATTATTTACGAATCATCCATCAGATCTGGACTTCAAGAATTTTCCACCGGGTACGTTTACACTCAAAATTGAATTGGAAGAAAAAGTGGTCTATAAGCGGGTCACGAAATTGTAACCAGGATTTATATCGAATTTAATTGAAGGTTTTTTTTATTTGCTGTTTGAACTACGGAAGGATGTCAGTATTCGACAAATGGAACAAATAGGTTCTTTTGGTTCACAAAGTAAGTACATTTATTTAGGGATGTGGCTGTAAAATATGATTTAATTTCATATATGTTACTGCAAATCAGATAGTTACTATTCATTAATCCTATCTTTTTTACCTATTTGCGCTTATAATACCTCAAAATTTTAGTTTAAATGTCCTATTTAACTGACTGCTTTATATTTTTGCGGTCCGGGAAGGTTGCAAGAGTGGTTTAATTGGCGCGCCTGGAAAGTGCGTGTACCCCAAAAGGGTACCCAGGGTTCGAATCCCTGACCTTCCGCTTTCCTATTACTTGTATTAAAGTTTACTGATTAAGTACTGTTCTGTTTCGAATGGTCGCTTTCAAACTCATAGTATGATGAGTATTGTTTGCGAGTAGCTCCATAAAGAATTAAATGTTATTGGAAATGTATCTTGGGTATCACAAGAGTGATCCATGTAGAAATCTTATTTGAAAACCAGATAATTTTTCAACTTACAATTATTATCGAATGAGTTTAAATAAATTAAATGCATTTGATGTTGTGGAGTTTGCAATTTCTTCAAAAGACCGGTCTAATATTTTTGTCAGGTGGTCGGCAATATGTGGAATAAAAGCAGGTTCATTTCTTTTTCCCCTGTGTGGTACAGGAGTTAAGAAAGGGGAGTCGGTTTCTAAAACGATTGACTCTATTGGAATTTTTGGGAGGGCATCAATTGCCTGATTTTTTTTATAGCTGATGGTGCCTCCTATGCCCAGATAAAATCCAAGATCAATAATTTGCCGTGCTTCTTCTTCATTTCCTCCAAAGCAATGAAAAACACCGGTCAGCCGTCCATCCTGTGCAGATCGCACTAATTTTATATTTTCTTCCAGACTGTTTCTCGAATGAATAATAATCGGTTTACCTGTTGATTTTGCCCACTCCATTTGAATTGAAAAAGCTGTTTTTTGTTCTTCCCAGTAGGTGAGATCCCAATATGCATCTGTTCCACATTCTCCAATAGCTACGAAAACCGGATTTTCAATTTGGGATTGGAAATCGTCAAGCACAGATTGGAAATTTTCTTTGACGTCGCATGGATGTAATCCAATTGTGGCATAACAATGATCTGGAAATTTTTTTTGCAATTCGAGCATGCCAGTCAGAGAGGTCTGGTCGATATTGGGCAGTACTATTTTTTGTACATTTACATCGAGTGCATTTTGTAAAACGCGATCCCTGTCTTCGTTGAATACATCGAGATATAAATGAGCGTGCGTGTCTATAAATGAAAGATCCTTCATGGCAAAAAAACAAAAATATTATGTAGTATGGCATGGACATCAACCGGGAATTTATAATTCCTGGGAATCCTGTCAATTGCAAGTTAAAGCATTTCCCAATGCAAAGTACAAAGCTTTTGAATCCAAAGAAGAAGCGCATATCGCTTTTCATCAAATTTATTCCGAAAAGCCAAAATCGGAAATAAAAAAAATCAAACAATGGACTGAAGAAGTTAATAGAAATGCAATTGCTGTCGATGCTGCATGCAGTGGTAATCCAGGAGATCTTGAATACCGGGGAGTATTTCTTGATAATGGAACTGAATTTTTTCATGTCGGACCCTTTAAAAAGGGGACCAATAATGTTGGCGAATTCTTAGCGATCGTGCATGCACTTGCCCTTATGAAAAAAGAAGGAAAGGAATCCATTCCTATTTACTCCGATTCCAAAATTGCAATGAATTGGGTTAAACTCAAACACCCTGCAACGAAATTAAAATTTGATGCATCCAACAGGATTTTGGAGGACTTGTTGAAAAGAGCAGTGGATTGGCTTCATCACAACCGATACGCGAACCCTGTTTTAAAATGGGAAACGGAAAAATGGGGAGAAAATCCGGCTGATTTTGGCAGAAAGTAAAAGAGGAATCAGGAGTGACGGATGACTGGATTAAACTTTTTAAAACGAAGTTGGAATACGCCTAACAAAGCTTCTTTAATTATAAAAATGTTCATTTTTGATTTTCCTCTGATTCGGTCAGGGAAAAGGATTGGAATTTCGCGGATTGTAAAACCTAGTTTGTAAGCAGAATACTTCATTTCTATTTGAAAAGCGTAACCACTAAATTGCAGGTTATTCAGATTAATGGCTTGCAGTACATTGCTTTTGTAACAAATAAATCCCGCTGTTGGATCCAATACCGGCATGCCGGTTATCATTCGTACATACAGGGAAGCACCTTTTGAGAGCAGGAGTCTGCTTTTTGGCCAGTTTAAAACTCCTCCGCCTTTTACATATCTCGAACCAACACAGACATCTGCTTTTCCTGAATTACAAGTCCCAAACATTTCGATGAGTCTTTCAGGAGGATGAGAAAAATCGGCATCCATTTCAGCAATGCAGGTATACGATCTATTTAATGCCCAGTTGAATCCTGCTACATAAGCTTTCCCAAGTCCTGATTTTTCTTGGCGCTGCAATAAATGAATTCTTCCCGGAAATCGATCTGCACATTCCAATACTTTTGCACCCGTTCCATCCGGTGAACCATCGTCAACAACAAGAATATCGCATTCCAAAGGCAATTGAATCACAGCATTGAGAATGGATTCGATATTCTCAATTTCATTGTAAGTTGGAATGATGACCAGGTTGCGACTCAAGATGTTTAATTGATAATTTTCTGAAGAGAATTTTATTTTATTTACCTTTTAGGTTGCTTTCAAAAAGAGAATCTACCGGGTTCATAGGATTTCAAGATGTCAATTATTAATTCAACAACGTCTTCTGCATTAGGTTTAGTAAAATAATCGCCGGTACTGCCATATGGAGGGCGGTTATTTTTTGCAGTTATAGTTTGAGGTGGGCTGTCCAGGTAATGGTAAGCACCCTGTACTTCAAGAACCTGCTGCAATATATATGCGCTGGCTCCACCCGGAACGTCTTCATCCAATACTACCAGTTTATTTGTTTTTTTCAGAGAATTTCCGATTTCATTTTCAATATCAAAGGGCAAAAGGGATTGAGCATCTATCAATTCAATAGATATACCAAAGGATTTTAAAGTTGCGATGGCATCTTGAGCTATTCGTACGCAGGAACCATAGGTCACTAAAGTCAGGTCGTTGCCGGATTCGAGAATTTCAACTTTTCCAAGGGGTACGGTGTAGCTACCCATATTGTCTGGCAATTTTTCTTTGAGCCTGTATGCGTTCAGGCATTCAATAACCAAACCCGGATCATCACTGTTCAACAAGGTGTTGTACATACCGGCAGCTTGAGTCATATTCCTCGGAACACAAACGCAGATTCCCCTTAAAGAGTGCAATAACATTCCAATAGGAGAACCTGAATGCCAAATCCCTTCCAATCTGTGACCCCGTGTTCTAATGATTGCAGGGGCACATTGTTTACCACCGGAGCGGTAGCGTACGGTTGCTAAATCATCCATCAGCGGTGATAAGGCATATACGATATAATCCAGATATTGAATTTCAGCAATGGGTTTCAAACCTCTCATGGCCGTTCCGATTGCCTGTCCAACGATAGACCATTCGCGGATGCCACAATCAAATATTCTATGTTCTCCATACTTCTCCTGGAGTCCGGCAAAGCCTTGATTAACATCACCGATTTTTCCGACATCCTCTCCAAATGCAAAAAACCTTTTGTCCGTCTCAAATTTTTGATCGAAAAAATAATTGAGGATCTGATACCCATTTAATTCTGAGGAATGCTCCGAATAACGGGGTGGAATATGTTCAACGGCCAATGATGAATTATCGGTTTCCGAATAAACATTACTGTGATATATTTCCGATGCTTTTGAATACTGTCGTTGAATCCATGAAGTTAATTGGCTTAGATTTTTGTCACTGGATGCATGAATTACACACCTTCTTGCAGTTTCCAATAATTCATGAATCAACGGTTCTTTTAACTGGTTTAGTTTTTCTATGGCCTCAGCAAAATCCAAATTTGAAAGAATTTCCGAAAGTTCATTTTTTAAATCCAGGATTGGATTAATAAAATTTGACCAGGCAATATTTTTTTGATTTCGAACATAAGATTTGGCAAGCTCTCTGAGTTCTTTGCATTGTTCCACCGATAAGATCGAATTGCTCTCGATCCATTGTTCCATTTTGAGGATGCAATCGTATTCTGCTTCCCACTTCAATCGTTCTTTGGATTTATATCGTTCGTGTGAACCCGATGTAGAATGTCCCTGAGGTTGTGTGACTTCGCGAACATGAAAAAGCACCGGAACATGTTCTGTTCGGCATTGTTCAATACCTTCTTTGTAGATATTTACGAGTTCGGGATAATTCCACCCCCGGGTTTTAAATATTTTAATGCCATTCTCGCTTTTGGTCTTTTCAAATCCCGATAAAGCTTCAGAAATATTTTGTTTGACCGTTTGTAATTCAATGGGAACTGAAATGCCATAACCGTCATCCCAAACGGATACTGCCAGAGGTACTTGCATCACAGCTGCAGCATTTAAAGTTTCCCAGAAAATGCCTTCGGATGTCGACGCATCGCCGATGGTGCAAAAGCAGACTTCATTTCCTCCGTTTGAAAAGCCCGAAGCCAGCTCATGGTTGTCCATATTTCGGTAATACTTGGAAGCCAAGGCCAGACCAAGAGCTCTTGCCATTTGTCCGGCAGTACTGGAAATATCCGCAGAGATATTAAAATGTCCGGTTTGATCTAAAGGATATCCATTCTGATCGAGTAGCGGTGAAGAAAAATGGGCGTTCATTTGCCTGCCTTTACTGAAGGGATCGTTAGCCGGATCCGCATAGAGCTGGGCAAAATAATCCTGGACGGTGCATAAACCCAAAGCCATCATGAATGTCTGGTCTCTGTAATAACCAGATCTGAAATCACCTTTTTGAAAAGCTCTGGCCATCGCGACTTGAGGTACTTCTTTTCCATCGCCAAGAATTCCAAATTTAGCTTTACCCGTAAGTACTTCCTTCCTGCCCAGCAAAGAACATTCCCTGCTAACCAGGCAAATCCAAAAATCCTGAACGACTTCTTTTTTAAACTGACTGAATTCGCCCGAAATGGAATTCAATGCATCGCGAATGGGTTCCAATAAAATCATTTTACTTAATTACTTCACAAAAATAAGCTTTTATTTTTAGCCTCCCCGAACCGGATGTTTTCGCTAAATATGAGTTAAAATATTCATTTAACACAGAGTTAACAACGCATTTTGATATCTTTGTGCCAAATTGAGGACATTATTTCGTTACATTTGTTATACTTAAAAAACATAATACCAATGAAAAACATTTTGACTCTATTGGCAATGGTTATGTTCCTGGGTTTAGTTGGAGCGCAAACAACCCCTGGTGTAACCACGACCCCTGTGAAAACAACCGGACCACATTTAGAGTGGGACAATACGGTTGTTGATTATGGTGAAATTAAAAAAGGAGCAGATCCTTTACGCAAAGCGGTTTTTACTAATACGGGAACTGAACCCCTCATTATAAAAAGTGCAAGAGGATCCTGTGGATGTACCGTTCCTACCTGGCCGAAAGAACCCATCATGCCTGGTGAAAAAGGCGTGATCGAAATTCGCTATGACACACAACGCATTGGCCCCATCAACAAAAGTGTAAGCGTGACTACCAATGAAGGCGATCAGGAAAGCAGAATTACATTAAAAGGCAATGTTTCTGCTGATGAAGAACAGACTCTCCCAAAAAATGATGGAAATATTTTGACACCAAAAGGTTAAAAAAATAAATCATTCAAAAAAAATCCCGAAGTCAAAAGCTTCGGGATTTTTTTTTGTCGGTTTGCTGGATTCTGCAAACTGAGGATATTAAATTGTAAAGAATACTCCTGTTAAATTCTTACTCCATATTGGAAATAATCTCGTCTCCGAATTCACTACATTTTAATAACACCGCGTTGTCCATCAGTCTGTGAAAATCGTAGGTCACTCTTCTGTTTGAGATGGCTTTTTCCAATCCGCTGACGATTTTTTGAGCAGCTTCATTCCAACCCATATATTCAAGCATCATAACTCCGGAAAGAATTACAGAACTTGGATTTACTTTGTCCTGGCCTGCATATTTAGGTGCAGTACCATGGGTTGCTTCAAAAATGGCGTGGCCGGTAAGATAGTTTATATTGGCACCTGGTGCGATCCCAATACCACCAACCTGAGCAGCCAGTGCATCTGATATATAATCGCCATTTAAATTGAGGGTAGCAATCACATCGTATTCTTCAGGTCTCAAAAGAATTTGTTGCAGAAAAGCATCGGCAATAACGTCTTTAATGATCATTCCATTAGGTAGTTTTACCCAGGGACCACCATCGAGCAAGCTTCCACCAAATTCATTGACAGCTAAAGCATAACCCCATTCCATGAAACTGCCCTCGGTGAATTTCATGATGTTCCCTTTGTGAACGAGGGTTAATGATTTCGCATGGTTGCTGATCGCATGTTCAATAGCTGCACGTACCAATCTCTCAGTTCCTTCTTTTGAAACCGGTTTGATCCCAAATCCAGTGGAATCCGGAAACCTAACTTTTTTAAATCGGTCTGGAAATTCCCTTTGTAAAATTTCCCTGAATTTCTTCGAATCTTCGGTTCCGGCCTGAAATTCAATACCGGCGTAGATGTCTTCGGTATTTTCCCTAAAAATGGTCATGTTTACCTTTCCTGGCTCTTTTACAGGGGAAGGAACCCCCTCAAACCAACGGACGGGTCTGATGCATGCATACAAGTCCAATTGCTGTCTGAGTGCTACATTCAGCGATCTGATTCCACCACCAACCGGAGTTGTTAAAGGCCCTTTTATGGCAACGAGACAATCGGATATTACATCCAAGGTTTCCTGAGGAAGCCAGTTTTGTGTTTGATTGAAAGCCTTTTCTCCCGCTAAAACTTCTTTCCATTCAATTTTTCTGGAAGATCCATAGGATTTGGATACAGCAGCATCAATAACTCTAACGGAAGCGGCCCAAATGTCAGGTCCGGTACCATCGCCTTCTATAAAAGGAATCACCGGATTGTCCGGTACATTTAATTTCCCTTGAATACATGTAATTTTCTGTCCTGCCATACCTTGGTTTTTTATTAGTAAATAATGAGACAAATTTATGCCAAGCTCTCCTGCTTCTGGAATTCTTCACATGCATTACCATTTTATTTAATACGGAATCGGGATTTCCAGATTGAAAGGCTTACTTTTGAGTGGAGTTGAACATTCGTTTTTCTATGAAGAATCCCATTCTCGACGCTCAGTCTGATCAGCAGAATCCCGAAGAAAGGCAAATTGAAAAAGCATTGCGGCCTAAGGATCTCGGTGAATTCAGTGGGCAAAACCATGTCATCGATAACCTAAAAATATTCATAGCGGCAGCCAAGCTGCGGGGAGAAGCTCTCGATCACGTTCTGCTTCATGGTCCACCCGGATTGGGAAAGACCACCCTGTCCTATATTATTGCGAATGAAATGGGCTCCCAATTAAAAGCCAGCTCAGGGCCTGTTCTGGAAAAACCAGGCGATCTGGCGGGCCTTCTTACCAGCCTGCAAGAAGGAGATGTTTTATTTATCGACGAAATTCATCGACTGAATACGGTTGTGGAAGAATACCTCTATTCGGCAATGGAGGATTATCGGATCGATATTATGATTGATACGGGTCCTAATGCGCGAAGTATACAAATCAAAGTCAATCCTTTTACACTGGTAGGAGCTACAACCCGGGTTGGTTTGCTGACAGCTCCTTTGAGATCGAGATTTGGAATTACCTGCCACATGGATTATTACGACCAGGCCGTTTTGGAGAAAATCATCACCAGATCTGCAGGGTTATTGAATGTTGAAGCTGAAGCAGAGGGCATTCACGAAATCTCCAGAAGGAGCAGGGGGACCCCAAGAATAGCCAATGCCTTGTTGCGGAGATTACGGGATTTTGCCCAAATCAAGGGAGAGGGTATTATCGATTTGGAAATCGCAAAATTCGGACTCAATGCTCTGAATGTAGATAGTTTAGGATTGGACGAAATGGATAACCGGATACTGACTACCATCATCGAAAAATTTGCTGGAGGGCCCGTAGGCCTGAATACCCTGGCTACAGCCGTTGGTGAAGAATCAGGTACTATCGAAGAGGTACACGAACCTTTTTTGATTATGGAAGGCTTTATTCAAAGAACACCGCGGGGCAGAATTGCGACCGAAAAAGCATACAGGCATTTGGGATTGCCAAGCGGTAATCCATCGCAGCCCTTATTGTTTTAAGGTCCTTTACTTCAAGGTGGCGCAATCCATTATCCTAATGCTTTGAAACAGGTTTTTCATCCTCGTGTCAGCATATAGAACTCTTCTGGATTTATCCGTCAATTCTTTATAGCTGCTATCCATATTTGAAGGATGTAATGTCGTCCAAATTTTTTAACAAGTGCTCACTTCGTACTGCTTGGACTCGGTGTCTATTATCATTCAGAAAGTGTCGCCTTATGACTTTATAAAAAGCAAGCTCAACTTTTTTATGGAGAACAGGATATGTGGATTTCAATTTTACTTCAGGCCTGTGCAGTAGGGGTGTTGAATGCCATTGGAGGAATCATTTGCGGTTCAGGATCCTGAATAACACCAAATTGATTTTCGTATTTAATTACATTATCAGATAATGCTTTTAATAAGCGTTTGGCATGTTGAGGAGTCAGTACGATACGCGATTTGACTTTTGCTTTTGGAACATTGGGCATTAAGCGGATAAAATCTACAACGAATTCAGAATGGGAATGCGAAATAATGGCCAAGTTGGAATAAATCCCTTCGGCAATTTCCTCCGATAATTCTATGTTTAACTGGTTTGCTTGATTCTGGTCACTCATCTATATTTTTTTTACAAATTTAATAATTTAATCTAAGGCTTCATCTAAAAACTCCGATTGTTACAATATTCAATTTTTAGAAATATTCATCAGGTAAATGTTATAACCTGGGTAAAAAATTAAATCATCCCGAACGATTGGTTTTCAAGCGCGGTTATGATTACTAGTCTTTCATATGATCACCCTTAAAGCTTGTATTTCAGCATACAAATCCAAAGAAAACTGCGATACTAATAACAATTTTAGTTTGATGAAAGTTTGCTATCCTGTCGGGTTTTCTAATAATTCATGAAATAAAGCACTTTTCATTCTTTAAATTAAAACACTCAGTAGGTTGATTGGGCATGAGGCGTGGAATCTATTTAAGTAAGGAAATTTGAACCTGGCTTCCAACAATCTGAACCTGTCCTTGTTACTTTCTCATTCTTAAAGCAAATCATGGATTCGATTACACAGGTAGTTTTAGGTGCCGCATGCGGTGAATTGGTAGCAGGTAAGAAGATGGGAAATCGGGCCATGATCTGGGGCGGAATTGGTGGAACCATATCGGATTTGGATGTTTTGGCCAATGTATTTATGGATCCGGTAAATGCCATGATGTTTCACCGCGGACCTATGCATTCCTTGATGTTTGCAAGCTTGATACCGCTGTTGTTGGGTCCTCTTGTGAAAAAATTATACGACAGGGACTGGTATCAAAGAAAATTCTGGCAATGGATCGGTTTTGGTTTAGGAATCATCCTTTATTCGTTTTCAGCGTTCGTCATTTTTTTTCTTTCAAAATTGGTCGCAGGCGATACCCCCTGGATTATAACCTTGTTTTTACTTCTTACCGGTGTGGCTTTTTTCTATGCCCGCTTCCAAAAAATCAAGAACCATCCAAGCGATATTTCAAATGTACCAGTCAAAATTTGGATCCAGCTTTTTTTCTGGTCCATATTTACACACCCATTACTTGATTCTCTGACTACTTATGGTACTCAGTTGTTTTGGCCGTTCAGTGATTATAGGGTTTCAATTTCAAGCATATCGATTGTGGATCCTCTCTATACGATTCCATTTGCTTTGTCCCTATTGGCAGTAGCGTTATGTGTGCGGGGACATCAATGGAGGCGTTATTTTATAATTACAGGAGTATGTATCAGTTCTGCATATATGTTGTTTACTTTCTGGAATAAATTGCATATCAATGAGAAGTTTAAAAACAGTTTAGTAGCAGAACACGTACATTTTAAAAATTACATGACGGTTCCAACCATTTTAAATAATGCACTGTGGTACGGTATTGCAGAAACTGATACGGGATATGTATGCGGTTATTATTCCTTGTTTGATGATAAAATTGATTTTAGGCCACTCCAATTTATTCAACACAATCATCAAATTCTGGATCCTTACCGGAATCAATATTTGATAGAAAAATTGCCATGGTTCAGCGATGGTTATTATAAAGTCATTTCTTCAGGGTTGGGTGAATATGATTATTACGACCTCCGATTTGGATCTATGCGCGGAAATATACACGATCATGAAAGTATTATTTTCAAAATGAAACTTTTAGATCGCGATGGACAAATTGAATTGATTGACGAAGCCAGACCTGAAAATAAGAAGGAAGACATTGAATGGTTTAAACAACGGATTTTTGGCAAAATTCAATGATGGCAAAATCATAAAACTTTTGTTGAATCTTTGCTGTAGAAATGTTATAGGCTTGTAAGGCACTCAGTTATCATTGCAAATTGCAAAATTCATAAGCCTGTATTTGAATTATTGAGAAGTCCCTGTATTTCTTGATGAAGCAGATAAGGAGAAAACTTATTTTTTCAACTCGTGTGCAGGGTGTTCAACTTCCACCCATTGATCGCCTTTTTTAGGAATTTTTACTTCATTTTCCCATTTACCGATGACCACAGTGGCTAAACAATTACCCAGGGTGTTGACTGCAGTTCTGGCCATGTCCATGAGCGCGTCAATGCCAAGTATGGCTGCAATAGGCCATTCCGGCAATCCAAAAGAAGCGGCCATGCCCGCCAATATGACCAGAGAGGCCCTTGCTACTCCAGCTACACCTTTACTTGTAAGCATCAGGGTCAACATCATGATGATCTGCTGGCCAATACTTAATTCGAGCCCAGCCGCCTGAGCTACAAAAACGGTGGCTAACGACAAATACAAAGTCGTGCCATCGAGATTGAAACTCAAGCCAGTAGGTAGTACAAAAGCTACGACTTCACGTGAAACACCAAATTTCTCCATATTCTCCATGGCCACGGGTAACGCGGCTTCAGAACTTGCAGTTCCAAAGGCTATGGTCACGGGTTGAGCTACATGTGATAAAAATCTTCTAATGGGTATTTTCGAAAAAAGTGCAATAGGCAGCATCACGCCAAGTACAAATACAATTAATGCAATGTATAGTGTGCACAAGAGTAAGAACAAATTTTTCAAAACGTCAATGCCCATATTCGAAATGGTATAGGCAATGGCACCTGCTACACCTAAAGGGGCAATGTGCATAACCAGGTCGGTGAATTTAAACATCACCGCAGAAAGAGATTCAGCAAATACTAAAAAAGGTTTGCGTTTTTCAAATGGAATCATTAATAGGGAAACTGCAAAGAGAACAGAGAAAACTACTATTTGCAGAATTTGACCTTCGGCTATGGATTTGACAAAATTTTCAGGGAAACTGTGTAGGATGATATCTTTCCAACCGTGTGCCTGAACCACTTCAGGGACTTTTTCTCCAGTTTCAAAAGCATTGATTCCAATTCCTGCCTTGCTGAAGTTGATGGCCACTAAACCTATGACCAGTGCAATGGTTGTTACAACTTCAAAATACAACAATGATTTCCAGCCAAGTCTTCCCAATTGTTTTGTATTGGAATGTCCGGCAATACCGATGATCAGCGTACCAAAGAGCAATGGAGCAATAATGCATTTAATAAGTTTGATGAAAATTTTACTGAAAACATTCAGTTCCTTTCCCACCATAGGAAAATCATAGCCTATTTCAGCACCAATCAACATACTGATAAAAATCCATGGAGTCAGTTTGTTCTTTTGTACACCCATCAGAAAGAGTGCCAATAAGCCAACCCAACGAATGCAAGCAGCAACTGTAGGCTGAAGTGGCAGGAATGATAGAAAATTTAATGAAGAAACAAATGCACTGATCCCTGCAATCAAAAGCAGTATAGAAAAATATTTACGGATCTGGCTCCTGATCTGCATTTAAAAATTATTCCGGTGTTTCATCGCTGTGAATATACCCCAAATCATCGGAAACAAACTAACGATTAATATAGCTATGATGATGATCGAAAAATTCTGTTTGACAAAAGGAATGTTGCCGAATAAATAACCTATACCACAAACAGGGACCACCCACATGAATCCTCCAACAATATTGTAATAAGTAAATTTGGAGGTTGGCATTTTACCGATGCCGGCTACGAAAGGAACAAAGGTCCGGATGAACGGAAGGTACCTTCCAATGATCAGCGCTTTACCCCCATGTTTTTCGTAAAATTTTTGAGTTTTATGCAGGTATTCCTCTTTAATAAATTTCTTCTCCCGTTCGAAAATCGCTTTTCCAAATCCGGAGCCGATTGCAAAATTGAGCTGGTTTCCCAGACATGCACCCAGAAAACAAACTCCAAAAAGAATCAGGATATTCATGTTTCCTCCGGCTGCAAGAGCGCCTGCGGCGAATAATAGTGAATCACCTGGAAGAAATGGAGCGATGACCAGTCCGGTTTCTATAAACAAAATGAGGAACAAAATGATATAAATATATATTCCATAGCTTGCTATCAAATTCGTAAGGTGGCTTTCAATGTTGATGATAAAATCGAAGGCTTGCTGTATCCAGTCCATAGATGCATTTAAGCGGCAAATATAGCCACAAAAGGTGGCCGAGTATTGTAAATTAAAACGGCTTCTGTCAATTGTCCAAATTTGAGATATATAATTCGCTCATTTTAAATTAAATAAAAATATAAATTATAAAATATTAATAACCAATGATTTATATTTTAATTATTTTTTGAATATGTCTATATTTGTCCATCCCAAACTTCGGGTCATGGAACAAACGGTACAATCTTTAAAGGACTTACGAAAGGGAGTCTTCAACGAACGATCAAAAGATCTGCTTCTTGCAGTTTTAATTGCTATTATTGGACTAACCGGTAGTTATCTGGTTCTTGGAAAGTCCTTTCGAAATACTCAGAATCTCATTGCCCCTTCGCAAGAATTTACACCTTATTCAAATGCAGCCAATACATGGCAAAACAGCAGGGAACTTCAAGATCAAAATACAGTTTACCAATTCAAAGCCGAAAATCTTTTGGTTCAGGGATCGATGTTGGTTGGTGGTTTTATCCGGATAACCAACCTGGCATTTAATCCGGATCAAATTTATCTTATCGATTATGGCAATGGGATCAGACACAGAATGACCAGCTCTGTGATGAGTATTCGTTACAATGTTCCGGGGCTTTACCTGCTTCAATGTTATGTGCAGGAAAATGGAAACTGGAATTTACAATCAGCGGTAACAGTTTCTATAAGAAAACCTCAGAAACACGAATCCGGTAGATTTTAAACGGACGGAATCAGTTTAATGGCTGAACGCATACTGAACCAAATTAGCACCCATTTTTAATGCTTGTCTTCTGGTTTCTTCGGGATCTTTGTGTACTTCAGGATCCTCCCAGCCGTCACCAAGATCGCATTCGAAGGAATAAAAGCAAACCAGTCTGCCTTGCCAAAATAAGCCAAATCCCTGCGGGGGTTTGTTGTCGTGTTTGTGGATTTTGGGCAAACCGGAATTGAAAATAAACTTTTGGTGATAAACCGGATGTGAAAATGGTAATTCAACAAAATCGAGCTCTGGAAATACTTTTTTCATGACCGGCCTCACGAAAGGATCCATCCCGAAATTATCATCGATATGTAAAAACCCTCCTCCCTGAAGGTATGTTCTCAAATTTTTAGCATCCGCATCGCTGAACACAACATTGCCATGTCCGGTCATGTGTACAAAAGGAAAGTTAAAAAGGTCGGAACTTCCAACTTCAACAGTTGCGTATTGTGGGTCAAACTGAGTGCTCAGTTCTTTATTGCAGAATTTTGCGAGATTGGTCAATGCCGTTGGATTGGAGTACCAATCTCCTCCACCAGAATATTTGAGCAAAGCGAGTTTTATTTTGTAAAGCGTGTTTTGTTCTTTTAAACAAGCTGGATTCGAATTCATTAGCAATATGGTAATGACGAGCAGATATTTCATAGTTGTTTCATGGTTTGGATTATTTGCAATGCTGTAAGTCCGGCTGTTTCCGTTCGCAATCGATATGGTCCCAAAGATACAGGATGGTAATTTTTTGTCAATGCGCTTTGGATTTCTTTATTACTGAAGTCGCCTGCCGGCCCAATCAGAACGATTGCCTTTTTTTGTGGATTGTATAATTTTCCTAAAAATCCTTCAAGTCCGTCATTACAATGCGCTATGAACTTTTGATCGATATCTGAAGTGGCATTCATGACCTGTTCAAAGCTCATTAAGTTTTCAATATCCGGTAAAAGCGGACGTAGTGTTTGTTTGGCTGCGGCTTTTACAATGCGCTCCAGTCGTTCTTTATTCACTTTTTTAACTTCCGATCGTTCGCAAACCATTGGAAATATTTTGTGAATGCCATTTTCAACCGCTTTTTCCGTAAACCATTCCAATCTTTCAGAGGGACTGGTCGGGCTTATTGCGATGGAAACAGTGGCCATTCCGGGAGTCTCCGATTTATAAAGATCTGTAATTTTGACCAGCACTTTGTCTTTTTCAATCTTCTGGATGTTGGCCTTGAAAATCATTCCTTCAAAATCCGTCACATAAATATCTGAATTCTCTTGATGCCTGGTTACGCGTACACAATGGTGGTATTCTTGTTCAACCAGTTCAAAATAATCATCGTTAATTTTGTTTCCGATAAAAAGATCAGGCATGGCTAACTGAATATCTGGGTTAATAATGCCTGGTGTTGCAAATCGTGTATTTTTTTGAAACCAACTGCAGGTGAAGAGGCTGCCGGTCTGGCAACAATTTCGATTTTAAACGGTGTGAGTTGATCTTTAATAAATTGGGCAGCTCCCATATTCATTGGTTCTTCCTGACACCAAATATATTTTGCTTTCGGGAATCGACGTAAAAGTTTGCTTATTTGAAATTTTGGAAAAGGGTAGAGTTGTTCTACCCTCGCGATTCCTATATTTTTTTGATTCGTTGAATCGCGATGATCTGCCAAATCGTAATAGATCTGTCCGGAGCACAATACTATTTTATCAGGAGTTTGCTCTTTGGTACCGGGAATATCGGTAATGACTTCCATGAATTTTGTCTTGAGATCGAAATCTTTCAATGGAGAAACACATTTGGAATGTCTCAACAAGGATTTTGGAGACATCATGATCAAAGGTTTTCTAAAATTCCATTGGAGCTGTCTGCGTAGGATGTGGAAAAAATTGGCGGGTGTGCTCACATTGGCAACGATCATGTTGAATTCAGAGCAAGCCTGGAGGAACCGCTCTAACCGGGCAGAGGAATGTTCGGGTCCTTGTCCGTCGTAGCCATGTGGCAATAGCAAAACCAATCCACTCATGCGATTCCATTTACTTTGTCCGCTGGCAATAAACTGATCCAGCACGACCTGGGCTCCATTTGAAAAATCGCCAAATTGCGCTTCCCACAGGACGAGGTGGTCGGGTGATGCCAGTGAATAACCATATTCAAATCCCAATACGGCAAATTCGGATAAAAGGGAGTTATATATGAAAAACTGTCCCTGATTTTTCGAAAGTTTTGATAACCTGTTATGTGGTACATTGTTTATTTCATCTCTGATTACTGCATGCCTGTGTGAAAAAGTGCCTCTTTTTACATCCTGTCCGCTTAAGCGAACGTTTTTTCCATCCGATAAAATGCTGGCATAAGCCAGAATTTCAGCCATGGACCAATCAAAGGTTTTTTGCTCCAGGTTTGTTTTCCAGTTTTTAAATATTTTGCCGGTCTTTGGAAGTAAGCGGAAGCCCTCTGGAATCTCTATGGTTGCGGCAAATAAATTTTCAGCTGTTTGCAAATCAATTCCGGTATGCGGACTGGTATCAAAATCTTCTGGAGCAGATAACTTTTTAAGTGATTTCCAGGACAACTCGGGTTCCTGATAAACATAAGGCAATGGTTTTTCTTTGACCATTTCCAAATGTTGCTGCAGAACAGTCCAGAATTCTCTTTCCATTTCGCGAGCCAATACAGCTTCAATATCTCCGCGCTGTGTAAGCGTTTCGATGTAAAGTTCTCTGACATTGGGATGATTCTGGATTAAAGAATAGAGCAGCGGTTGCGTAAACTTGGGATCATCTCCTTCATTATGCCCATGTCGGCGATAACAAACCATATCTATAAATACGTCTTCGTTAAATCTTTGCCTGTAAGCAACGGCAAGTTTAGCTACATATACGACGGCCTCCGGGTCATCGCCGTTGACATGAAAAACAGGAGCCTGGATGGTGTTTGCTGCAGCAGTGCAATACGTCGACGACCTCGCATCGTCAAAATCGGTAGTAAAACCTATTTGATTGTTGATGACAAAATGGATGGTTCCTCCTGCATAGTAACCATCGAGTTTAGACATTTGAACCGTTTCATAAACGATGCCTTGTCCGGCAATGGCAGAGTCACCATGGATGAGTATAGGCAGGATTTTATCGTATTGGCTTTGGTAGATCAGATCTGCTTTCGCTCTGGCTAAGCCCTCAACGACAGGGTTCACGGCTTCGAGATGAGAAGGATTCGGTGCGAGCTTTATTTGAACCCTGTGACCCGATGGCATAAGGATCTGGGAAGAAAACCCCAGGTGATATTTTACATCTCCGCCACCGAAACTCATATCGGGAATGGCATGGCCTTCAAATTCATTGAAGATCTGTTCGTAAGTTTTGCCTGCAATATTGGCCAGAACATTTAATCGCCCCCGATGTGCCATTCCTAAAACAACTTCCTCGACACCTTGGATGGTAGCTTCCTGGGCAATAAACTCCAGTGCGGGAATGGTACTTTCTCCGCCCTCAAGTGAAAATCGCTTTTGTCCGACATATTTGGTATGGAGGAATTTTTCAAAAATGACAGCTCCATTCAATTTATGGAGTATTTGTTTTTTATCATGGATGTTCAGATTAAAATGCGGTTGACTTGCGTCGGCTTCAATTTTCTCTAGAAGCCATTTGCGTTTCTCCATGGATTCCAAATGTTGCAACTCAAATCCAATTTTTCCACAATAAACAGCCTGGAGTTTTTCGACAATCTGATCCAACGTGGCGTTTTGCAATCCCAATGACCGACCGGCGATAAACACATGGGTTCGTTCCTTTTCCTGTAAATGGAAATCGCTTAAATCCAATCGCGCATCCCGGTTCTTTCTTTTTCTGATTGGATTGGTATCCGATATCAGGTGGGCTCTGTTTCTATAGGCTTCGATGAGCAATCTTACATTGAGTTCCGATTCAATTGAAGAATCACCAGAGATGCCACTTTGCGATTCAGTCTGATTGGCATCATCGTATTTTGAATAAGAATACCCTTCAAAAAACTTTTGCCAGTCAGGATCGATGAGTTGAGGATTTCGGAGATAGGTCTGGTATAAATGATCGATATAAGCCGGATCTGCATTGCTGATGTAGGAATAATCAATCATGTGAATATGTATTGTGCCGTATTGAAAAAAGAGATGTGATTGAGTATTCTAACAAGAATATGAAAGGAAAGTTATCAGGATCACATGATATACATAGGGGTTTAAATAGCATACCGGGCCCCTCACTAAAGAACAACTTGATCGCAATAAATATATATTATTTATATTTATGTGTATTATATGTATAATGAACTATATACGTATTATTTCAATATTTTATATAAATAGCTGATTTCCAACATTTTCGAAAATTGAGTTATTAGGTACTGATTATCAGCATCATTCATATTAAAAAAAAAATTATTTTTTTTGTGGTAGAAAGTGGGAAAATGTGGAAATTAGTTATACATTTGTTCCTAGGAAACCAACTGAGTAGAACATGTACAATCTAAATGGTGAGTACGATGTAAAAATGGATAGTAAGGGCAGATTGCGCCTTCCTTCTATTCTTATGTCTCAATTCGGCGAAAGTGATGTTCGGCTCGTTGTGAACCGGGGTTTTGAAAAATGTTTGCTCCTTTATCCGGAGACAGTCTGGATAGAAAAGACGAAGGAAGTCAATCAGCTCAATCCTTATATTAAAAAGAACAGAGAATTCGCCCGATATTTTTATCGGGGGGCTACCGTGCTTCAGCCTGATGCATCAGGGCGTATACTCTTACCCAAACTGCTCTGCAACTATGCAGGGATTAGATTGGATTTGGTTTTGCTTGCCTATCATCAACAAATTGAAGTCTGGGCGAAAGAGCAATACCTGAATATGGTGGACAGGGAGCCTGGTGATTTCTCTTCCCTGGCAGAAGAAGTATTTGGACATAAAGATGTCTGAACCTCCAGTATATAGACACCAGCCAGTTTTGTTGGGCTTGTCCATTCAGAATCTGGTAACTGATCCCGATGGTATTTATGTGGATGTGACATTTGGTGGAGGAGGACATAGTCGGAAAATTTTGGAATCGCTTTCGAACCGGGGTAAATTGTATGTTTTTGACCGGGATAAATCGGCGATCGCTAACATTCCGGAAGATGAAAGAATTGAATTTATACATTCTGATTTTAAATACTTAAAGAAGTATTTGCGATATTATAAACAGGATAAAGTCCATGGCATTTTAGCAGATTTGGGTTTGTCTTCATTTCACCTCGATAACAACAGCAGAGGATTTTCATATTACTCGTCAGCTGATCTCGATATGCGAATGAATAAAGACCAAAAGTTAACTGCGAAAAATGTAATCATGCAGTATTCCGAAAAAGAACTGGAGCAAATTATCAGTGAATACGGCGAACTGACCAATTCCAGACAAATTGCTTCTGCATTGGTAAAAGAACGACAAAAAAGGATTTTCAATTCCTGTATGGATTTTGCAAGATGGGCTGAGTTATTTGTATATGGCAAAAAGCAAAAATTTTTAGCACAGCTTTTTCAGGCAATCAGAATGGAAGTAAACGGTGAACTTGAGTCTTTGCATGCTTTGATGGAGCAAAGTGCAAGTTGTCTTAGACAAGGAGGTCGGATGGTTGTGATCAGCTATCACAGTTTGGAAGATCGCGTTGTCAAAAAGTGGATGCGGTCGGGAAATCCGTCTGCTGAAAATGCAGACTTGGAAAAAATTCCGTTCAGGTCTTTGTATAAGCATGCTTTGGTTCCGGATGAAATTGAATTGAATTCAAATTCCAGATCAAGATCAGCGAAACTGAGAGTTGCGGAAAAACTTTAAAACAATGATGGAGTATACAAAACCACCTAAAATAAATAAAACCAAATACCCTTCAGTAAGTGCGATGGTTGTTTGGAAAAATAAAATGTTTGTCTTGTTTTTATTCGGGCTGGTTTTAATTTATATTGGAAATGTTCAATACACAGAATACCGTTTGCGTAAAATACAAATTCTGGAAAAGGACATCACTAAATTAAAATGGAACTACTGGACCATCAAAGCAGATATGTTGTACGAAGGAATGGAAGAACAGGTTGGTAAAAAGGTTTCCGGTAAAGAAATAATAATCAAGGAACAGCCGCCACATATACTGATTCAAAAGGAGAAGAGAGACTGATGGATCGCAAAAGGGAATTCTTAACTCGCGTATATACAGTACTTACAATATTTGTATTGGTAGCATTGGTTTTAATTTGGAAAGCAACCAAGATTCATGTTTTTGAAGGAGGTAAGCTTAGAGAAAGGAGTAAAGAATTGTATTATAGAGTAGAGTCCGTTGAAGCGGAACGAGGAAGGATATTGTCTGATGATGGAAGTCCGTTGGCGACTTCACAACCGATCTTTGAAATACGAATGGATATGAAAGCTGCTGGTCTGAAGCCGCAGCTGTTCTACCAGAAAATTGATTCGTTGGCCCATGCACTACAATCGTATTTGTATAAAGCCAAAACGAAGGAAGAGGTAAAAATTTTGCTGAAAAATGCTTTCAAAAAAGAGAACAGGTATTTTTTAATCGGGAAAAATTTGAATTACGAACAAATGTCGACGATCCGTGAATTTCCTCTATTCAATTTAGGTGCAAATACGGGAGGGTTGATCATTAAATCGGAAACCAGAAGGATCAAACCATTTCAACAATTGGCCAGCAGAACCGTAGGATTGAATCGAAAAAATGCGGATGCTATCGGACTTGAAAAAAGTTTTGATAAGTATTTGCAGGGAAAAGTGGGGCACCGGGTTTCGCGTAAAGTAGGTGCGAATATATACTTTCCTGTAAGTGGTCTTGAAGAAATTCTACCGCAAAAAGGGATGGATGTTAATTCTACCATCAATACGGGAATTCAGGAAGTTGCAGAGTTGGCACTTGAAGACGCCATCCGGTCACACCAAGCTGAAAGTGGATGTGCTGTTGTGATGGAAGTTGAAACCGGGGCGATTAAAGCAATTGCTAACCTTGGGTGGAATGAAAAAGCCGAGCTGGTAGAAGATTATAACTATGCCATAGCAAATTCAACAGAACCTGGTTCAACTTTTAAACTGGCATCTTTGATTGCTTTGTTGGAAGTGGCAGGTCTTGACACTTCAGCAAGTGTAGATCTCGAAGGTGGTGTATGCAGGTTTTATGACAGGAATATGTATGACTCCAAAATACACGGGATCCATCAGAAGGATCTTGCCTATTCTTTTATCCAATCATCCAATGTGGGAATTTCGAAACTGGTTCAAGCTCAATTTTCTAAAAACCCAAAATTGTTTGTTGATTATTTGAAAAAATTAGGTATTCATATTAAAACGGATATTGAAATTGACGGCGAACCTGATCCGATTTTAAAGGATCCAAAGAAAAATAAAAATATCTGGTACGGTACCAGTCTTCCCTGGATGTCGGTAGGATATGAATTGCAATTGACTCCACTGCAGATACTGACCTTTTACAATACGGTTGCAAACAGGGGAAAACGCGTTGCACCGCGGTTGGTTGATGCAGTGTATAATGGGCACACGCTGGTTAAAAAATTCGATGCTGTAACATCGCAGGACACGTTGATCTCAGAGCAAACCCTGAATGTTGTATTTGCATTGATGAAAGCTGTAGTTAAAAGAGGAACTGCAAAAAATATTGACTCTGATTTATTCGAAATAGCTGGAAAAACCGGGACAGCGGTAACCAATTATTTTCATAAAGATGCAGCCAACAAAACTTATCAGGCTTCTTTTGCAGGTTTCTTTCCTGCGGATAATCCGGTGTACTCGTGTATTGTAGTCATCTACAATCCCCAGCATTCTGCATACTATGGTTCTGAAGTAGCTGCACCTGTTTTCAAAAGGATCGCCGACCGTTGCATGCGTACAGAATTTTCGAAAAATGCAGTATTAAATATCGAACCCAAAGCAGCTCTTGCATCCGAGCGATTGCCGGTTGGAAACAAGGGAATGCATGAGGATTTTAAACAGATTTTTAAGTTCATCGGTTTGCCGTTTCGATCTGAACTTAAAAAAGAGTGGGTAACTACGTATACAGGATCGGAAAGTATAGAAATTAACGAATGTTATTATGAAGCAAATGTGATGCCCGATCTGTCGGGAATGGGTCTCAGAGATGCGAGTTATCTGATGGACACTTACAAAGCCAAATTAATACCCCGTGGAAACGGGAAAATAATATACCAGAATATTCCGCCCGGTACAATTGTCAAAGGACCGGTTGTCGAAGTTATTCTGAAATAAAACGTTCTTTGAAAAACTTAGCAGACATATTGTCCGGGATCTCCGATTTTCGCTCGGAAGGCTCATTAGACAAACAGGTTCATGGATTCACCTTCGATTCCAGGAAAGTCGATGAGTACACAGTTTTTGTGGCGAAGAAAGGATCGCAGCTGGATGGTCATCATTTTATTTCAGGAGCTGTTGCAAAAGGTTGTAGCATTATATTTTGTCAACAGTTTCCGGAGAATATTATTGAAGGTATAAGCTACTTTCAAAGCGATGATCTGTCTTCATTTTTAGGAAAAGTCCTGCACCAATTTTACGATCGGCGTATATCAGATTTGATCATAACCGGGGTAACTGGTACGAATGGGAAAACAACTGTAGCGAGTTTACTTTTTGAGTTGTTTTCTGGTTTGGGTTACCGTTGTGGACTCATTTCGACGGTTGAAAACCGGATTGTTGCAGAACCAAGGCCATCTACGCATACAACACCGGATCAGATTCAACTCTACGAACTGCTTCATGAAATGCATGTCAGACAATGCAGTCATGTGTTTATGGAGGTCAGTTCTCATGCGATAGACCAGGGAAGGATAGATGGGCTGGAATATACTTGTGCCTTATTCACAAACATCACTCATGACCATCTCGATTACCATGGCACATTTCGCAATTATATATATGCAAAGAAAAAGTTCTTTGATCGTTTGAATTCAGATGCTTTTGCAATATTAAACGGAGATGATGTAAACGCATCCGTTATGGTACAAAACTCAAAAGCAAATAAAGTATTTTATAGTTTTCAAAATATTGCTGATCACAAAGGAAGAATTCTGGAAAATAGTTTGAATGGATTGCATCTGAGTTTTGATCAGGTAGAATGGTATTCAAAGTTGATGGGAGTCTTCAATGCCTACAATCTGCTGGCAGTTTACACAGGAGCTTTATGTCTTGGGATACCATTGCATGATTTATTGAGAGCCATGTCAGCATTGAATCCGGTAGAGGGAAGATTTGAATACATCAAAGGAAAAACAACCGGAAAAATGGCCATAGTAGATTATGCTCATACTCCCGATGCATTGCAAAAAATTTTGAATAATATTATTGAAATAAAAGAAAAGGATCAGCAAATTGTCACTGTGGTAGGGTGTGGAGGCGACAGAGATAAATTAAAAAGACCACTGATGGCCAGCACGGCATGTATATTGAGCGACAAAGTAATACTCACCTCAGATAATCCGAGGAGTGAGAAACCCAGCGATATCATTGCTGATATGTTGGAAGGTGTAGATGAAATATTTAAAAATAAAGTACTGGTCATAGAAGACCGGGAACAAGCGATAAGATCTGCTTGTCTGCTTGGGAGTAAAAATGATATTATTCTCGTTGCCGGAAAAGGGCATGAAAAATATCAGGAAGTGAAAGGTGAAAAGTTGCCTTTCGACGATAAGAAAATTTTGAATACATTTTTGTAGAAGATATAAAAGAAAATAGAGTAGGTTCTATTATCATTCTCAGGTTGGTTTTAACAGTTACAGCAGAGGATTGTGACCAAAGGGATCAGGTCCCTGCTGTACTGTTATTTTCAACAAAAAATTTTAAAATTCGAAAATTAGAGAACAGAAATCTAATTGCAGTTGTAGAATAGCAAACCACCGACATGCTTTACTATTTATTTCAATTTATAGAAAAAATATTTCACTTGCCTGGTGGCAGGCTATTTCAGTATATTTCTTTCAGAGCTGCTTTGGCCATACTCTTGTCTTTGGTAATTTCCATGATCCTGGGCGGGTCCATCATCCGTAAACTGAAAAAGCTTCAAATCGGAGAAACCGTCCGCGACCTGGGACTTATCGGACAAAAAGAAAAGGAAGGCACACCCACAATGGGTGGAATCATTATTATTTTGGCCATCGTCATTCCAACTATATTGCTTACCAGGTTGGACAATGTCTACATTCAGTTGGTTTTATTCACAACGATATGGATGGGACTTATTGGGTTTGCAGATGATTACATAAAGGTTTTTCTTAAAGATAAACAGGGGCTCAAGGCTGCTTTTAAAATAGCAGGACAAATCGTTTGTGGTTTGGTGATCGCAGTGGTCATGCTGTATCACGAAAAAGTTCTGGTGCGCATGCCAAAAGTTGAAGCCTTGAAGCAGCAATATCTTATCGTTGAAGAGTTTACTTCTTACGATGCCGTAAAAAACCTGACTACCGAGTTCGTGTATGTAAAAACCCAGCTTACCAATGTACCCTTTTTAAAGGGAAACAGATTTGATTATTACTGGATTGTAGAATTTTTCGGCGACAATGCACATACCTGGATCTGGTTGGTTTTTATTCCAATCGTGATCTTTATTGTAACAGCGGTTTCCAATGCTGCAAATTTAACGGATGGGCTCGACGGACTAGCAACTGGAGTCTCTGCTATAATCGCTGCGACGTTGGCTGTATTGGCTTATGTTTCTGGAAACGCACGGGTTGCAGATTATCTCAATATCTTTTATTTGCCCTACACCGGTGAACTTGTAATCTTTTCTGCCGCATTTGTTGGGGCTTGCGTTGGCTTCCTTTGGTACAATGCATTTCCGGCCAAAGTGTTTATGGGCGATACAGGGAGCCTTGCCATTGGTGGTATTATCGCTGCTATGGCCATTATCCTTCGAAAAGAACTACTCATTCCTCTGTTATGCGGAGTATTTTTTATAGAAAATTTGTCAGTTGTATTGCAGGTGGGTTATTTCAAATACACCAAATGGAAATATGGCGAAGGAAAGAGAATCTTCCTCATGTCTCCATTGCATCACCATTTCCAGAAAAAAGGAATACATGAAGCATCCATAGCTGTTCGCTTCTGGATAGTTACGGTATTTCTGGCGGTATTGACCATCATAACTCTGAAAATCAGATAATGGTATTAATTCTTGGAGCGGGCGAAAGTGGAGTCGGGGCAGCATTGCTGGCCAGAAAAATGGGCCTTTCTGTATTTGTGAGCGAGAAGGGATTGATCAGAAGTCAATTTAAAGAAGAGTTGATTTTAAATCAGATTGATTTTGAAGAAGGCAGTCACGAAATAGCCGAGCAACTTCAACCCGATCTTTTAGTTAAAAGTCCGGGAATTCCCGATGAAGCAGAAATTTTAACTCATTTCAAATCGAAAGACATTCCGTCCATCTCTGAAATTGAATTTGCATATCCTTATTGCAAGGGAATCATCATCGGGATTACGGGGAGTAATGGAAAAACAACCACTACAAATTTGGCTTACCATCTTTTGCATGAAAATGGAATAAAGGTTTGCAAATGCGGCAATGTAGGACTTTCCTTTGCCAGAGCTGTAGCACTTGGGGGTTATGATTATTATGTCCTGGAATTGAGTAGCTTTCAACTCGACGGAATAGAAAAATTTACACCAACCATTGCGATACTGCTTAATATCACGCCGGATCACCTCGACCGCTACGGATATAAAATGGAACGATATATCGCTTCGAAGTTTAGGATTGCAATGAATCAGAAACCCGAACATACATTCATCGTGTTTGAAGGAGACCGCTATATCATGCAGTATTTGGCTGAACATCCGGTTCAATCAGAAATGGTATTTGTGAAACCTGAATTGAGCAATTCAGGAATTATTTATTCCGATGGAAAGAAAATTGCAGACACCAACACAACCAAATTAAAAGGAAGGCACAATGCAATCAACATGACTTGTGCAACCGAAGTCGCTTTGCGTTGTGGATTGACATCCGTACAAATCCAGAATGCCTTAAATACATTTGTGAACGACCCGCACAGACTTGAATCGATTGGGGAAATTAACGGAGTTGAATTTATCAACGATAGTAAGGCTACTAATGTGGATTCTGTATTCTGGGCGCTGGATGCCATGCAAAAGCCAGTGATCTGGATTGCAGGTGGTCAGGATAAGGGAAATGAATATCAGGTTCTTGTTCCACTGATAAGTAAAAAAGTTAAAGCACTCATAGCAATGGGTGTGGACAATTCTAAAATTTTGAAATCGTTTGATGGAATTGTACAGGAAATCAGAGATACCAATAGCATGGCCGATGCCATGGAAGCAGCCATGAACATCGCTCAGGCAGGAGATGTAGTTCTATTGTCCCCCGCCTGTGCAAGCTTTGATTTATTTAAAAATTACGAAGATCGCGGGAATCAGTTCAAAGAAACGTTCCGAATTTTTAAACTTAATACCATCTGATATGAGTCAGTTGATTTTGAAATGGCGCAATTATATTCTCAGGCCTAATTTTATTTGGACCATTGTTTTTATTCTATCGCTTATTTCAATGTTGGCAGTTTACAGTACTTCTGTTAGTGTCACTAAATACAATACAGACAACACATCTTATTTCCTGGCAAAGCACGTGAGTTTTATGCTCGTCGGAATTGGACTCATATGGGTCTTTAGTAAAATTGATTATACAAAATTCAATCGATGGGCACCAGTGATGTTGATCCTTGCCATATTTCTGCTGATCCTCACCTTTTTTCTGGGAGTTACAATCAATGATGCTAAACGATGGCTGTACATTCCGATTGTTGGAGTCTCATTTCAGGTTTCAGATTTTGCAAAACTGGCCTTGTTCCTGTATTTGGCAAGATCCATTTCTGAGAAACAAGATGTGATCAAAGGATTTCGGTCGGCGTTCATTCCAATCATGCTTCCTATACTCATTATATGCGGACTGATCGCACCTTCTAATTTAAGTACGGCAGCAGTAGTTTTTATGGGTTCGATCATCATGATGTTTATTGGAAGGATCCAGATCAGATACATCCTAATGGTCGTGCTTTTTGGAATCATGCTGTTTGCTTTCTTACTGTTGCTGGAAAATTGGTTTCCCGGAATGACAAGGGCAGAAACCTGGGTTTCGAGAATTACCAATTTCATGAATGGTACAGAAGATGAGTATCAACTCGAGCAAGCTAAAATGGCGATTTCCAATGGGCATCTTTTTTTGCCCAATCCAGGCAACAGTCAACTTAAAAATTTTATTCCCTATTCATACGCTGATTTTATTTATCCCATCATTTGTGAAGAATATGGTTTGATTCTGGGTGGTTTTGGAATTGTTTTTCTTTATCTGGCCTTGCTGTTGCATTGTGTCGGAATCGTTACCAATTCAACCCGAGCATTTGGTGCGCTCCTTACTATTGGAATCGGAGTCAACCTCGTTATGCAGGCTTTTTCAAATATCGCTGTTTCATTGGGACTTATCCCGATCACCGGTCTTCCTTTACCTTTTATAAGCATGGGTGGTACTTCTATGATTTTTACAAGCATCTCCCTGGGTATGATCATCAGCGTAAGCAGGCATATACAAAATTTAAAACTCGATGCAGAATCTGAAATCCAGACAGCAGATCAGCAACCAGCCGATACCCAACTCATATTGAATTATGAAGGTACTGATTAGTGGTGGTGGAACGGGGGGGCATGTTTTTCCTGCGATCGCAATTGCCGATGCATTAAAAGAAATTTCAAATGACATCGAAATTCTCTTTGTAGGGGCAACAGGTAAACTCGAAATGCAGAAAGTACCGCAGGCAGGTTACAACATTGTTGGCCTACCCATACGCGGATTGAAAAGAAAGTTGAGCCTCGATCATTTAAAATGGATTTTCCTGTTAATTATTTCACTGATCAAAGCATTTCAGACCATACGAAGGTTCAAGCCCGACATTTCTGTAGGCGTTGGTGGATATGCAAGCGGACCTGTTTTGAGAATATCTTCATGGATGGGGATTCCCATCGTGATCCAGGAGCAAAATTCTTATCCGGGCATCACCAATAAATTATTGGCAAAGTCGGCTGATAAAATTTTTGTTGCATTTCAAGGTTTAGAAAAATATTTTCCTGTCGCTAAAATTTTACATACCGGGAATCCGGTTAGAAAAGATCTTCTGAAGCAAACTGATCGGAAAGAAGCAAGTAATTTTTTTCAACTCGATCCCGGTAAAAAAACCATTTGTGTATTTGGAGGAAGTCTTGGAGCCCGGGCTGTAAACGATGCCATTTTAGGATCTATGCAAATGATCTCCGATCATCATGAATGGCAATGGATTTGGCAATATGGAAGTATTTATGAAAATACGCTGAATGCAGCTTTGGCAGAAGTCCCCCAAAACGTTAAATGTTTCGCTTTTATAGAAAGAATGGATCTGGCTTATGCCGCGGCAGACCTGGTAATTTCCAGGGCGGGAGCGCTGACCCTATCTGAATTGATGGTTACCGGCAAACCCAGTATACTCATTCCTTCACCTAACGTAGCAGAAGATCACCAAAGTAAGAATGCAGCGTATTTGACAGAACATCATGCTGCTTTTATGTTATCCGAAAAGGAATTAAGTCAAAGGCTTTGGCCTTTGATCGAAGAAATACTTTCCGATGATGAGGTGTTGATCAGAATGAAAACAAAACTCAAAGAAATGGCCAGACCAAAGGCCGCAGAAACCATAGCAAATCAAATCGTCGAAATCGCAAAAAAATGCAATTAGATAAGTTGCAAACCATTTATTTCCTGGGTATTGGAGGAATTGGCATGAGCAATCTGGCCTGGTATTTCCATAAACGGGGAGTAAAAATTTATGGTTACGACAAGACTCCTTCTCCCCTGACAGATTCCATGCAACAACATGGAATCCAAATACATTTTGAGGATAATCAGAGTTTGATTCCCGAAGATACGGATCTGGTGATCCTGACTCCGGCGGTACCTGCAGATTTGGGCGAATTACAATTTATACAGAAAAAAAAATGGCCGATTCACAAGCGATCGGAAGTGTTGGGTTGGATCACTCGACAGGTTTTCAATATTGCTGTGGCAGGTACGCATGGAAAAACGACCACCAGCGCACTGCTCAGCCATCTGCTCGTCGATGGGGGTCTTCCTGTGACCGCTTTTTTGGGGGGGATCAGTACCAATTATCAAACCAATTTTCTGGACACAGGAAGTCAGTTCATGGTTGAGGAAGCTGATGAGTACGATCGCTCATTTTTACACCTCAGCCCGAATATTGCCATTATTGGCTCTTTGGATGCGGATCATCTCGATATTTATGGCAGCCGGGAAGCCATGGTCAATTCATATCTGGAATTTGCCGGTAAAATAAAATCAGGAGGTACTTTATACCTCAGTAACACTATAGCTGCAGAGGATATTGAGAAATTTCATTCCAGTCTGGAGGACATTGAAATTTATCTATTTGGAACAGATTCCGGAGACGTGAGAGCTCAAATCACGGGAACCGATTCTGGCAGGGTTTTGTTTGAATATATTAGTAAAATATATCATATAAAAGAATTATCTTTACGCTTGCCTGGCCATCATAATGTCCGCAATGCATTGGCAGCAATAAGTGTAGCCATGCAACTCGGGCTGAATGAAAACAGGATCCGAAAAGGACTTGAAAGCTTTACGGGAATTCAGCGACGATTCCAATGGAGACTGGATACCCCTAAAAAAGTTCTGATCGATGATTACGCCCACCATCCTGAAGAATTGCGGTCTGTTATTCAGGCGTGCAGGGATATCTATCCCGATCGTCTGATTACAGGAATATTTCAACCGCATCTGTATTCGCGTACGCGAGACTTTCTTGAAGAGTTTGCATCTGCGCTCGAAGGATTGGATCAGATCATTTTGGTTGAAATTTATCCCGCCAGAGAAGAACCCATTCCGGGAATCAATTCGGAATTGCTGTTTGATCGCATCAGGCATCCAAAAAAATGGATTTGCAGAAAAGACAGCCTCCTCCGTTTGTTGCCGGATCTGGAACTCGATGTGGTGATGACTTTGGGAGCAGGCGACCTGGATTTGATGATAGACCCAATGATTGAAGTCATTGAAAAATAGATATAAGTTAAATTTCAAAAGAATACTAACAGTTGTAAGTTCAAACACATGAACACAAAACTCAAAGGTCTCATTTTAATATCGGTCAACCTGTTGATACTTTTGGGTATTGGCATCTTCTGGATGCACGCGGTCAAGAATAAAAGAATTGAAAAACCGAAAGACCTGATCATCCGTCTGGAAACTTTTGGGCAAGGTGGGCTGATTGAAATGGCAGATGTTAAAAAATGGGTCTTTGATTTTTACAACAAGGATGTGCGCAGGATCAGTATCTATGCGTTGAAACTGGATCAACTTGAAAATTACCTGTTGAAACAGTCGCTTGTGCGTAAAGCAGAAATATTTGTCGATCCGAAAAATAAACTTCACATTTATATCGAACAGCGAAAACCAATCGTAAGGGTGGTGGATGTTCAGGGCAGCCAATTTTATCTGGACGAAATGGGCTACAAAATTCCGGTCTCTCCGAAATATGGGGCAAGGGTGCCAGTGGCTACAGGACTTTGGCAACCGGTATCCGGCAACCGGCTGGACGAAAAAAACAAAATTTATTACGGAAGCTTGATAAAATTAGTCAATGCAATTGGTGCGGATAGTTTTGCACATGCGTTGATTGAACAAATTGATTTGGATTCTAACGGCGATCTTACCTTGATTCCCAAAATCGGCCAGGAAAAAATTCTCCTCGGGGGAACAGAAGGTGTCGAAGACAAATTGAATCGTTTGAAATTATTCTATCAGGAAAACATGGGTCGTCAGGGATGGAATGTATATGAAACCATCAACCTGAAATTCAAAGGACAAATTATTGGTAAAAAGGAAAAACAGGAAAGTTGAATTTATTCATCCGATAAAAATCTTATGATATGGAAGTAAGTTACAATCCAAATCCGGAAGTAGTTGTAGCCCTGAATGTCGGGACTACCAAAGTAAGCGCATTTGCAGGGAAGAAAAATATTTTGGGAAAAATTGAGTTGTTGGGTTTTGGGACCGCTTCATGCGATGGAGTACAGAGAGGGGTGGTGAGCAACATCGATAAAACTTCAAAAGCAATTTGCGATGCTATCGATCAGGCAGAAAAACGCAGCCGACAGGAAATCACGACTGTTTTTGTGGGTATTGCCGGAGAACATATCAAAAGCCTTCATCACCAGTCTGTAGTTTATCGGGACAATCCAAAAAATGAAATCACCCAGGAAGACATCGAAATCCTGATTCAAAACATGCATAAAATAGCCTTGCCCCATGGCGATAAAATATTACATGTCGTGCCACAGGAGTTTTATATCGACAACAGCAAGGAAGGTTATCTGGATCCAATAGGCATGGCCGGATCCCGATTGGAAGGGAACTTCCACATCATTACTGCCAACACAGAAGCGCTTGATAATTTGATCAGAGCTGTTGAAAAAGCACAGTTGCATATTGCGGGTTTCGTTCTGGAGCCCACAGCTACAGCCGAAGCAGTTTTATCGAATGATGAGAAAGAGGCCGGTGTTGTGCTGGTTGATATTGGAGGAGGAACTACAGAAGTCAGCATTTATGCGGATGGAATAGTGCGCTATACAGGGGTCATCCCTCTTGGTTCCAACGTCATTACCAAAGACATCAAATCGGGTTGCTCGGTTATATATGAGCAAGCTGAAAAATTGAAACAGCGTTTTGGTTCTGCCGTTGCAGATGAAATTGTCGACAATCGCATTATCACGATACCCGGATTGATGGGAAGGGAACCCAAAGAAATATCTGAAAAAAATCTGGCAAGAATTATCCAATCAAGAGTTGAAGAACTCTTCGAATACATTATGTGGGAAATCCGAAGGAGTGGATTTGAAAACAAAATCCTGGCAGGCATGGTATTAACCGGAGGTGGTGCGAAACTCAAGGATATAGAACTGTTGGCAGAATTTCAGACGGGTTTGTCAACCAGGATTGGGAACCCACTCGAATATAAAATTGCTCATTTAGACGAAGGTTCTTTACAAACGGCATATTCGACAGGATTGGGTATTTTGCTGGAGTCCATGAAGAAAGTCACTCCAGGTTTACCTGAAATAACAGAGGCTAAAACGCAGGGACATGTCTTTGATGTTGATGATCCCGGCGAAAATGAAACTGAAACAGTGGAGGTAGAATCAGCAAAGGGTATTTTAGGCAAAATCAGGAATGGCGTATACCACGGATTTCTCGATTTCTTCAAGCCGGGTGCAGATTCGTACATCTGATATATTTTTTTAATTTATATATAAAAAAAAATCATAATTTATTTTTATTTGTAATATATAATTACGTATCTTTACATCATAAACAGATATTGAATTTTATAATATGAGTCAAAATTCCATCATCAAGGTCATCGGAGTAGGAGGTGGTGGAACCAATGCTGTGACCCACATGTATAATTTAGGGATCAGAGGTGTCGATTTTGCAATTTGCAATACGGACAACCAATCCCTGGATCTGAGTCCGGTACCTCATAAAATTCAACTTGGACCTAATCTGACAGTCGGTCGGGGAGCTGGCAATAATCCCGAAATGGGTAAAAAGGCCTGCCTTGAATCTACGGAAGACCTTCAGGAATTCCTGGAAGCCGATACCAAGATGTTATTTATTACTGCAGGAATGGGTGGTGGAACTGGGACAGGTGCTGGTCCGATTTTAGCTAAAGTGGCCCGTGAAATGGGGATTCTCACCGTGGGCATTGTGACTCAGCCATTTTCTTTTGAAGGTCCGCGAAGAGGAAAGCATGCCCAGGAAGGAATTGAACAATTAAAACAAAACGTCGATGCACTCATCGTCGTTTCAAATGATAAATTAAGACAGATTTATGGGAATTTGCCTATGTCCAGTGCATTTTCTCATGCCGATAATGTGCTGGCTACTGCTGCTAAAGGAATCGCTGAAATTATAACAGTTCCGGGCTACATCAATGTGGATTTTGAGGATGTAAATTTCGTAATGAAAGAAAGCGGTGTTGCAATAATGGGCTCTGCCGCAGCATCCGGCGACGATCGGGCTAAAAAAGTTATAGAAAATGCCTTGAATTCTCCTTTATTGGAGGACAACGACATTCGTGGGGCTAAACATATCCTCTTGAATATTACAACCGGAAGAAATCCGGAGATCACAATGGATGAGGTGGGTACCATTACCGAGTACATTCAACAGGAAGCTGGCTTCGAAACAGACCTCATTTGGGGTTCCTGCGTAGACGACAGTCTGAATGATCAGATCAGCGTTACTTTGATTGCGACTGGATTTGGATCCGGATATAAAGAACGCACCGATCAAATTGCAAAAAAAATAGGGCTTGACGAAGATTATGAAAACATTAGGAATACCGATGAAACTGTTGGAAAACCTTATGTGTTTGAGTTTGAAGAACAGCCCGAAGACAAAAAAATAATCGAAAGACATCCCGCCACCAATTCGGCTGAAGGATTGTCTATCGGCTCTAAGCAACATGACCAGGAGTTAAGTACTCATCAGAGTAAAAGAGGTCGTAACCCCGTAATGTCCTCGCCCTTACAAGATGTAAAAAACTTAACAGACACAGAAAATATACCGGCTTTTGAACGGAGAAATGTGAAGTTGGATTGGGTTAACCCTTCTTCAGAGTTCAATTCATCTAAAGTACGGATGTACATAGATGAGGATAACAAACCCGAAATTCGGGAAGAGAGCTCCTTTCTCCACGATAATGTCGATTAAAGATGCTTCGTCTTTTCATACCTTTTCATGAGATTGGTTTATTAAGTCCGGGCGCTCGTCCGGACTTTTTTTTTACGAAGTCTTCAGAACTGAGCTTTAAGGCTCTGATTTACAGGCCTTAGCTTAACTTTATGTCAGTAAAAAATGGCATTTATCCCTCTGAATTTGTTTATTTTTGCTCATGGAAGTTAAAATCGGCAGATTTGGCAACCTCAGTGATTGTTCTGCCGTATTTAATTTAGTATATAAACAATGATTCTTTTAGCTAACCTTAAATTTTAAAATCTATGCGACATTCTTTAATCTTGATTGCTGCACTCTTCCTTTCCATATTTAGTTTGGATGCACAATCTGTGAAAATTTTTGGCTACGTATATAATACGGATAAAAAGCCTGTTGCCGACTGGCCTGTTACAATTCTAACGAGTCCCGCGACAAATGCAGCCGGTGTTCGTCTCCAAACCAATGCGGATGGTTTTTATGTTCATGAATTTAAATTGAACCCAAATGTGGCTGCTTATTTAGTAAATGTTTCGGATCCTTGCCAGGTAGCGCCGCAAGTTCAAAAAGCACCCGGCCAGGAAGGAAAATACCAATTGGATTTTGTGATCTGTGCCAAATCTGATCCGGCAGGAGATCCCTGTGATGGAAAATTTGATTTCGCAGTTCATCAGGACGGTTGGGTTGAATTCCACGCCAGTGCGGCCACAGAACGCGTAGAATACTTTTGGGAATTTGGCGATGGTACCAGCGGATCGGGTAAAGATGTCAGACATCAGTACAATGCTCCTGGTGTATATGTAGTCAACCTGATCATTACCAACGGCACCTGCAAAAAACTTTACACTTTTAAAATTGAAGTAAAGGATTCTACACCCCCACCTCCGACAAGTTGGAACAATGAATGTTGCGGAAAAGTAAATATCAGTTCTGCAACTTTAAATACTTCTGCGGGCAATGGATATAATTTTAAAGCCACTGCCGGATTTCCTATTAAGGAAGTCAGTTGGGATTTTGGAGATGGAACCACCGGTACCGGTGTTGAAGTCAGGCATGTTTATGCCAAGGAAGGTAAATATAAAGTGACTACAAAAATCACAGGTGAATTTTGCACGGTCATTCTCACCACTTGGATTCATGTTGGTCGTGGTACCAATGCCGATCCTTGTGCAGGTATTGACTTTGCATTTGCCACTGATCAACTTTCGGCAAAATTCAGGGCAGACCTCAAAGGAAAAACTGCAGAGCGGATCAAGTGGGATTTTGGCGACGGCACAGGCAGTACAGATGCGGAGACCAGTCATACTTATGCAAAGGCTGGTGTTTACAAAGTCACTTTCTACGTTGTGATCGATGGCAAACTTTGCCAGGTAACCAAAGAAGTCAAAGTTGGTGGACGTACCGATCCAAATTCTCCCTGCAATTACGATTTTAAATTTTCAGTTGATCAACTTACCATAAAGCTTGAAGCCGGTTTTAATGCCGCTCCAGATAAATTTTACTGGGATTTGGGCGATGGAAATACTTCTTCTGATTTTTCAGTAAAGCATACCTATGCAAAAGCTGGAACCTACGTAGTTACTTTGTATTATGTAATCAATGGCGTTGAATGTAAGGTATCAAAAAAGATCACTGTGGGCGGAAGGATTGGAAATAAGTTTGACATTGTGATATACGATGTCAGTCCGAACCCAGCTGTGGATGATGTTATTGTTTCTATTAAAAGCAGCGATAAAGCAGAGGTCACACTCGTAGTCTCAGACGTAACAGGGGTCAGTTTACTAAAATCAAGGGTTGCTCTTGAAACCGGAGATAACAAAGTTCCCATGTCGTTAGTCAACCTGAAATCGGGTACTTATATCGTTTATTTATACCATGAAAATCAGGTTGTATCCAAGGCTTTATTCCAGAAACTTTAAGCCTCCTTTTGAAATTAAGATAGGAATAGATCCAAAAGTTTAAAATTATAAATTGGTGTATTGCAGATGAACGCAGTACACCAATTTTTTTTTTGGAATATCAGGCAAAATATGGCATTCACCCCGGCTAAGAATGATTTGAATTTACCAGGTGAGATTTGAGTAGATTAAACTACATCGGAGTTTTCTTGTTTTAATGCTCTATGGAACCAAAGAAACCAGCAATTACTAAAAAATCATTATGGAGTTCCTATCGTATTTTCAGGTTCATCAAACCATATAAATGGTATTTTATCTGGGGTATGGTCTTTCTGGTTATTGGAAGTAGTCTTTTCATGATATTTCCAGCGGCTGCCGGTGAAATGGCTAACACAGCCATAGGTAAAGGAAAATGGAATCTTACGTTGCCCCAATTCGGTCTGATATTTTTATTGATATTGCTGATTCAAGGAATCTTATCTTATTACCGCACGACGTTTTTTGCATATGTAAGTGAATACGGTATGGCAGATTTGAGAAAAGCCCTCTATGAAAAAATCATCACCCAGGAATTGGCTTATTTCGAAAGTCATCGCATCGGAGAGCTCACCAGCAGAATGACAGCTGATGTCGAACAACTACAATCCAGTTTTTCAATAACCCTTGCCGAACTGATCAGGCAACTCGTAGTATTAATTGGGGGCGTCGCAATTATTGCGTGGATGACTCCCCATCTGGCATTAACGATGTTACTCACATTCCCTGTTATCGTGGTTGCCAGTATTTTTTTCGGACGCTACATCAGATCCTTATCCCGTGCCAGGCAAGATGGGTTGGCAGCAACCAATATCATTGTCGAAGAGAGCCTGCAGTCTTTCCAAAATGTAAAAGCATTTACAAATGAGGATTTTGAGATCCGGCGATTTTCAGATTCCATAGGAAATATGCTCGAATTATCGATGCAATATGCCAAAAAAAGAGGCTTGTTTTTTATATTCATCATTACGGTTTTGTTTGGCGGACTATTTTTTATTCTGTGGCGTGGAGCAATTTTGGTAGAGCAGGGAGAAATGCAAATCGGAGACCTTTTTTCATTTATCATTTATACAGGATTTATTGGCGGAGCCATCGCAGGTTTGGGGAATTTATACACAGCTCTGGCTGGATCCATGGGAGCTACGGAACGCATTCAGGAAATATTAGATCGAGGACAAGAAATTGAATTGCAAAAAGAGAAGAGAACTCCAGTTAGATTTGCCGGCCAACTGGCTTTTCGGGATGTATCTTTTTCATATCCTTCACGAAAGGAGGTAGAAGTTCTTAAAAATATTTCTTTCGAAGTTCCACATGGTAAACGTATTGCTTTTGTAGGTGCAAGCGGTGCTGGAAAGTCGACAATTGTTCAATTGTTGATGCGATTCTATAATCCTGCAAATGGTGTCATTGAAGTGGATGGCGCAAACGTTGAAAATTATGACCTCACTGAATACAGACGGAACATGGCTATCGTTCCTCAGGAAATTCTGCTTTTTGGAGGCACGATAAAGGAAAATATACGCTACGGAAAACCCGAAGCAAGTGACGAGGAGATTATGGATGCAGCCCGAAAATCGCATGCGCTCGATTTTATTGAAGCGTTTCCGGAAAAGTTTGAGACCATCGTCGGAGAAAGAGGGATAAAATTGAGTGGTGGCCAACGACAACGAATTGCCATAGCCAGGGCATTGCTCAAAAATCCATCCATACTGATATTGGACGAGGCGACGTCATCCCTTGATGCCGAAAGTGAAAAACTAGTAAAGGAAGCGCTTGACCAACTTATGAATAACAGAACTTCATTGATCATCGCACATCGGCTTTCAACCATACGCGAGGCAGATTGTATTTATGTTTTAAACAAAGGCAGAATCGTAGAATCGGGAACCCATGAAGAATTACTAACCATAGAGAAAGGAACCTACAAGAATTTAGTGGAATTGCAATTGGAACCTGCGGACATGTAATTCTCATTTCTTGGGTATAAAAAAATCGATAATAAAAATTAATTCCGATCTTACCTCTTTAAACAATTGGAGTCTTCACTAAATGACCTCGCTTAAATTATACAACAGTTTTGGAATTGATGTCCAGGCTCATCAATTGATACCTATTCGTTCAAGAGAGGAATTGCAATCATATGATGCTGAAAGTTTGCCCAGGATATTGGGAGGGGGAACGAATATTTTATTGACAAAGAATATGGATGATCCGGTTTTAAAGATAGAGATCGCTGACATTGAAATCCTGGATGAAACCAGTGATGATATTTTAATTCGGTTTGGTGCAGGTTTGAATTGGCACGAAATGGTCATGTGGTCCATTGAACAAGGTTACGGCGGACTGGAAAACCTAAGCCTGATTCCCGGAACGGTTGGAGCTGCACCGGTTCAGAATATCGGGGCGTATGGTGTTGAAATTAAAGATGTTTTGGAATGGATAGAAGGCTATAATTTTGAAAAGAGGATTGCGCTTAAATTGAATCGGGAGGATTGTCAGTTGGATTATAGGAACAGCATATTTAAAAGCAGTTTAAAGAATAAATTTGCGATCAGCCATGTTGTGCTCAGGTTGAATAAGATGCATAAACTCCATTTGGAATATGGCGCTATCAAAGAAGTCCTCAGGCAAAAAAACATAGAGGATCCAACCATTCGTCAAGTCAGTGAAGCAGTGATTGAGATCCGGAAAAGCAAATTACCCGATCCCGGAAAACTTGGAAATGCGGGAAGTTTTTTTAAAAACTCAACGGTCACTGAAGGAAAATTCCTTGATTTGAAAAAACAGTTTCCGTCCATACAGGCATTCCCCATGCCAGACGGTCGCTACAAATTGGCAACCGGTTGGATGATCGAATATTGTGGTTGGAAGGGAAAAAAAATGGGCCATGTGGGTTGTTATGAGAAACAGGCACTCGTGATAGTCAACTATGGAAATGCAAGCGGACAAGAAATTTACGATTTTTCAATACATGTTGCCCGTTCAGTGTACGATACTTTTGGTGTCCAACTCGAAACGGAAGTAAATATCTGGTAATCAGAAGCAGCCGAAGTATATTCCCTTAATCCGTATATCCGGTTTAGACGATTCCGGATTTAGAAACGCATGTTTCAATTTGAGATAAAACCGTTTGAATGGTCATTATCCTGAATTCAAAATATTTCAACTGGTGAGCACGAAAAAAGTTGAGGTTTTTTTGTAATTCTTATTTATTCAAGAGCTTCTTTCTATACGGTTTTCTGGCGAATAATTCAGTAATTGCACCGGTTTTTTGGGGGAATTGATTTTTAATGACCAATATCAACATCGCAAATGACCAATGTCATCTATAGCAAAATATAAAAAAACAAATCTTGCGATATTATTTGAATCTTATGATAAAATACGTTGAAGGAGATATATTGTTGAGCAAAGCCGAAGCTATGGCTCATGGTGTAGCACCCATGGATCATTTTGACAGTGGGCTGGCCTTAAGTTTGAGGGAGAACTTTCCATCGATGTATAAAGATTTCAGGCATTATTGTCAAACCTTTCATCCCAAATCAGGAGACATATGGTTATGGAGGAGTGCAGATAAGCATAAAATTTTCAATTTATTGACTCAGGAAGCTGCTCAGGGAAATACAGGTCATCCGGGAAAGGCTTCTACTATAAATGTGCGCCATTGCTTTAAAAACCTGGTGAAAGAAATAGAGAAGGAAAATATTCAGAGTCTGGCAATTCCAAAAATTGCAACAGGGGTCGGTGGATTGGATTGGGAAGAGGTCAGAAGTCTGATTGAAGAATATCTTGAGCCCATGCCTATACCCGTTTACGTTTATAAAGTATTCAAGAAAGGGGTGGCAGGTTCGGAGGATTGATAGTATTACTTATTAAAGGCTGATATTGTGTTCAATGGAGGGGAAACTGTTCTCCTCCATTTTTTTTTAGTTGAACCGAAATAGATTTTATCAAATAAAAATGTCATCGTACATTGTAAAAGAATCCAAATCATATGAACCGATCAGAAACATTTTACCAAAAACTTGCGTATTTATTTTATGCGGTCGCAGATGCCGATGGTAATGTCGAAAAGCAAGAACTCGAAAAGCTGCATGAAGAAGTTTTGCGCATTTGGAAATCACTGGACGAAGGTGTGGATGAGTTCAACACGGATCTTTCATTTGAAATAGAGGCCGTTTTTGAATGGCTGGATGAGAATCAATTCTCTTACAAAGATGCATATACCGAATTCAAAGATTACGCTCTTGAACACAAGTCTTTATTCGATGAAGATGTAAAAAAGAGGATCATGCATACGTGCAGAGAATTGGCCGGTGTTTACAGGAAAGTAAACCATCTGGAGGAAAACATATTACACGACCTGGAAAATTTTCTCCGGAAATGGTAATGCATTCATCGGAATTTCCATGAATCCGGTCGAATTGAAGTTTGGCAGTGCATCCAACTCATTATATTGGAAGTTTATTTGTCTTCCTTAATATAATTGCAATGATCCTTGATACCATCCTTATTTTATCTGGTTTTTTTGCTTTGCTGGCTGGTCTTGCAGGTTCGATATTGCCACTACCCGGACCACCTCTCAGCTTATTGGGTTTGTTTTTAATCCATTGGAGCCGAAAAATAGAATTCAGCTCTGAATATTTGTGGACTTTTGGCATACTTACTTTGCTCATTACCATTCTGGATACCATCATTCCGGTTTTAGGCCAAAAAAAATTTGGTGGAACTAAACTTGGAGTTGTGGGAGGAATCCTGGGGATGATTATAGGCATGGCCGGAGGAATAATCGGACTGCTGTTGGGAACTTTTATAGGGGGACTGATTGGTGAATTGTTAAGTGGAAAACCAGGGTCTCAAGCAATGAAAGCTTCCTTTGGAGCATTCGCAGGTTTTGTTTTTGGAAGTTTACTCAAAATGGTGCTTTGTCTTGCAATGCTTTTTACCGCGGCGCGTGAATTTTTCTAAAAATCGGTTTAAGCAATATTTTATTTTCTTAGGCAAATAAGCTTTACAACCTATTCTTGGAGTCCTTAAAAATTGGTCTTTATTAAGGTGAATCGCTATTCGAACTTGAAATATTGAAAATTATGAATTGAAGTTGATATCCTTTATTTCCATCAAAGTGTGCAATTCTCAAATTTAGTAGGAGTTCGACATAAATGACATTTATTTTTGTTATTTTAAGGAAATCCAATTAAAAATATTTTTAAAATATAAAGGCATGTGGAGAAATAATGGGGTCGATGAAATAACCCACTTCATTATCTTGAAGCTCCTGTAAAGGCCTGATTGCTGGGTATCCTGATAAATTCTAAGCTGCCCGGTTTTACGCCTATGAAAAAAGTGTAATACCCAAATTGTGGCGACCAGTCAAACCGCATGAGCCAACAATGCAAATCGCGTTCAAGCCCTAAAGAAGGATATTGAAATCCTTTGGCATTGAAGTCATAAGCAATATTTGACAAATTAATTCTCCAATTGCGGGTGAGCGGAATACTGCCCTGCAAACTGAAACTATGTACCGATCTTTCGACTTGATCTTTACCTTGATCAGATCTGCTGTGTCTGAAATTCAGGATGTATTGCAGATTAAAATTGTAAAACAATTCAGCCAGACTTGGCAAAGATTGGTTTTTGGTACTTGTTTCTGTTTTTTTAAACAGTGAAACAAATTGACCTATAGTCGAAGAGAAGGTTGTATTGATATAGGCAGAACTAAGAATTAATAAATGATTATTCCGGTGGATGGCAAATTCTTTACTTCTTCTCTCGCGACCCTCGATGAAATCCCTGCCATAGGGATCCAGCGACATTCCGTAATAGATGGTGATCATTCCATTGAGAATCCGGTTGCTGCCACTGGCGATGATGGGATTCAAATTGAATGAATCTGCAAAAACATTGTAATTGGTACTGATGTTCAGATTTTCTATGATGGGAATTTTGTGAAATGAGCTGTCTTTCTTCTTGTAATATTTAAGTTCTATCCGATTGGATAGATTGAAAGAGATGTTGAAATTTTCGCCTGGTACGGAGAATCCTCCGAAAGGACTGTCCGTGAATTTGATGTATTCGCGCACTGTATTTTTTTCCGGCCGTAAATCTGTATTGTAAGTTTTATAATAATTGAAAGGAGATTTATGATAATCCGGCGAATAGTTCAAACTTATGGAAGGTGTAAGTTGATGCCGGATGCCCCTGAACCAACCCTTGGAAGCCAAGATCTGGCCGAAAACCTGTGTGCTTATCCCTGCCGAAGCCGTTATCGTTCTGAATGATCCAAATGTATTTTTTCTGAGTGTATCCAATTTACCGTATACAGAATCTACTGCGTTGGCAGGAAGAAAAACTGTATCTTTTAATTGTATTTCGTTCTGAAAAAAACTAAGTTCTTCATCGTAGGAAATGCTGGGATTGAAGCTCAAATATTTTAATATTTTGAAATTTGCATTGAGATCCAGTCCATGTCTGAATCCATATCTCAGGTCGTCAAAAACTTTATCGGTAAATAAGATCGTATCGGTCGTATTTACACTATTTCGGAATTGAGCTGAATAATTCGTGGTAATCCTGTCGTACCACTTTTCAGTAGAGCCAATCCGGTTCTTTTTTTGAAACGGGTTGATACTTCTCATTTGAAAATTCAATTCAGGTAAAGTAACATCGACGATTTTCGATATTAAATTTTGGGAATGAGACATACCGGCAGAAAGTGAAAACGGACTGTTTGGAATCTGAAGGTTGTAATTGAGACTCGACCGAAGTACATTTTGAAGAGCTGCATTGTAATTGGTAGATTGCAATTTTGAAAATCCTTTGGTTTCAATATGTACACTACCACCGAAACTCTGATAAGGATGTGCTCCTGCCTCCTGCCGGTGCGACCATTTAAGGCTGATGGGTCTGTTGATGTTGGTCAGGTAAGATGCTGGTAATTCCTGAATCCTGTTTTCGTATTGCAGATCGACAGAACCGCTGTACTTGTATTTCTTTTTGTAATTGCTGATGACACCAATCTTATAGGATCCTTTAAAAAAAATATCACCCAATATTTTAAGGTCCATGTAATCGCTGACCGGCAGGTAGTATCCAATATTTGTAAGACCAAACCCGCGATCATCATAGGTATATTCCTTGGGAAACAAAATACCGGATCTTGCTTTTTTAGAAATCGGAAAAAATCCGAAAGGCAACCATAGAGGGGTTGGAATGCCTTGTATTTGTACATGTGATGGACCTACCACAGCAACTTTATCCGGAATGATTTTTTGTTTTTTGCTGTAAATACCATAGTGTGGATGTTCTGCATCACAAGTTGTAATGATGGCGTGTTGATTGAAAATGATATCATCGCCTCCACTGGTTTTACTCAATTTGGAGATAAATTTGGTTTCGGCTCCATGAATAAAGAGATCTCCTTCTTTGGTGACAATTTCTTCGATCAGACCTTTCTTGGATTCGAAATTGTAACTGATCTTTTGGGCTTTAAAATTCTGATCTCCTTCTTTGAATTCGGGTATGCCGGTTTTAAAACCCGTTGAGTCTGCAGAGGGTTCCGCAATAGCCATGTTTCTATTCAATTCTACGCGGATGTATGCAGCTTTTATTTCCATCGATTGGTAACGGATGTAGGCTTCACCGTACAGGTGGATGATTCTTTGAGCGTATTCGAAACGAACCTTGTCGCTGGCCCCGTAATCGACGGGCTCTTCAATGCTGTCGGCTGAAACTAAAAATAGTTTATCTCCGGTCAGAACCAGGCTGTCTTTCGGAGACGCTAATGGCAACAGAGACACAGAGTCTGTCTGCTGGGCAGCCAAGCACAAGCCAAAAAGATGAATGACAAGAAATTTTAATACTTTATGCAAATAAATATAATAATTTATATATTTAATTATTTATAATATGTATATTTGAGCTGAATTTTACTCAAAATGCAAAACTACGACTCCTTTGCAATTGCGTTCAAATTGCTCACGCGATTATGCCCATTACTTTTTTTAGGTTTTTTGCAGCATCAGGCCTATGCACAAAATAACGGGATTTTCCCTTTGATCGTATTGGATCCGGGCCATGGTGGCAAAGATCATGGGGCTGGAAATCATTTATGCAGTGAAAAATCGATTTGCCTTTCGATATGCAAAAAAACCCGGGATTTGATCCGGAATAAAATGCCGGAAGCCAGGGTATATCTGACCCGCGAAGAGGATGTTTTTATACCCCTGAAAAAGAGGTCGGGCTTTGCAAACGATCTCGATGCCGATCTCTTTATTTCGGTTCATTGCAATGCACACGGAGGTCATCCCCGAGCAGCAAGAGGCACCGAGACCTATGTCATGGGCTTGCATAAGACTGAAGAAAATCTGGAAGTTGCCAGACGGGAAAATCAATCCCTGCTTTTTGAGGATGACGAATCACATTCGGATGAATTGGATACGGAATCGCTGATTTTCCTGAATCACTTGCAGGACCGGAATCTTCAAAAGAGTATCGAATTTGCAAAACTGGTTGAAGACCGGTTCCTGTTGCACCATCCTGGAAAGAGTAAAGGAGTCAAACAGGCAGGTTTTATGGTTTTGCATCAAATCAGCATGCCTGGGGTTTTAGTAGAGGCAGGGTTTTTAAGCCACCCGGATGAATCTAAATATTTATGCTCATCAGAAGGTCAAGATAAAATTGCGGATTTGCTGGCGTCTTCTATACTTGAATTTTTTATCAAAAGGCTTCCATATCCTTATTTAGCTGAGCAGAAGGAGCAAAAAGTGGATGCGCAATCCGGGTCTAATTAGGTTCTATTGCGAATGACGATTGGCCGGTAAATTGTAAATAAAAGTTTTTATAAATTGGAAGTGAAGCAGAGCATTTTTGGTTAAGTTTTCAGTAATCCGGTTCAATTTTGATTATTTATTTCAATGATCGATTGAATTTTGGAAGGCATCATCAGTACATTTCGATGAATTTGAAAAACTTTGACTGCCATAAACAGTCCGGATTAACAGTTCTTTAGCAGCGACTGTATTTTTAGGGTCGACATGGATTGCCTTGTTTTTTATATTTTTGGGCCTGCATAAACAAAAGCACCAGTTTGAGAAACGAAGTAAAAGTCGGTATTTTAAGTCTAGTTACCATTGTAGTCTCGGTTTTTGGCTATAAATACCTGAAAGGAAGTAATATCCTGGAACGCTCAAATACTTATTACATCCGCTTTGGAGATATTGGGCAAATGGATGCTTCTGCTCCAGTGCTCATCAGGGGTTTCAAAATTGGTTCTGTGACCAAGATCAATCTCGATCCAGAAAATGCGGATTTGATTTTGGTAACTATAGAAGTAAACAGGGAAATCAATCTGCCTAAAAACACAAAAGCAATATTAGTAAGCCAGGGTCTCATGGGCGGCAAAGCACTCGTGCTCGATTACCCAAACATTTGTTTGTCTGATTGCCTGCCTGATAAGAGTTTTATTCCCGGTGAAATTGCAGGTATGCTTTCGAGCATGATAAGCAAGGAAGAAATTAATGAATACGCAAAATCAGTTGGGAACGAAATCAATAAAATTTTAGATACATCTCAGGTCAACAACAACTCACAATTGGCCGGCACGGTAAAAAATATTCATTTGATTTTAGCCAACCTTGCTGTTTCAACATCCCGCATCAATCAATTACTTGAAAGCTCAACAGTGGGTGTTCAACAATCGATGAAGAATATGGAGGCGGTCACAGGAGCCTTGGCAAAAAATGCAGAAGCTTTGTCGAACACCATCCGCAATATGGACAAAATTACAGCGGGTATAGCTGAATCAGAACCCGGTAAAATGATAAAAATGGCAGATCAGACTTTCGAAGAAAGTAAAAAGGCGCTGCAACAAATTACCACAACCGTGGAAGCAAGTAAACAAAGCATCACTCAGCTCAATCAGGCGTTGTCTGACATCAATAACAGCAAAGGAAGTTTGGGAAAACTGATCAATGATCCGGCTTTGTATCAAAATCTCACCAAAACATCGAAAAATCTGGATTTATTGCTTCAGGATCTTCGTCTGAATCCAAGGCGGTATATCCATGTTTCTGTTTTTGGCAAAAATGGAAGACCTTATGAAAAACCAATAACTGATCCGGCAGACCATTAAATAATGAAATCTGCCAGGCAGATTTTGATTCTCCTGCTCCTCCTCCTCGCTCATTTCCCGAATATTTAAATTGAAAACTTCTTAGAATTAAAAGTGAACAGCCAGTTTTTGAAATTTTCTAAGATCAATTGAATTTGAAAGGAGATTATATATGTATTCCATTGAAATAATATTAAATACACATAATATTTAATTATAATATTAACCGATTATCATATGGGCTTTTCGTTAACAATCAATGGACTATTGCAGATTTTGGTTAAAATTCCAGCATTCATTTGGTAAAATTCTGCTTATTCAATTATATTTACTGAAACATTGATGTCCTTTCATCAATCGAAACCACGTTAACAATTTTCTCAGAACAAAACCAGAAACAGATGCTGTTCTTTGTTGCTTTTATCTTTTCGTGTTTCGGCTTACAAGGCATAACTACAGAAGAAAAAAATGTTTCGGAATTTACCGGAAGCTGTTCCAGAATGTCTGATTCCCTGGTTTTAGCTGAGTTTTACTTTGCAACCAACGGACTTAACTGGAACAATTCATGGGATCTCAACAGGCCTATGAACGAATGGAATGGAGTGCTCCTCAATGCCAGCGGTTGTGTTCAGAGTCTGGTTCTCGTAAACAACAATGTCAGTGGAATTCTTACTTCCAGTTTGAGTATGCTTTCAGACTTAAGAATCTTTTATGTTTTCGGAAATGAGTTGACAGGGCCTATACCTCCGGAATTCGGACAATTACTCAAACTGGAAGATCTGGTGCTGGAAGACAACTCTTTATCCGGCGGCATTCCAATGGAGTTATCTCAATGTTCGAGTTTAAAAAATTTATCTTTAGCCAATAACCAGTTTACCGGAAACATTCCCGGGGAGTTGAGTTCCCTCTCCAATCTGGTCACCATGAATTTAAGTAAAAATCAATTCAGTGGAGCCCTGCCTGCCGAACTGTCTGCTTTGCAAAAGCTTTCGGTTCTCGATTTAAGCCAGAATCAATTATCCGGAGAAATTCCGCAATCCTGGAGCCAACTCATCGGTTTACGAGAATTATACCTTCAGTTCAATTTTTTTACCGGAACCTTACCATCAGCTTTTTCCGCTTTTACTCAAATGAACCACTTTTGGGTTTATAATAATGATTTTACAGGAAGAGTTCCAGACCTGACCCAGGCACCCTTATTCAGTTTGCGTATTGAGAATAATCGTTTTTCGGATATTCCCGACTTCAGTGGATTGACAACCTGGGGTAATTCATTTCCATTTGGACTGGTTATTACAGGAAATCAATTTACGTTTGAAGATTTAATTCCGTTAAAGAAAATTCCAAGGCGGTATTATTATGAATTTAACCCACAGGATCCGGTTGAAATTGATTCCATTCTTTTTATTGACCAGGGTACGAATTACACGGTTCAGACTTTTGTAGATCCTGCCCTGAATGAAAATAATTTTAAATGGTTCAAGGATACCAGTGTGGTCTTTATCAGCAATCAGAATACGTTTGAAATTTTGCAGGCTTCTTCAAAAGATGAAGGATATTACAGCGGACGAATTACAAATCCGGAAATCAATGACTTTGAAATATTGATCAATAAATTCCGGGTTGTCGTTTTTGATGCCATAGGTTGCGACAAACCCTTGGCAGGAAATGAATGTAAAGAAGCTTTGGCTTTCTGCAGCACAACGGAGTTGCATAATTATTGTGGTTCTCTGGGTGTCATTGACACCAGCCTCCATTATTTTTTGTGCGATACGATGATTGGTGTATCCAATCCCCGATGGTTGTCATTCGTAGCACCGGTTGACAGCATACAAATTGAAATTTTACCAATCAATTGTTCGGGCATTGAAGAGCAAGGTATCATCTACCGCGGAATGCAGGCAGCATTGTGGCAGTCTTGCGGCAGTCGTCCGGACAGCATTCTTTTATGTAGCGAAACTTGTAAGGAAGGACCGATTATTTTTAATTATGGGTCTTTCATCGTTGGTCATACCTACCAACTCGTGCTGAATGGATGCCATGGAGATAACTGCAGTTATGTGATCAAGATCCGGCAGGGATTAAAAACATTTGAATTGGAAGAGCCGGGCCTTATCGTAGGAGAAACTTTGATCTGTCCGGGTGATGAAGAATACTATTACAAACTTGGTAAAATTCCAGGTGCTGAATCCTATATGTGGTTTTTAAATGATACGCTTATTGCTTCCACTGCAGATACATTCATTGTACTCAAAGATCTGGACGAGGGTACTTACGAAATGAAGGTGAGGGCAGTAAATTTTTGCGATACTACATCGTATAGTTCACTGGTGATCAATGTAAATCCACAAATGTTTATCAAAAATGTTACAGTACAAAAAATTGCAGCAGATTCTGCTTATGTGATTTCGTTTGATATTGAGGGCGGCATTAAACCATATTCGGTCAGCAAAGGAAGAGGTAAGATTGATCCGGTGAGCGGCAATTTTATCTCAGACACCTTACTTTGTAAATCAGGATATGAATTTGAAATCAGCGATAGCAACAATTGCGTCATTTCTTTGACAGGATTTGAAAACTGTGGTTGTATGTCCAAGGCTGGTGATATGCCCGTTGATACCTTGCAGATCTGCGAAGGGCAGAGTTTTACAGTCAATTTTATTTCGGGTACAGAATTACAAGATCCGAATGATTTGAGTACTTATATTATTTATTCCGATATTTTAAACCCAACTGGTTCCATTATAAAAAGCAATGTCAATGGAATATTTCCATTCGATCCAGCCAGATTCAGATTTAACATTTGGTACAACATTGCGCGCGTTGTTGGAAGAAAAAAGAACACGGGAGAAATCAATTTTAATCACCCCTGTTTAAGTATTTCCAATATTCAGCCACTGATCTTCAGACAAAAGCCTTTGGTTTCAGCTGGGCCTGATTTAAATGTTTGTGGGTTTAATGCGAGCCTCCAGGCATTTGGAAATTTTAGTAGCGGGGTGTGGAGATTGACCGATGGGCCGGGAAACGGAGTCTTATCAGATTCTACCAACTCAGCAACGATGCTTACGGTAAACACCTATGGGACCTATACGCTTGTTTTTGAAGTGACCAATGGATTTTGTATTAATAAAGATGAAATTAAGGTGTTATTCCGGGAAGGTCTCCAACCCAGTCTGACGGGATTTCTTTTTGTATGCGAGGGACAATCAACCACTTTGGATGGCGGTTCCTTTCATAAATATTTGTGGTCAACAACAGATACAACGAGAAATTTAAACATTCAGGTTCCAGGCACTTATTGTCTTACAGTCAGCGACGAAAACAATTGTACCGGAACGACTTGTGTAGATGTGATTTTATCGACAGCCCCCGTTGCTCAAATTTTATTTCCCGACAGTTTGTGTACCGGTCAGGGAGATAGTTTAAAACTTACTAACAGTTTTTATAATTACAACTGGAATGATTTATCAAACCAATCATTTCTTCCTATAGATACCGGTGGACAATATTGTGTAACAGTAACCGGATTTAATGGATGTACCGACTCGGATTGTGTTGAGGTTATATCGAAATCAAGATCTTATGGAAGTCACGTAGACACTGTTTGTTATGGGAATACATACGAGTTCCGGAACCGGATTTTTTCTGGTCCCGGTTCTTATTCTGTAATCATTGATGGAGTGGCTGAAAATGGATGCGATAGCGTCATCCTTCTGCAATTGGGCTGGTGGCCGGAAATTTTTATTAAAGACAGCATTATACTCAAGGACAATGGCAGTGGAACAGGTGCGATCAATATAACCGTTGACGGAGGAAAAGGTCCTTACAATTATCTATGGAACAATGGGGCAAGGACACCAGGGATTACCAACCTGCGGGCAGGTGTTTATACTTTATTTGTAACGGATGTGGAGGGTTGTATTCAAGTGTTCATGATCACGGTCCCCATGGCAACAGCTGTTATTGATGACCTGGGATTACAACCACAATTTAAAGTATTTCCGAATCCGGTATCGGCTAAAGGAGAACTGATATTGGAGAATAAAGGTGCCACAGGTAAATTCTCCATTCAAGCCTTTCATTTGTCTGGTAAGTTGCATGAAAAACAAACATTCGTTAGTATCCTTTCCGGTGAGAAAGTCACTCTTAGAAATTTTACAATCAGTGGACTATACTATTTGTCCATAAGGAATGAGAAAGGTTTGGTGAACCACTACAAATTTGCGGTAACCGATTAAATTAAGTAGATATGAGAAATTTTACCTTAACAGTTTTATTTGTTTTTTATTTCTGTGCTTATTTGCCGGCACAAAATGGCATTAAAATAAATCGCTGGATCACCGGAGTTTCGATACCTGTAGATCTGGCACATTGCGGCGATGACCGGTTGTTTGTCATTGAGAAGTCGGGAAAAATACGCATCATCAGAAATAATGCATTGGTGTCTGTTCCTTTTTTGGATATAACTGCAAAAGTAAGATCTACGGGAGGGGAACAGGGTCTATTGGGAATGGCATTCCATCCTGCTTACAAGACAAACGGATTACTTTATGTAAACTATACGGATCGTTCTGCAACTACAAAAACAGTTATTGAAGAATACAAAGTCACTGCAGATTCAAACAGAATTGATTCTACTTCCGGAAGAATTTTACTGACCATTGATCAACCCTTTACAAATCATAATGGAGGATGCATCCGTTTCGGACCCGATGGATACTTATATATCGGTATGGGAGATGGGGGAAGCGCTAACGATCCGCAAAATAATGCTCAGAATAAAATGTCATTGTTGGGTAAAATGCTCCGCATCGATGTAAATGTTAGCCCTGGTTACGGAATTCCGCCAACCAATCCTTTTGTAGGAAATGCCGCGTACGCTCCCGAGATCTGGGCTATGGGAATGCGCAATCCATGGCGGTTTAGTTTCGATCGCATGAATGGGGATCTCTGGATAGGAGATGTCGGACAAGGGAGTTGGGAAGAGATAGATTATGAACCGGTGAATGATCCGGGTGGAAAAAACTACGGTTGGAGATGTTATGAAGGCAACTCCAATTTCAATACAACCGGTTGCGAACCCAAGGCCAATTACACTTTTCCAATTTACGAGTATTTCAGCGATCAAAGTATAAACGGATGTTCGGTAACCGGTGGTTATGTCTACCGGGGGTCGAAATATCCGGGGCTTTTTGGAAAATACATTTACGGTGATTATTGTACAGGAAAGATCTGGGCTCTTGAGCAAATGCAAGGAAACGCTCCTGTAAATACTCAGGTATATGATCATAGCAACAATTCGATTACTACCTTCGGGGAAGATGCTGATGGCAATCTGTATTTTGCTGATGCCAGTAGCAGTGCTATTTATCAAATTACCGATACCTGTAATCTGCAACTGCAATTAAATATTGAAGGCATCAGTTGCGCAGGAATGAATGATGCAAAGATTTCGACCAATTTGAGTTTGAATCCCAATGCATCCTTTATCTGGTCCACGGGCGACACGAGTTCAACATTAGAAAATATTGGCCCCGGTTTGTATTCGGTAAGTGTAAGTTTATCAAATTGTCTGGTGACCTCCGGTTTTGAAGTCAAAGGAAAGCAACAAGATACCGCTTGTATTACTCCTCCATTCCTCACATCGTTTTGCGAAGGAGATTCAACTGTTTTGATTGCCTGCGATGCCAGGAGTGTTTTTGAGTACAGATGGTTTTTAGATGGAGTACAACTTGGCGAAACAGGTAAAAGGCTCTATGTATTCCGGCCAGGGAATTACCAGGTAGATTACATAGATAGTTCGGGATGTACAACATTGCGATCATCACCCATTCAGATCGTAGTTTTTCCAAAACCACAGAAACCAGGGATTTGGGTGAGCAAGGATACAGTTTATGCAGATCCGGGATTCAACAGTTATCGTTGGTTCCATTTGGACGTTTTTGTTGGTTCGGGCACGGCTCCCTATTGGTGGGCAAATGGTGCTGATGGAGAATATAAAGTTCAGGTCGTCGACACCAATGGCTGCTTTAGCGAATTGTCAGATTCTGTGTTGGTAGTGATACCGGCTACCGGTAATCCCGGATCATCAGAAGAGGTGATTCACATTTACCCTCAACCGGCGGGTAAGTTTCTCCAGTTTACAAGCACATTTGAATTCGAAAATTGGGAAATCATGAATCTAAATGCCCAGAAACTGGATTCGGGAAGTATGGGGGGTTCAACTAAGAAAACACATTGGCTTGACATCAGTCATTTAAGTCCGGGTAGTTACATTTTACAACTCGGTAAGCGCACCAAGCAATGGCAGAAAATATTTATAAAACATTAGAAGTCTGGTGCTCTAAAATATTGCCGATGTAGATTTTTACCCTGAATGTTTTCTAAAATGGATTGGTCTCGCTTCAGGAAGAGAACAGGTAAGTTGCTCTAAATAATTCAATAAACCTTTGTCAACCGTTTGTTGATTGGGGTATGAGAAAGTGGGTGCTGGCAGGCTCGAACTGCCGACCTCCGCCCTGTCAAGGCGGCGCTCTGAACCAACTGAGCTAAGCACCCCGAATCCGGCATGGGTGTGAGCAAGGAAGAAGCCACACAAAGTAGCTTATGACGCAGCGAACCGAGAATCCGGCATGGGTGTGAGTGTGTGTGTGAGTGTGAGTGAGCAACGAAGAAGCCACACAAAGTGGCTTATGACGCAGCGAACTGAGAATCCGGCATGGGTGTGAGTGTGTGTGTGAGTGAGCAACGAAGAAGCCACACAAAGTGGCTTATGACGCAGCGAACCGAGAATCCGGCATGAGTGTGTGAGTGTGTGTGTGAGCAAGGAAGAAGCCACACAAAGTGGCTTATGACGCAGCGAACCGAGAATCCGGCATGAGTGTGTGTGTGAGTGTGTGTGTGTGTGTGTGAGGCAACTGGAATCCGGCATGAATGTGTGTGTGCAGGAGAGTGTGTGTGAATGGGAAAACACTTTTGCCTAATTTGGAATTGTATTTTCTGCGCCATCTGCGTTATCAGCGGGAGAACAAAACGTTCTGGCGGACCCCAAACATTTCACCAATATTCTTTAATATCAGGCCGTAAAGGTAACAAAACACAGAAAATGTCGAAGCAGAATCAAAAATTGCTGCTCTCGAATTGTTGTACTTTTGCCATTGAAGACCTACAGTAATTAACGCGCAAGCCAATTTTTTTAAATTCTGAGGCTTTGACGATAAAAACAAACGTTCATGAACCCATTTCAACTAAAAAAAGATCTGATATTTTTGGATCTCGAGACCACAGGAGTACATGTAATCAGGGATCGGATCGTGCAAATAGCCATGATCAAGTACAGGAAAAATGAAGACAAGCCTATAGAATACAACCAAATCGTAAATCCGGGTATTCCAATTCCTGATGAGGCATATAAGGTACATGGCATTGGCCCTGCCGAAGTTGCCAATAAACCTACTTTTAAAGAACTGGCGAAAGAACTGTACGATTTTATTGGAGAAGCAGACCTGGCAGGATATAACAGTCTTCGGTTTGACATTCCACTGTTGGCCGAGGAATTTTACAGGTATGGTTATGATCTGGAACTTGAAAAACGCAAACTCGTTGATGTTCAGCGCATCTTTTATAAAATGGAACCCAGAACCCTGAAGGCAGCCTATCAGTTTTATTGTGGCAAAGATTTAGTCAATGCACACGATGCTATGGCTGATACCAAAGCAACTGTAGATGTTCTGATCGGACAATTAAGCAAATATCAGCATTCAGATTTTACAAATGATGATGGACTGGTGATTGCAAATCCGGTGCGAAATGATGTCAAAGCCCTGGACGAGTTTACTAATGATTTGGGAACTCTGGATCCAACACAGCGCCTGAAACTGAATGATAAATCCCAGATTGTTTTCAATTTTGGAAAATACATCAATAAGACACTGGATGAGGTGTGGGAGGTAGAGCAAAATTATTTCAACTGGATCCTCGATAAGGAGTTTTCCTACCAGGTTAAAAAGATTATTCAAAATTATCTTTCCGACAAAAAAGACCAGTTAAACCGGAGAGAACGTGGAACCTAAATCTAAATTCAAATGTTATTATTCAGTTGAATTTGTCTGAAACTCGAAATTTAGCATCTTTTAATTTTCCTAACCAACTTTGTTGAAAGGAGAAAATTATAAGCAGCAAAAGAAGGATTTATACGTAATAATAATAAAATAAATAATAATGCAATCATACTTGTTAAAATTTTTAACCCTTGTTTTAATTATATCGTTTTACGGATGTAATGGTGATGACCCGGTAATTACGGGTTCCGGTCGCATTGAATTGGTGTTTAAAGGCGAATATGCCAGTCTTCCCTGGGTCAAAGGCCAGACGTATGATTATTTTAACAACGGTCAGATCCTCTTTACCAAGTCTGAGTTTTTCATCAGCAATCTGGGTCTGTATCAAACCGGACTTTTTAAATCGCTATCTGCTGTCGAATATGTATCCATTTCAGAGCACCATGTTTCTGAGCAAAAAGCACTGGAAGGTTTAGTGCTTCAATTTGATCAGGTCCCTGAAGGGAGTTACGATTCACTTGCGTTCAATTTAGGACTTACCGCGGCGCAGAACAAAACCAAACCTGCAGATTATCTGCCCACTCATCCCTTGGGAGAAGGGAGCAGGTATTGGGCAGGATGGAATTCTTACATCTTCAGTAAAACAGAAGGAAACTACAATGATGGAAGTAAATCATTCAACTTCACTTATCATTCGGGATTCGACGATGCCATGAAACCTATACACCTGGTGAAAAACATTGTCGTTGAAAAGGATAAAACCACGAGGATCATCATTCATTTGGATCATCAGTTGGTCTTTTCAGAGGGCCCACAGGGTATGGATATATCGACCACGCCCCAGATTCATAACAAAAGCACCGTAATGGATGCCTTTATGGACAGATACCAGCAGGCATTCCGTATAGAATAAAATAGCTTATGAATTGGTGTAGGTGGATCAGAATTCTAGCTGTGGCTGTTATCCCACTTGCTTTCGGGTGCGGGGCAGACGACCCGGTTCCTGAAAATGATCTGACCCACATACCTTATCAACCTACCGATTATCCCTTAATTATACCAAAGGGGCTTCCACCTCTACCGGAAACCCCGGACAATCCCCTTACTAATGATGGGGTTTTGTTGGGCAGGCATTTATTTTTTGACCCGATACTATCCCTGGACAGCACTTTATCCTGTTCCAGTTGTCATGATCCCCGAAAGGCATTTACAGACAATTTAGCTGTGAGTCCGGGAGTGGGTGGAACCCAGGGCACCCGGAGTTCGATGACCGTTTTGAATTCTGCCTATTTTGTAAAAGGTTTGTTTTGGGATGGCCGGGTAAGCACTCTGGAAAAACAAGCCATAGAACCGGTTCAAAACCCCATTGAGCTTCACGAAGATTGGAAGAATGTCGAGAAAAAATTTCAGAGGCATTCCAAATATCCCGAGCTGTTCAGAAAAGCCTTTGGTATTTCAGGCAGAAGTGAAATCAGCAAAGAACTTGCGGCTAAGGCTATTGCCCAATATGAAAGAATTTTACTGACTGGCGGTCAATCACTTTTCCAGAGACAGCTGAGAGGCGAAGTATTTTTCAATCCCGATCAGCAGGAGGGCAATGACCTCTATTTCAACACCGATCTATTAATACCCGACGCCGAATGTTTCCATTGCCATGCTGCTCCCCTGATGCATGCCAATGATTTTTTTAATAATGGAATAGATACCGTCGTAAATCTGGATGGATTTGCAGATAAAGGCCGAGGAGCAATCACCGGACTTCAAATCGATAATGGTAAATTCAAAGCCCCGACATTGTACAATATTGCCCTGACGGCTCCATACATGCACGATGGCAGATTCCAGACCCTTGAAGAGGTTATAGAACATTATAACAGCGGCGGCCATTTTGCAACCAATAAAGATGGTTTCATCCGGCCTCTGGGATTGAACAAGAGGCAAAAACAAAGTCTTATCGCCTTTTTACACACGCTGACAGACACTTCTTACCTGTTTAATCCCGATATTTTTAGCCCATTCTAGGAAATTTTAGTTAAAATTTTAGTCCATTCAGGACAAAAAACAAATTTTAAAAGAATAATTTATTTGACTTTTATCCATGTATTAGTTATAATAGTTTGATATTCAAAATATTATGATTTTATACTAAACATATATAGAAAATTACTATATGACAAGGGCATTTTTTTGTACTTGTAGGGGCTTTCAAATCATCGGATACTTGTACTGTGATTGTTTAACAAAGGGAAGAAATACAATCAGAATGCCGGTAAACGTATCGGCGACCGTAAAATTCGGATATGTTCATGGGATTATAATTTGTTAATAGGGAGCTCTTTGCGCCAAACAGGGAGCTCCTATTAACAAATTTTCCTGGAACAATTACCCCCCTGAAATTTGAGATTCGTCTTTTCAATATATGAGTAAGCTAGTTTTGGATATGTTCATGGGATTATAAATAGCCGGTTGGCGCCTTCAACCGGCTATTTTCTTAGAGACTTAAATTGTACTTTCTGATAAATCTATTTCAAAACGAAAAACAGAGAAGTCCTGCAGAAGTGCAGGGCTTTTTTTTTACGCTTATTTGAACTGTTCTTATTTGATATTCAGTTGTTTTTAGTTTAGTGAAATCAAAGTTGATTTAAGAGGAGTGATAAAACCGATCACCGTTAGATCTAAGCTTGAAGAAATGTTTTCCAGCATTTTATCGAATACTTGTGTCGATGATTAGCAGAGTTGGCCCTCACCCGGGTGAATCGATTGGTCTTTTGAATGTGTTTGTTTTTAAAGAACTTTTAAAATTTGGCAAGCTTTGTTGGGTAAATTTTATAATTGGGCATCTCACCAGGCATAAAACAGTCTTTTACCTGGCCGGAGTGATTTTTAAAGGCCCGTTATAAATTTATAGCAGTAATTGAATTCCAGCGCTGAACATTCAGGCTCTGACCCATCCCAATCCCATTGATCATTTTTTTTCGTATTTCCAGTTTCTGCTTTTTCCTTCAGAAATCCATTCCATAGCAGTTTGTATCCTTTTGTCTCGTGTTGCCGTCGTTTTAGCTTCATTTATCCAATGGAGGTATTCTCTCTTATGTGAGGGACTGAATTTCTCAAACTCGGTTTGAGCTTTCTTATGAAGTTGTAATGCAGTAGTAAATTCTTCAGGTATTGGGATTTCTATCCATTCTTTTTTTGGTTTGGGAGGAAGTTTGATCTGCTCGTCGTTGAGCTTTTTGGCTTCAAGTAAAAATGCAATAATAATTTCATCGGGAGGAAGATCTTGAAGCGATTGGATCTTGCCCAAATGTCCCATAGCGTTTCCACCGTGATTTTTACGGGGCTGCAAATGTTTTTCAGGATCTTTCAATAATTCCGCCTTCCAAAAATCAAATGAAATATGTTCTTTAAAAGCTGCCATCGTACACAAAGGGCCTTTGTAATCAAAAGCTGTAAAGGACCATTTAATGGTTTCGTTTATTTCAGGAACAGCCTGATGGATGAGTTGACGAAGGTGGATCAGAATGGGTTTGGCAAAAGCGTTTGATTTATCAATATAAGCATCAATTCGCGGATCTTTGTTCCCCATCAAAATAGATAAATGTTGCTAATAAATCAGTTCAACTTACAAAATTAAACATTTTACCTGATCACTAAATCCGCTGGTGCGAATGTAAATGACATAACAACCGGGTGATGGATTTCCTTCCAGCAAATCTTTATTTAAATCCAGAAATTGTAAACCGGATTGGTAATGTTTTCGGGAAACAAAGAAGATTTTATTTCCATGTACAGGAACGACCAGAATTTCTGCAATTCCGGATTGTGGCATGTTCCATTGCAATGTAGTTTGTTTTGCAAATGGATTCTGACTCAGCTGCAGGTTCAATGCTGCCAGGCTTTGCTTTTTAAAATTACTTACGATCGTTAGCTTTTGATCGATAAACCAGCTGCTTGTAGCCGGATCGTTGCTAAAGAACCGAAGCAATAAATTGGCAACTTTCAGTCTTCCGGCATTGGAGGGGTGAGTTCCATCTGCAGCAAAATCAATGCGTAGCCAAAATAAACTGTCTTCAAGCCGGGCTTTTTCGCCCTGGGCCCACAGGTATGGTCCCCAGGACAGCCAGGGTGCCCGGGCATGGTCACCCCGGAATGTCAAAGTGGTATCGCCGGTAATTTGATCTTCGATCAACCATTTTACTGAAAAGCCGGTTTCATAAGCATAGGGTTCGGGATTGAGAGGAGTGTTCGCATAGCCCGCATAGGTGCGACTTGAAAGAAATACCTGTTTCAAATTTGGAAACTTTTGTTTCAATAGGATCACTATACTTTTTAAATCTTTGTGCAGGTCTTCAGCATGTTTCGGAAAAGCCTGATTCGGGTTAGCATTGGCTTCCTTCAGCCAGATTGCCTGAACCTGCCTGGGATGGGTTTGCTGTTGATACAGTCGCTGATTCACAACGGTCCAGAAATTGGCATTCGGATCTTTGATCACCGACGCAGTTTGTCCGCCCTGCGCACCGTCAACGATATGTAATTTGGGATTCTTGCGCTTAAAGCTGTCTGCCATCGTCTTAAACACAGAAAATTCCTGAGTGCAGTTTGACATTCCAATGGAAAGCAACACGATTTTACCGGATTTCAGTTCGGAATTACCAAAAGTATCCAATGGAGAAATTTCAAGACCTAATCTGATGCCTGCAGAGTCGTGTTCTAAAGGACGTAGGTTTTGGCCGCCGGGATACAATCCACCCGAATAATTTTTCCACAAGCCCTTTCCCAGTTCCTGTAACGGCAGGGTCTCTTGTGTCAAGGTCTCCACAGACTTGCTATCAATATCCGAAGTTACATCAGCTGCCAAAAGCACCGCTGCAAATAAAATTAGCCATGTTGAATGGACAGTCCTTAATACCATAGAAAAGCTGATCATAACAGATAGTTGCTCTATAAAATTACGTCTTATTGCGTAATCGGGTTGCTTCAAATATTTTATATGCATAAACCTGATTGCCGGGTTGAAGAATTTGGCAGCGTAAAGTGTTAGAAGTATGAATCAATGATATGAGCCCAGGTCAGGAAGATGTATGCAGTTTTCATCTCTGCGCATCCCAAATTGATTTATTATATCGTTGCGCAATTGCATTTTTTGCTGCTTTTCCCTGGCCGATAAATGATTGAAAATAGTTTTTAAGTAAGGCTTATGGTCCAGGAATTTCAAAAAACTAAGCAGCGATAATTGCAGTACAAACAAAATGAAAGTGCTCCAATAAAAATGAAACTCAAACAAGAATATCCAAAATAAAATTAAACTCACCAATAAATGAATGAACATGGATAAAGCAAGGCGCACCGGGGCATAAAACTCAATGTGTTTAATTTTCTTTTGAGCGAATTGTTTGCATAGCCAAAGCGGCAATCCATAGATCGAGATTCCCGGGATGCCCAGCAAGAAATAAAGGCAGGCCAGTTTAACAGAAATGGTTTTTTGGAAAAGCGATTTATCTAGTTTCCAGTGAAGCGATTTGACGGAATCAAAATTGTGCTGATATTTTTTTGATAGTTGCCTGAATTCTTTCAGATCTTCTTCATCCAATAATCTGAACTGATTGGCTAATTTCTTGTGTTGTTCAAAATCGATGAGAGGGGCATAAGCGTATTGCTTTTTAAATTTTTGAAATTGAGGTTCGAGAATTTCAATAAGTCTTTCAAATTCTTTTTCATGCTGGTCCTGACGGATTCCAATAACAACGCTTTCAAGCGAATTTTCGAAAGTCTTGGTCAATTCTGTTAATTTGTCGGCCTGAGTCTTACAATTGTGCAGCCAGGCTCCAATTTCTATAGGCGGTCCGAAGTGCAGAATGACATCACTTCTTGCTTTCGTGGGTTTACTGTAGTAGACTCCGGTTGGAATGACATGAAGTTTTTCCACACCATATTCTTCTACAGTACCTATGGCCAATCGGGCTGCCCCTTTCTGTAGCGGCCTGAGATATTTTACCATTTGTGTACTGGCTTCCGGGAAGATCAGAATCGTTTTATTTTGAGACAAAACCTTGAAAGATTCATCAAAACTGCTTTTATTTTGTTTTAACCGGGTATAACCATCCTTGAATCTGAAAATCGGGATTTGATTGGTCCATTCCAGAATAGGTTTGAGCCATTTTTTTTCAAACATGTCGCCCCGGACCAGAAAATGAAGGTCGCGATGTTGGAAACATGCCACCAGACAGGCTTCTAAAAATGAATTGGGATGATTCACAATAAACAATACAGCCCCTTGTTTTGGGATGTTTTCAATGCCCGAAACAGCAATTCTGCGGAAATAAAAGCGAAAGCTTATATTGGCCCATATTTTTAGAAATTTGTAAAACACGCCTCGCTAATAACTTATCATCTTAAAATAACACTTGACTAAAAATAACCTGATCGTTATCTCAGGCCCTACGGCCAGCGGAAAATCGGATCTGGCTTTTCGGCTGGCACAACATTGGCAATGCCCGAT
>JADJWV010000002.1:300000-470000 GCA_016716185.1 Saprospiraceae bacterium | reverse complement strand
CTGCCTTCGCAATTGGTGTTCCATGACATATCTAAGCATTTCACCGCTACATGTCACATTCCGCTAACCTCAACCTCATTCAAGCTCTGCAGTATCAATGGCCATTCCATGGTTAAGCCACAGCCTTTCACCACTGACTTACAAAGCCGCCTACGCACCCTTTAAACCCAGTGATTCTGGATAACGCTTGCACCCTCCGTATTACCGCGGCTGCTGGCACGGAGTTAGCCGGTGCTTATTCTTCTGGTACCGTCAGTTCCCCGTAAACGGGGCTTTTTCGTCCCAGACAAAAGAAGTTTACAAGGCAGAGCCCCTTCATCCTTCACGCGGGATGGCTGGTTCAGAGTTTCCTCCATTGACCAATATTCCTTACTGCTGCCTCCCGTAGGAGTCGGGTCCGTGTCTCAGTACCCGTGTGGGGGTCCACGCTCTCACGCCCCCTACTGATCATCGCTTTGGTGAGCCGTTACCTCACCAACTGGCTAATCAGACGCACATCCATCCCGTACCGACTCATCTTTAATTATCGTCCCATGCGGAACAATAATACCATGGGGTATTAATCTCAGTTTCCCAAGGCTATCCCCCTGTACAGGGTAGGTTATGTACGCGTTACTCACCCGTGCGCCGCTCTAGGTCACCTATATTGCTATAAATAACTTACCGCTCAACTTGCATGTATTAAGCCTCCCGCTAGCGTTCATCCTGAGCCAGGATCAAACTCTCCATAGTACTGTATCTTATATGTTCGGATAATAAAATTATCCTACTTATTTACAGTTGAAAAAGTTTATCCATGTCTCTGTTATCAAAAAAAATTTGACGAAAAGTTTCCTTTTATTTCAATCACCTTACCTCTCAATTCCTATCTCTCCCTAGCCTGTCAATGAACTTTTGATCTCGTTCAAAAAGTGCCCTTTCGGCCCCTTTTTTAAAGACAATCCAATATACTTTTCCTTATAAAGGACTGCAAAGTTATAGCCTTGGTACGTATTGGCAAAATGGTTTTGCAAAAAAATAACAAATATTGTTTTTGTTCTTTATATTGACCTGATTATCAATCCTTTATATACTTACTCAACAAGACAATTCCATACAAATAAGCAAATCCAAAGCCCAAATCTTCCATTGGAAAGCTGCCCAATCGCAAATTCGAAAATTCCATCGGGTTGTACATCACCAGTGCTCCTGTGGTCAATAATCCCGTAAGCATTCCATTAAACAAATACATCGGTATCAGATTTAATAAAAAACTGAGCACAAATACTGCAAATCCTTGTCTTGGCCATATGATCGAAACCAAAACCACAAACAAGCTTGCTCCAAGACTCCAGGCAGTGTAAATCCTTTCGAGATTAAAAAAATAGAAAACCAAAATAATGGCAAGGATCATCCAGCTTAATCCCATATCCATTTTTGCTGGCAAAACAACCCTTCCTTTTACTATTTCATATATAAATAAACTGCAAAACGGGATTACCCAAAACCATAACCATTCTTCCACCGGCAATCCCAGCCATTTCGGTCCCAAATAATAGCTTTCATTAAAACCCCAAACTCCTAAATGGTTAAAGATCACATCCCAGCTCAGAAAAATCAACGATACAAAAAACATGGGCTTCAAATAATCCCTAATAAAAGCCTGGCGATATTTATAAAAATTCAATACGACTCCAAAAAAAAAGACGGGCACTCCCGCAGCCAGATGATGCATCCAATACAGTCCCTGACCCTCCAGAAAATTTAAATGCAGTATAAATCCGGGTTCGCGAATGAAATCTGATTTCTCGATATCAAAAACAATCAGGGGAATCCCAAATATCAGAAATCCCAATACAAATGCAATCGCTATTTTCAGATTCGGTAAATTCACAAATCAAAACTTTAAATCATTCCCATTTTGTATTTGAAACCATGTTTTACCAGGAGTAGAAATTTTCTGAAATTTGATACCCTGAATCTTTTTGAAATGATCTCCGAAGCTCCTGCCTGCTTTATGGTCTGTAGCAAGGCATAAAAATATTGCTGTGCAAGATATACACCAAACCGCACGCTGCAAGGCAATTGTCTGATTCCAAGCGCACTCCATTTCAATTCTTCTTCGATCTCAGAAACAATGCGCAGTTTATCAGCGTCGCTGAAGTCATGAATTTGTATGGATGGAAAATAAATACGTCCCCGTTCTTCATAATCACTCTTGAGGTCTCTTAAGAAATTGATCTTCTGAAATGCAGAACCCAAGGCTCTTGCCGGTTGTTTTAATTTTTGATATTCCGTTTCATTTCCTTCTACAAACACATACAAACACATGAGCCCCACAACTTCTGCAGATCCATAGATATAAGTATCCAATTCTTCACGGCTATAAATCTTCTTATCTAAATCCATTTCCATGCTCGTAAAAAAGGCCTCGATCAAATCCCGGTCGATGCCATATCGGTTTACCGTTTCCTGAAATGCTTGCAACACCGGATTTGTACTCATCCCGCATTGTATAGATAAATAGGTGTCTTGCTTAAATTTTTGCAAGACGGATCTTTTGTCGCATTCTCCGAAAGTGTCCACAATTTCATCAGCAACACGGACAAATCCGTAAATGCCGTAGATCGCATTCCTAAGTTCCTTTTTGAGAAATCGGATTCCCAGGGAAAATGAAGTGCTGTATGTTCTCGTCAGCAGTCTGCTCGCCGAAAAACTATAATTCCGGTAAGTGTACACAGTACTCATAGAGGCATTTCTTTTTTTAGCAATTTGGCACTGATTTGTCCTGAAATCAGCGATGGAGGTAATCCCGGTCCGGGATGTGTCAATTGTCCTGCAAAAAATAAATTTTTTAACCGGCGATGTCTGAGTCTGGGCTTCAGTACGGCGGTCTGCATCAAGGTGTTTGCCAGGCCGTAGGCATTGCCCTTATAACTGTTGTATTGCTGCACAAAATCGGAGGGTCCCATTTCCAAACTCACCTGGATTTGATCTCTGATCTTTACTCCGGTATGTTCTTCCAATCGTTGCATCACTTTATTAAATAATTTCTTGCGTTCTTCGGGATGATCGCTGATACCGGCAGCCAAGGGTATTAAAATAAACAGATTCTCTTTTCCCTCCGGTGCCACTTCGGGGTCGGTGATGGAAGGAACACATACGTAAAACAAAGGGTCTTCTGGCCACGCAGGATTGTCGTAAATGGTTTCTGCATGCCGATCAAAATCGGTATCAAAAAATAAATTATGATGCAAAAGGCCATCTATTTTTGAATTTAATCCTAAATAAAATAACATCGAAGATGGCGCCATCACGCGACTTTGCCAATATCCCTCGGGGTATTGCCTGTATTGCTGTCCTAACAACTGTTCGTCTACATGCTGGTAATCAGCTGCTGCAATCACTGCATCAAAACTTTGTTCCCGTCCATTGACCAAAATACGCTCAACGGAGTCATCATGACATACCAGTTTCTGAACGTTTGCCTGGAACTCGAAACGCACTCCCTTCTCACAAGCAAGCTTATACATGGCTTCAAACAACCGGATCATTCCTCCTTTCGGATACCAGGTACCCAAAACCATTTCAGCGTAATTCATCAGGCTGTATAATGCGGGTGTTTTGGATGGTTTTGCACCTAAAAATAAAACAGGAAAACACAACCATTGGCGCAAAACTTCATCCTGAATATTTTTATATACAACGGACTGCAACGATTGAAACATTTGCAAGCGGAACAAAGATTTGAGTAGCTTGAGATCAAAGTATTCAGACCATTTTAAACTCGGCTTGCGAACAAATTCGCGCATTCCGGTTTCGTATTTATACTTCGCCTCTTCCAGAAATTTTCGTAAAAAGGTTCCACTACCGGTTTCCCTTTTTTCAAATACCTCCATGCAGGATTCAACTCCTGCCGGAACATCCAGTGTTCCATTTCTATGGAAAATCCTGAACGATGGATCCAACCGTTCGAGTTCGTAATAGTCTGAAACGGTTTTACCATAATCGTTAAAAAAATTTTCGAAAATATCGGGCATCCAATACCAACTGGGACCCATGTCAAACAAAAATCCGTCTTTTTCAATTTGGCGGCCGCGACCTCCAAAACTTTCGTTTTTCTCAAATACAGTTACGTTATAAGCTCCATGAGCTAATTCAATGGCTGAAGCCAATCCGCTGATGCCAGCCCCAATAACTGCCACAGATTTTTTTGATGACATACGGAAAAAACCAAATTTTCTCGATTTTGTTTAAGTTTTGGTATTAAATATTTAAACAAAAAAGGGATCTGAATTTGTTCAGATCCCTTTTATAAAAACAGAATGTTTAATTTTTATTCAGCTTTTCCTCCTTTAAGGCTTTCCTGAAGTGCTTTTAAGGCATCCCAGTCTTCTGCCGCTGCTAAACCAGCTTGCTGAGCCCAGGTCCCCGGATCGTGCATCTTGTAACGCGAACCTCCTTTCTCAAGTACTGCCTGGAGTTGTTCAATACTGGCATTGGCCAAAGATTGGAAACTGTCAATTCCATCTGCAGCGAGCAGTTCAGCAATTTTCGGTCCGATGCCTTCAATGATTTTCAGGTCATCTCCTTTGGTTGCTTTTGCCTTCTTAGCAGGTTTTACAGCCTCAACGGATTCTTCCGGCTCTGCTGTCACTTCTGCCTCCACAGGTAAATCAGCAGCTGGAGCACTGGTTGTTTCTTCCACTTTTTCCTCCACAGCAGGAACCTCAGCTACGGGTTGCGGTTTAGATTGGGCGTCGCGGAATTGTTCTTTAAGTGACGCAAATCCCTCCAATTCTCCTAAAGTTGAAATTTCAATTTTAGACTGTGGCTTCTCCGGTGCTTTTCTAACTTTTGGAGCATCGCCTTCTTTGCTATCCTTTTTGACATTCTCATCTGCCGTCTTTTTAATATCCTCGAGATATCTGGCATGAGAAACCATGATTTTCTTATCGTCTCTGTTAAATTCAATCACTTTTACGGTCAGGTGCTCGTCGATGGCTGCCTGTGAATTGTCTTCCTTCTTCATGTGTTTGACAGGTGCGTAGGCTTCCAATCCATAAGGCAATTGAACAGTGTAACCCCGGTCGTCCTTGCGAATTACTGTGGCTTCGTGGTATGAACCTACCGGGAAAACGTTTTCAAATGTATCCCATGGGTTTTCTTCCAGTTGCTTGTGTCCAAGCGATAATTTCCTGTTTTCAGCATCGATCTCCAGAATCAGGATGTCCAGATTGTTGCCCACTTTGGTATATTCAGAAGGATGATTGTACCTCTTCGTCCAGGAAAGATCAGAAATGTGTACCATTCCTCCAATCCCCTCCGTAAGTTCTACGAAAACACCATAAGGGGTGAGATTTTTGACCACACCGATATGTCTGGAACCCTGAGGGAATTTCTCGTAAATCTTGGTCCATGGATCTTCCGTAAGTTGTTTCAGGGAAAGCGACATTTTGCGCTCTTCGCGATCCACAGTCACAACCTTTGCTTCGAGTTCCTGTCCCAAAAAGAAGAAATCCTTCGCATGCACCGGCTGACTATTCCAATTCACCTCTGAAACGTGTATCAAACCTTCCACACCTGCCTGAATTTCCAAAAATGCTCCATAATCTTCGATGTTGACAATTTTTCCTTTCACTGTAGATCCTTCGATGATGTCCTGAGACATAACATCCCATGGATGAGGTTGCAATTGCTTCAAGCCCAAAGAAATACGCCTTTTGTTCTCGTCGAAATCCAGTACGACCACGTTGACTTTTTGATTTTTCTCCAAGACTTCCATCGGGTGGTTGATCCTTCCCCAGGAAATATCCGTGATGTAAAGTAAACCGTCGACTCCTCCCAGATCCAGAAACGCTCCGAAATCGGTGATATTTTTAACGGTACCTTCCAGAACCTGTCCTTTTTCAAGGGTAGAGATGATCTGCTCCCGCTGCTCCTGAAGATCGCCTTCAATGAGCGCCTTGTGCGAAACCACGGCATTTTTAATGGTCTCGTTGATCTTAACCACTTTAAATTCCATCAGTTTACCTACATAGGAGTCGTAATCAGTAATCGGCTTGATATCGATCTGGGATCCCGGAAGGAAGGTTTCCAATCCGTTGCAATCGACTATCAAACCTCCTTTGGTTTTGCTGATCACCGTACCTTTAATGACGGTTCCGTTTTTATAGGAATCTACCAGATTTTCCCATGCTCTGAGGAGTTTGGCTTTCTTCCGGGAAAGAACCAAATGTCCTTTTTCGTCTTCTGTTTTTTCTACATAAACTTCAATCAGGTCTCCGGTTTTGACTTCCATATCCCTGAATTCCGTTTTGGCAATCAATCCATCTGACTTGTAATTGATGTCCAATATCACGCTGTTTCCGGTCACCCCGGCAACACGGCCCATAAGTACCTGGCCATCCATGATCGAGTTAAAAGTCGAATTGTAATCTTTTGTATAGGATTTACGCTGATCGTCTGTATAATTCAGGGAATTCCTTGAACCGATGGACCAATCGAATTCGTCGTGGGCGCCCACGATTTCATCGGGGTTTACCAGGACTTCCAGGTCGACGATTTCTTCAATGAGATCTTCTTTTTCTTCCTGAATCGGGGTACTCGATTCGATGTCCTCGTCTTTGATTTCATCGGGGTTTAAATTTTTTTCATCCAACATTTTGGCATATTTTAAAGGTTAAGAAATAATTTTTGCGGCGCAAATTTAGATGTTTTTTGGGAACAAGCAGTTTTTTTTAGTTGGCAGTTTCCAGTTTGCAGTCCCCAGTTTAAAATTTAAAGTTTACAGTTTCGGGTTTAGCAAAGCAGCATCCGCCATTTTCCGACTGTCAACAAACAAACTAAAAACCGCCAACGAACAAATGCAGGAACTGCCAACCGGGGGACTGGAGACTGCCAACTATTTTCCCTATTTTCACCCAAATTTCGGACTATGGAATCAAGGCCCTGGTTGAAGAATTATCCTGCTGGGATCCCGGCAAATGTGAATACGGAGGTTTTTACTTCGCTGAAAGATTTCGTCGATGTAAATCTCGAAAAGTTTGCTCCCCTGAAAGCTTTTACCCTGATGGGGAAATCCATGACCTACAGCCAGTTGAACCATCAATCGGCAGCTTTTGCAGCTTATCTTCAATACCGCGGGCTAAAACCGGGTGACCGGATTGCTCTGATGATGCCGAATCTGTTGCAATATCCGATTGCTATTATTGGGGCTTTGAGAGCGGGTTTGATCATTGTTAATGTCAATCCGCTGTATACACCACGCGAACTCGAATTTATATTGGCAGACTCCGAGGTGAAGGCCATCGTGCTGGCCGAAAATTTTGCCCACAATCTCGAAAAAGTTCTTGGCAAAACAAAAATTGAGGTCTTGATATTAACCAGTATAGGAGAGATGCTTGGAACTTTTAAAGGCGCTCTTGTCGATTTCACGATCCGCTACTTCAAAAGAATGGTCCCCAAATTTAATCTGGCCAACACGGTGAGTTTTACTACGGCCATCAGGCAAGGCTCTCATCAGGCTTTGCGCAGCGTTCAAACCCAAGCCAACGATCTGGTGATGTTGCAATATACGGGTGGAACGACGGGAATCAGTAAAGCGGCGATGTTGAGCCATGCCAATGTATTGGCCAATATCGAGCAAATCAAAGCGGTCATTTGTTATTATCTGAAAGAAAGGGAAGAGACAACCTTATCACCTCTTCCCATGTACCATATTTTCGCATTTGCGGTCAACATCATGGCCATGCTTTCCATAGGAGCCAACACCGTTCTTGTCATCAATCCAAGGGATATCGATTCCGTTGTAAAAGCATTCCAGTCTGCTCCGATCAGTCTGATGACCGGGGTGAATACCCTATACAACGCTATGCTGCATCATGCTGAATTTTTAAAATCCGATTTCAAAGCTCTTAAGGTTACAGTTGCAGGAGGTATGGCATTGCAGTCGAGCGTTGCCGACAAATGGAAAGCCATAACGGGCTGTTACCTCACCGAAGGATATGGATTGACGGAAGCATCCCCTGTAGTCAGCCTGAATCCCATCGATGGCAAAGGAAAAAACGGCAGCGTCGGATTACCTGTACCTTCAACAGATGTCAGGATTGTCGATGAATCGGGAAGGATCTGCGGGCCCGGCGAAGCAGGAGAGATCATCGTGAAAGGTCCTCAGATCATGATGGGATATTTCAAGCGCCAGGATGAGACGGATAAAACCGTTAAAGACGGATGGTTGTACACAGGTGATATTGGTTATATGGATGCCGATGGATTTTTCTTCGTGGTCGATCGCAAGAAAGACATGATCAATGTGTCTGGATTCAACGTCTACCCCAATGAAATTGAAGAAGTGATCGCGCGACATCCCAAAGTCCTCGAAGTGGCTGTTATTGGAATTCCCGATGAGCGCTGCGGCGAAGCGGTCAAAGCGTTTGTCGTTAAACGCGAATCCAACCTGTCGGAATCCGAATTAAAAATTTATTGCAAAGAAAATCTCACCGGTTATAAGCTTCCGAAGTTTTATGAATTCAGGGATACGCTTCCGAAAACAAATGTGGGGAAGATTTTACGTCGCGAACTAAGAAGCTCCTAAGTCGTTTAAATCCCTTTTAATCAGACAAATTTGAGATTCATCAAGGATTTCGGATGACTTACATGCCTTTGTATTTGAAAAATAAAACATTCTCTTGTATGGAAGGCTAAAATTCCGAAGCGATTGCCAGAGAATTCTCACAGACATTTTCAAAAAAATTTTCTTTGAAATGCAGCGGTTTTTTATTTAATTTGCAAGCCCATTGAACCCATTTAACTTCCACTTACCTTAAAAATCAAAATATTATGAAACTTAATTCCTGTGTTCAGTATTTACTTACCATTGGTGTGATTTTTTCTATTGTTTCCTGCAGCGAAGACGATCCGGTTCATGTCAACCCGGGCATCAACTTTGCAAGCGGAACTGGTCTCATAAGCAGCGATGTTTCAGTGCCCATTTATACTCCTGTAAAAATAAACCTTACGGCAGTAAAGGGCAGTGAACCCTTAAAATACATTCAGGTTAAAGTGGATGGAGTTCTGATGCCCCCCTTATCTTTTGCTGTAAACGGAAGTGGTGCTCCAGCGAATCCGGCTTTGTTGTTGGGGACAGATAAAGACGGAATCGTAAATACTTATGAGTTTAACACGTCCACCGAACCCGATACGATCGTGTATGAATTTACCCTGGCCGATGATAAGGACAGTCTCATTGTAAGCAGTCTTTCGGTCATTTTTACCGCAACACCTGCCACCGTAAGAGGTACGGGCCTGATCGTTTATAATTATTCCGGCAACAGACATGGCGGACTGGATTTATTTAATGCAAAAGTTGTTTCAGGCAATGATCCCAATGCCCATATCCGGGATTTTGGAGTCGTAAATCCTCAATCTAATTTTCAATGGGTTAAGAAATTCACACCTCTGCAGGGATCCATCATTAAAAATCCTCAGGCAGGTTTAAATTTTTCTGAAATCGACTATCTGGAAGACATCATCTATTTATTCGAAACAGGTTACAATGATCAAGGTTCAATCGATACAAAAGTCCTGGCAAAAGGGGATTATTTCCTGGTGAAAAATGGAACCACTTATTTTGCAGTGAACATTGACAATTTGACTTTTACTGCAAATGATAATTTGGACAATTATGAAATTACCTTTAAGAGATAATTTTATAAAGAAATAGAATTAATCTGAGCCGATACTTTCAATGTACTTAAAAGGTAAAAGGCCAACAGTTATTTATAATAAAACGAAAAACCCGGCGAGTTTTTTTGACAAATAAGTGGATCATCTATAATCACTAATGAATCTCTGGGACCTATTCGATGATATTCAACATTACTCAAGCCGTTTGATTTTGTATACCTCATATAAAATTCAATGGTATCCTGCACTAGATTGTAAATATAAAAATCACCACCTACACATCTTATATCCGGTCTGTTTGGAAAACAATCTTTCCCCACCAAATGTGAAAAAGTTCTGTCATAACGTAATTTAATCACATCAATCATGAAATATTTTGAGCTGGTATCAGCATCATAGATGGTTCTCACAAATCTTGTAAAATAATTCTCCCGCTTACAATCATATTCACTAGGCATATCTTCTGAACAGGAGAAGAAAACAATTAGGATAATAAATTTATTATTTACACAATCCATGATTAATGCCACAATAAACTATTAAAAACAATCATTTGTAGTAAAATTGAAAACCTGGTGAATTCTTATGACAAATAAGTGGATCATCTATAATCACTAATGAATCTCTGGGACCTATTCGATGATATTCAACATTACTCAAGCCGTTTGATTTTGTATACCTCATATAAAATTCAATGGTATCCTGCACAAGATTGTAAATATAAAAATCACCACCTACACATCTTATATCAGGCCTGTTCGGAAAACAATCTTTCCCCACCAAATGTGAAAATGTCCTGTCGTAACGTAATCTAATTACATCGACTTGGTAGTATTTAGACAAAGTATTTACATCATATATATTTCTTACAAATCTTGTAAAATAATTCTCTCGCTTACAGTCTAAAACAACAGGCATATCTTTTGTGCAGGATACCATTATCAATAGAATACAAATAGTATTGTTTTTCATATCTAATTCCCGGTTAAGATGTCACAATCGTTCCATTATATCAGATATCAAATGTATAGAATATTTGTCCTCTATAAATATAATTCATTTCCCCTATTTTTGCCTCAATGAATCCAGCCAAGTCCTATCGCAAACTGTCCGTCGTCATTCCCGTGTATAACGAAGAAAGGACCATCCACCACATCCTCGATGCCATTGCAGAAGTTACATTGCCCGGATCGCTGCAACTCGAAGTTCTGCTGATCAACGATTGTTCGAAGGACAAAACCGAAGAGCGGCTGATGGAATATATGGCTTCGCATCCTGAACGGAATTACCTGTATCGCAAACACGACGTCAACAAAGGAAAAGGGGCTGCCCTCCATACGGGCATCAAAGAAGCAACCGGAGACCTCATTCTGATCCAGGATGCAGACCTCGAATACGATCCGCGAGAATATCCCCTATTGCTGCAACCCATACTGGAAAATAAAGCCGATGTCGTTTTTGGTTCGCGTTTTATCGGAGGCAAACCCCATCGAATATTATTTTTCTGGCACTCCATCGGCAATAAATTTCTGACCTTTTTATCAAATGTGTTTACCAATCTGAACCTGACCGATATGGAAACCTGTTATAAACTTTTCAAATCGGAGGTCATTCAGTCGCTGGATCTGGTAGAGCGTCGTTTTGGTTTTGAGCCGGAGGTCACCGCAAAAATATCAAGAATCAAAGGTCTGCGGATCTTCGAAGTAGGTATTTCCTATTATGGCAGAACCTATGCCGAAGGAAAAAAAATTAACTGGAAAGATGGATTCAGAGCTATCTATTGTATCCTCAAATACAGGTTTGTTTCATAACACTTGCAGAACCAAACCTGTTAATTATTGTTTTCCTTTTGTAAATTTTCTCCCGAATTAAGTACTTGTGATGCCTGAAATATCGAGATTTTTTGGAATCATTATAAAAATGTATTACAATGAGCACAACCCTCCCCATTTTCATGTTGAATACTAAAATTATACTGCAATAATAGATATTGAGGATGGGACGATCAGAGGTGAGATGCCCAGAAAGCAGGTTCATTTAATTTTCAATTGGTTAGATTTGCATAAATCAGAACTCGTCGAAACCTGGAAACTTGCACAAAACCGAATGGAGTTAAACAAAATAGAACCTTTAAACAGAGATTTATGAATACGATAAGAGTCATAAAAGCAGAACACCTTGAAGAATTCAGGATCCGTTTAAAATTTACAGATGGGACCGTTGGTGTTGTGGATCTTAAAAATGAAATCTACGGACCCGTATTTGAACCACTTCATGATATTGAATATTTTAAAAAATTCTCCTTAGATACATGGACCATTTGCTGGCCAAATGGAGCCGATTTTTCACCCGAATTTTTGTACGAGCTTGCTTTAAAAGATCATAAAGAATTGGTAAAGAAATAATATGATACTTGTTTATCGCAAACAGCTTATAAATTGTTTGGATTTTTGTTAGTGTACAATCGAAAATTGAAAATTAATTGGTAGCTTTATATCCATTAAATATTCTAAACAATAAAATCTCATATGAAAAATCCGTTCATACTAAAATTGGTTTTGATAGTTGCTTTTAATCATCAAACGATTATAGCCCAGGTTGAAGAATCCAAACAATCCATGAGTCTCGGCGTCCAAAACGGATTGACGGTACAAATCCCGGAAGCCAGGGAAGATTTTATCGAAGACGTCCTGAAAAAATACCTCAAGAATGCAGGCAAACTTAAAAAGAATAAAAAAGCCGGTGAGCATTTCATCATGGCTGCCAATTTAACAACGCTGAACAATGGTTCCCCACTCGATCTTTACGTTCAGATCGGCGATTACCGAGCCACGATGTTTTTTGATCTGAAAACGGCATTCCTCAACTCCAAAGAACATCCGGATCTGTATTCAAAGGCAAAAGAATTCGTCCAGGAGTTTTCTTTTGAAACCCAGCGCGCCTGGACTCGCGAACAACTTGAAAAAGAAGAAGACGCACTCAAAAAACTCAATAAAAAATTAAAAGACCTGGTAAGCGATAACGCGTCCTACCATAAAGATATAGAAGAGGCTAAAGCTAAAATTAAAAAAAGAGAAGAACAGATCAGCCAAAATAACAAAGACCAGGAAGGTACGAAGGTCCAGATTGAAACTCAAACCAAAACGTTGGAATCCGTTCAAAAGAAACTGGAGGGTATAGGAAAAAGGCCTTGATGATTTTTGACTATTTGACTTTTGGGCTTTTGGGCATTTAGACCTTTAGAATTATCGTTATAATTTCTTTACTCAACTCTCTGAACTGAGCACTTTAATCTTTTTGCTTTGAGCTTTCAGCTTTGAGCCTTTCCCTCAATCTCTTAGCTCTATTGACATTTCACCCCTACGGGGTTGGATTTTGATTCTCTATTCTCAATACTCCATACTCTTTGCTCCTCCCGACATAATGGTGATGTATTTCTTTTTCATCAACTCTATGTCGGGACTCCCTCATCCATTCCCAAAGACACATTATAAAAATTATTTATAATTATTTTTTCACATATATCCCGGCAGAAAATCGCCGGTTCACAGATTTCTGACTCTAATAATTGAAAATCTAGGTCGGTTCGCTTCCATTCGCCATTTTCCATCCTGGTGCTAAAATTTTGACCGGCAAACCTTTAGGTTCAAAAGAATTTTCATATTAAACTAATTTTTAATATGTACTTTTGTCCATAACTTGTTCGCCGGAAGTTTTCAACAATTTTTTAACATATATTTTATTGTTTATGAACATTCCATCTCTCATATTGAACTTTTTTATTATTTGATGAATTCTAATCTTTGCAGCATCTATTCATCGCAACTCAAATTAAGTTATAAATGGCCGAATCCCTAAAAGACGCATTAAAAATAAGCCAGGGCGGACTGCGCTATAAAAACCAGGAAAACAGTCCTCTGGCCTACGAACGCATTCAACCGCAAGCCATTGAGCTCGAAGAAACCGTGCTTGGCGCCATCATGCTCGACAAGGATGCCATATCTATCGTATTGGATATCCTGCAGCCAGAAAGTTTTTACAAACCGGCCCACCAAAAGATTTACCAGGCCATGGTCAAGCTCTTTCAGTCGAGCCAACCTATAGATACCCTTACCGTCCGAGAGATCCTGCACAAAAGCAACCAACTCGAAGAAGTCGGCGGACTCTCCTTCATCCTCGAACTGGCCAATAAAGTTGCTTCTTCAGCCAATCTGGAATACCATGCGCGAATTGTCGCACAGAAATTCGTTCAACGGGAACTCATTCGGATTTCAACCGGGATCATCCAGGATTCTTTCGAAGACAGCAAAGACGTATTTGACCTTTTGGATGCAGCCGAGCAAGGGCTGTACGACATCACTGATAAATATCTGCGCAGGGGATATGAGTCCGTAGGTTCCCTTATTCGTCTTGCCAAACACCGGCTCGAAACGATGATCCACCACGAATCGGGAATTTCAGGGGTAGCCAGTGGCTTTCCCGAACTCGATAAAATTACTTCCGGCTGGCAACGCTCAAACCTCATCATTGTCGCCGCACGTCCCGGTATGGGGAAAACAGCATTCACCCTGGCGATGGGTCGAAATGCTGCCATGGATTTTAATGTCCCAGTCGCTTTGTTCTCCCTAGAAATGAACAATCTCGAATTGGTCAACCGTCTGCTTTCTATGGAGTCAGAAATTGAAGGGGGTAAAATGCGAAACGGTAAACTGGATGAAGACGATTGGACCAAACTTAACCATTCGATTACCAAATTGGGCGAAGCGCCCATATACATCGACGACACGCCCTCGCTCAACGTTTTCGAGTTGCGGGCGAAATGCCGCAGGTTGCACCAGCAATATAAAATCGGACTGGTCATCATCGATTACCTGCAATTGATGACCATTGGCGGTGCGGATAAAAAAGGCAGCCGTGAACAGGAAATTTCAACCATCTCTCGTGCTTTGAAAAGTCTGGCCAAAGAAATCAACATCCCTGTCATTGCCTTGTCGCAGTTGAATCGTGCCGCTGAAACCCAAACGAAAGAAAACAAACGTCCGCAGCTCTCCAACCTCCGCGAATCGGGAGCGATCGAACAGGATGCCGACATGGTATTGTTTATTTACCGTCCGGATTACTACGATCTCGAGACCAATTACGATATGCCCAAAGGGAGTACCGAACTCATTATTGCAAAACACCGTAACGGTGCCACAGGTACAGTAAATCTCCGCTTCATCGATAAGTATGCTAAATTTGTTCCGGCCGACAATCCTTTTGATCCATTCAGCCATATGTCTTCTTCAACACCGAATGTGATCATCAAACAATCTGCAATGAACGATGAAGAACCTACGCCATTCTAAAAAGAATTTCACTCCTAAGGAAAAAGATACATCTTCTGATTTTCGGCTGAATAAATACATCGCCCATTGCGGGATATGTTCCAGACGGGATGCCGCAGCTCTGGTGAAAAGCGGTCAAATCCTGGTCAACGATAAAGTCGAAGAAAATCCAGCCTACCTGGTTCAGGCTCAGGACAAGGTGAAATATCAGGGCAAACTTCTCAAAAGAGAACGTACAAAAATTTACCTGCTGCTGAATAAACCCAAAAATGTGATCACAACGCTCGACGACGAACGTGGAAGAAGAACGGTTTACGATCTGATCAAATCAGAAATTCAAGAACGCGTCTATCCGGTAGGCCGCCTCGACCGAAATACAACCGGTCTGCTGATACTCACCAACGACGGCGATCTTGCGCAAAAACTTTCACACCCCTCCTACAAAATAAAAAAACTGTATCACGCCAAATTAAATAAAGCCCTCACGAAAAGAGATTTTGAAGCCATCGTTCAGGGAGTTATGCTTGAAGATGGAATTGCCGAAGTAGACAGCCTGGATTACGTCCAGGAAAAAAAAGATGAAATAGGGATCCAAATCCACAGTGGAAAAAACCGCATTGTGCGTCGTATTTTCGAAAAACTGGGTTATGAAGTCGAAAAACTCGATCGCGTTTTATTTGCAGGACTTACTAAAAAAAATCTGCCCAGAGGGCATTATCGGCCACTGACCGAACAAGAAGTGATCAACCTAAAACATTTTCGTTCCAGATGAATAAGTTTCAATCATCCAGTTAAAAGGAATAGCCCAAGCCAAATCCAACGTAATATGGCCAGAAAAAGCCATCCGCTAAAATGGGTGTAATTGCAGCTTTCCACATGAATCCGCCGTCAAGAGGTTGTCTTCTGTAACCAAAGGTTAAGGTCCCTACAAAATGATCAATATCCTCTTCGAAAAACTCCTGAGTACCGCCAACATAAGTAGTTCCTAATCCGATTTCAAAATATTTTCCATCCTTTCCCAACAGCCAATTCAATTGCATAGGTATTAAGAGTGCCCCCTCATCCCCTTTACCAATGAAGCCTAATCCGAACCTACCTCCTAAACCTGTAGGCTTATCGCTAAAACGGGTATCGTAATTGAAACTAAAGATCAAACCATTCCCCAAAAGTTCGGCATATACCGACTGATTGCTTTGGGAAAACGAGGTGCTCAATGAAATGAAGGCAAACAGGATGCTGCAAATTGTATTTCTCATTTTCAATAAATTAGACTCAAACTTAAGAAAAATTCGGGGAATGGGGAAGATCTAATAGCTTAAAGCGGAAAGCCGAAAGTTAAACACACTTTCTCAAATAATTACAAAGTTGAACTTGATTGCAAGCAAATTCCTAACAAACGTTAGCCTCTACTTCATTCATGAGTTATAAATTATTACTCTTTTATCAGTCTGCATTCGGCTTCAAGCTCATTTCAAAAACACATCAAACTGCACCACTACAAAATGTTCAGAAACCCGTCCGGGTACGCTGCGCAAATTCATTTCCAATTGCAATACAAATTCAGGTAACATGATCAGCTCTTTGACATCGGCAAGGCCGGGAAGCAGGAAGAGCTCTTCGCGATCTTCGATATTATCGTAAATATCTCCGATGTAAAGTTTATTCAGGGGATCGGATGGATCGAACAAACTTACATGCGCTTCGGCGAACAACTTATAACTGATTTCCGGATCCAATACGGGACTTATAAATACCTCCCGGGGCCGGATCAAACGGATATCTTCGTTGTCCAGATTGTTGGCCAGTAAAAAAGATACCCATGCAGAGGGCAATCTTTGCTGATAAACGTGTGTAAGGAGAGGATTGGCTGCAGCATCCAGTTCGATGCGCATCCGGTATTCCAGCTTAAAATCGCCGGTTTCCTGTTTGGAACAGGAAAAAAAAGTCAGTAGCCCCAAAAATAGTGCGAACCGCAGAATCATACAGCGAAGTTATTCTCTTAACGCAAACCGGCGTTCACAAATTATAAACAAAACACAAAGAAACCTTATAGAATTCCCGGGAACATAGTCTTTATTGCTTTGTTCTTAAAGCGGAATCCGCTATCATTGCGGCAAATTTCAAAATTCTAAAATACCTTTTACCATGAGTACTCTGCCTTTCGATTTGGATATGCTGCAAAAGCATTACAGCAGTTTTTCGCAACGCGTAGCACAAGTAAGAAAAAGTCTGGGAAGGCCGCTCACACTCACCGAAAAAATATTGTTTACCCATTTGCACAGCGACTCCCCGCTTCGCGATTATCAGAAAGCTAAAGATTACGTATTCTTTGCTCCGGACCGCGTGGCGATGCAGGATGCCACAGCGCAAATGGCTCTTTTGCAATTCATGACTTGTGGCAAAGAAAAAACTGCAGTCCCAACAACAGTCCATTGCGATCACCTGATCCTTGCTGAAAATGGGGCTCAACAAGACTTAAATGCTTCATTGAAAGACAATGCAGAAGTTTTTGAATTTCTCAAATCCATTTCAAATAAATATGGTATTGGTTTTTGGAAACCAGGTGCTGGTATCATTCACCAGATCGTACTCGAGAACTATGCTTTTCCTGGAGGTATGATGATAGGGACCGATTCGCATACGCCCAATGCAGGCGGACTGGGAATGATCGCCATTGGGGTCGGAGGGGCTGATGCGGTTGATGTCATGACCGGTATGGCCTGGGAACTCAAAATGCCAAAAATCATTGGAGTCAAACTTACCGGGAAGTTATCGGGCTGGACCTCAGCCAAAGATGTGATTTTGAAAGTTGCGGGAATCCTGACCGTTAAAGGGGGTACCGGTTCCATCGTGGAATATTTTGGCGAGGGTGCAGAATCCCTTTCCTGCACAGGAAAAGGAACCATATGCAATATGGGTGCAGAAATCGGTGCTACGACTTCTACTTTTGGTTACGATGCATCTATGAGTCGTTACCTGAAGTCAACAGGGAGGGCAACCGTTGCCGATCTTTGCGATGCCATTGCTCCGGATCTAACCGGTGATTTTGAATGCTATCAGGAGCCTGAAAAATATTTCGACCAGCTTATCGAAATCGACCTCTCCACACTCGAACCCCACATCAACGGACCCTATACCCCGGACCTGGCATGGCCGCTATCTAAATTTGCTCAGGCTGTCAGAGAAAACAACTATCCACAAAAATTAGAAGTCGGCCTCATCGGATCCTGTACCAATTCTTCGTATGAAGACCTTTCCCGGGCAGCTTCCCTCGCAAAGCAAGCTGTAGAAAAACAGCTCAAAGCCAAATCTGAATTTACCGTAACTCCGGGTTCAGAGCAAATACGATATACTGTAGAGCGGGATGGATTTCTCGCTGATTTTGAGAATATGGGAGGTGTGGTGCTCGCGAATGCCTGCGGACCTTGCATCGGACAATGGAAACGCCATATAGATGATCCCACCAGAAAAAATTCAATCATTACTTCGTTCAATAGAAATTTTTCAAAAAGAAACGACGGATTATTGAGCACGCATGCATTTGTGGCCTCTCCTGAAATTGTGACTGCATTGGCCATCGCAGGTGACCTATGCTTCAATCCCATCACCGATACCCTGACCAACGAGAACGGTGAGCAAGTCCAATTGGATCCACCTACCGGAGTGGAATTGCCCCCAATGGGATTTGATGTCAGAGACGCCGGTTATGAAGCTCCGGCTGCAAATGGTCAGGCGACAGAAGTCATCATCAATCCTGCCAGCAGTAGATTGCAATTGCTTGCACCCTTTACACCCATACAAGATACGGATCTGAAAAACATGCGCGTATTGATCAAAGCCAAAGGAAAATGCACCACCGATCATATTTCTATGGCCGGGCCCTGGCTGGAGTTCAGGGGTCACCTCGAAAATATTTCCAACAATTGTTTGATCGGCGCCATCAACGCATACAACGATGAGGCCAACAAAGTTCTGAACTTTGTAAATTCAGCTTATATGCCTGTACCCGATTCAGCAAGACTTTACAAAGCCAACGGAATTTCTACAGTGGTGTTTGGCGAAGAAAATTATGGCGAAGGTTCTTCCCGCGAACATGCGGCGATGGAACCCCGCTTTCTGGGTGTAAAAGCCGTCGTCGTGAAATCCTTTGCACGTATCCATGAAACGAATCTAAAAAAGCAGGGAATGCTGGCTTTGACTTTTATAAATCCTGCAGATTATGAGAAAATCAGACAAGATGATTGGATTGATATACAGGGATTCGATGAAATGAAACCCGGTTCTCCATTAAATTTAATTCTTCGTCATGCAGATGGTACAACAGATGCTTTTGAAGTGATGCATACATACAACGAACAACAGATCAACTGGGTTCGCGAGGGTTCTGCCTTAAATAAAATCAGGAAAGAATTGCATTCTGCTTAAATTAGCGATGACAATTATTTTTCAATCCTTTCATCACTAAACGAAAAACCTATGTTCAAAGAATTTAAAGAATTCGCAATCCAGGGAAACCTCATTGAAATTGCTGTCGGCCTTGTCATGGCCACAGGCTTTGGTGCAGTAACAGCCTCCTTTGTAGATGGTATCGTCATGCCGGTGGTTGGAAATATTTTTCAGATCGGCGATTTGAATGCTGCCAAAATGGTTTTGGCTGCTGAAGTAAAAGATGCAACAGGCGCAGTAACCACACCGGAATCTGCAATTTATTATGGCAAATTTATTTCGACTTTTATTAACTTTTTGATCATCGCTTTTGTCATGTTTATGATCCTGAAATCGGTAAATAAACTTAAAAAAGAAAAAACAGAAGGCACAGCATAATCTGGCCTCAACTGAAATGTAGTCCGGATGTCGGAATCATTCTCCAATCGTTGTCCGGTCTCTCCTAAAAAATAAAGAATGGAATTTCACAAAGTAAGTGTAGCAGAAGTCATCAGAGAAACCGGAGATACCATCAGTATCTGTTTTGACAAAGATTCGCATGAAGAAATTTTAGATCATTTTATTCCGGGTCAGCACCTGACTTTGAAATTACCGATCAACAACAAAGAAGTCAGAAGATCGTATTCCATTTCATCGATACCGGGTGAAAAGCAGGTTTGCATCACGGTCAAGCAGGTCAAAAAGGGATTGGTCTCCAATTATCTCGTTGAAAAAATTCAAAATGGATCCGTTCTTGAAATTTCCAAACCTGAAGGTCATTTTGTCATTCAAGCAGATCCGGAGAGATCTCACTCCTATTATTTTTTTGCAGCAGGTAGCGGAATTACTCCGGTCATGTCTATGATCCGTTCTTTACTCGAACACGAACCCAAATCAAGCGTGCATTTGTTGTATGGAAACAGAAAAGTAGAAAACATCATTTTTTACGATCGCCTCCGGGCACTTCAACAAAAATACGAAGGACAGTTTTTTGTTGAATTTACTTTGTCGCAAAGCGGAAAGGGTCTGCTTCCATTTTTTTCAAGTTCGAAAGACAGTTGGGATGGATGGAAAGGCAGAATTGGTAAAAAACTCATCGATGCCTTTTGCGAAAAATATCCTGCGCGAACCAAAGAAAAAAGTTTTTACATCTGCGGACCGGGCAACATGATCGAAGATGTCAAACGCGAATTGGCAGCACTTGGCAACGATCCTAAAAGCATTCACGCCGAATATTTCACGACCCCTGCCGGAACGGCATCAGAATCAAAAACTGCAACAGTAAGTTCTGCCCAGATTACGGTTCACCTCAACGGAGAACAACACCGGCTCAGCATTCCCGGCAACAAAAAAATTCTCGATAGCCTTCAGGATGCCGGTTTAGATCCACCTTATTCCTGTTGCAGTGGTGCCTGCTCCACTTGTATGGCCAAAGTTCTTAAAGGTTCCGTACACATGGATGTTGCACTTGCTCTGGAACAAGATGAAATTGCAGCTGGTTATATATTGACTTGCCAGTCCAGACCGACTTCGGAGGAGTTGGAGATTAAGTATTAGGAAGGGTAATCGAATTATCTTACCAAAGTCAGATTGCCACTTAAGGTCTTCAGTTTATTATACTCGTCCGAGACTATCAATTTAAAAACATAAACTCCAGGCAACATTTTCACTCCAAACTTTTGCCCATTCCATCCCTGATCGCGCTGCCCAATCTCACTCTGCTGAAATACATAAACGCGTTCTCCCCAACGATTGTAGATCTCTAATGATTCACCCTTGTACCCACTCCCAGGAAAGACATTCCATAAATCGTTGATACCATCCTCATTCGGTGAAAAAATATTGGGATAATAGACTTTATAATTTAAATCGAGCAGTACGGTAAATTGATATTCCTTTACACAATCATTCGTATCAATGGCAAGGATTTTATAATGGCCTCCCGTTTGAGGATTGACTTCATACAAGCCATTTGCGATTTTTAAGATCCCTTGTCCGGGTTCTATGATAATTTCTTTAAGACTGCCTTGCAGATCTGCGATTTGTTGCATTTGAGCAATTCTGTCTTTGACAATAAGTGTATCCAGAAAACTGATGTTGATCTCCGGAGGATTTTCCAAATTTACGGTTTCGAAATATTCACAACCATACGTGTCCACCAGCTTAATCCTGTAATTGCCTGAACCCAATGCCCCAAACTGCCCTGTGCTGTTGCTTTGATTATTTAGAAAGTAGCTCAGTGTATTGCCAGCATTCTCTATTTGTATGCTTCCATCGGCTCCATCATAACACAATGGATCTAAGGTGCGTACAATATAGTCGAGAGGTTCCGGAGTTTTGAATTGATACGCTATCTCGTATGGGCAATTGTACAGATCTGTGATGCTTACCTTGATAAGTCCGTTCTGATCCGTTTTGATGCATCTGCTTGTTTCTCCGCCGGACCATTTCCAGAATGTGCCTCCATCTACACAAATTTCAGCTTTTCTTCCAGGGCATAAAACTGTATCCCCTATAATCTTAAAAGTTGAAACCGGAAAAGATTTTATTGCCAACAGCTCTATCGAATCACATCCTGATATGTTTTGGGCCTGATTTAAAATCAAAGTATCTCCAGGTCCTCCTATCACTCCTGATGTGAGTTGCACATTTTGCCCTTCGCAAAGGGTGGTATCTCTGAGTAGATATTCAACTTCCTGTACATCAACTTTGCACACTGCATTTCTACGAATAGAATTCTCTGCAAATAGGGTGATTGACAATTCCCGGTGTCCGATGGTCCGTTGCAATACACCGCTATGCCCGTACCCCAGGGATGTGATAATATCTCTTATGTGAGTCAATTGCTCATTGGCCAAAAATACAAATGTATACAGCGAATCATTGCGTTGCAGTAATCTGGCTTGAAAGGCTGGATCCATACTTTGGATCCACTCAAATCCCTTGTCACGATAACCACTTATCATGATTTGCATACTGTCTACCTTCAGATCTGTTTCGATATACAAATCCTGATCCGTTAGCCTTACTCCGGTAATACCGCACAAAGCTTTATTTTGAAAAAATCCATAAGGAAAAGCTCCGGAACTGTTGTCCCGGTCAAGATCCAATAAAAACACGCATTCCGGATCGCTTGATAGGATATCGTCAAAGGAAGTTAGGCTAGATAAGAAGGCTTCCTGGCCATGTGGATAAATATGCAGAGCTAATGGCTTAAAACTGTTATTAATATAATCATATTCATAAAGGTACAATGTGTCTCCCAACTTGTCATCTGGTAATTGAAAAATGGAATCCCAAACTGAATGTGAATACGGATAACCAGATACGATAATCCTTTTATCTTTACAACTATTATATTGGGTTGTTAATCCTGTAATTTTAAATTCAGGATTGATAATTCTTCGTATTGTAAAATGTGTATCGATCTCGTATATTTCATTTAAATTTTGATTCAATGCAAGAAGTCTGTCACCCAAAACGACTAAATCTTCAATAATATAATTACTGACATTATCTAAATCCAATAATGTATCAATATTTGTAAAATCAAAATTACTTCTGTAAATACCATTTTTACCGTTTAATCTTGTATAAAAGTACAATTTTCCATTGAAGTCCACAACGAGACAATAAAAACTAGAATTTCGTTTTCCCTGAATCTTACTAATCTGAACTGTATCACAATTTAGTAAATCAAATCTCTTCAAATTTGTTATAATCCCTGATCCAGATAAACCCACATGGGTCCAAGTTGTATAAAGCAATCCGTTCTCTTGATATGATAAATTTCCATGGACGAATGTCTTATTGCAGAATATATCATCAAAATTTATAAAATCAGCAGAAATTTTAACCGTGTGATAAGTTGTTCCTCCGTAATAAGCCAAAATATCCTGAGCTGCTAGGAATAAATTGCAGGATAAATTTATCCCGATTATTAAAAAATACTTCATAATGTATTTTTTAACTTGCTACTTTGATATTGTAAATATTATGTTTCTCGATGATCCTGATTATTGCAAGACGTTGATTTAAATATAAATCATTTCTTCCCGGAAAAATTACGCGTCTTTGTGTTTCACAAATTTTTCCAGAGAGATCAATAATTTGTAATTCGATTTCAGTCTCTTTATCACCATTATAATAAATAGAATTTGAACCAACTATATAGGGAATTTCCGGTTCAATGATATCGCCAATTTCTAAAATGGGTTGCAAACTTTTTAAATTTAAATCTCCCGCTTCCAATTTTTGTCTGCTATTGATTGATAATACGTCTTGAAAATCGTTAAAATTCTGAATAACTTCAAATTCAATAACAACAATATTTTCACCAATTTCAATCTTCTTAAAATTTGAAAAGTCCTTCTCTAAAAAGCAAGCAATAAATTCATTACTATTTATTTTGATTTTATATTTTACATCTAATTCGTTGTGGTGAAAAACTTTATTAATTTTCAAATAATTATAATTTATTTTCAATGGCATTTGGAAATGTGCTATTTCTGCCTCTCCGGCATTGAGTCGCAAATACATTTTAAATGTAGTACCTGGTAATATTGATTTCACTATCCCCCTATGGCCATTTACTTTTATACTATTTACTTCTTTCTGTTCAGACCTGAAGCTGTAATCATCACAAACCCAATCATTTTGATTACTTTCGTTATCATCAACTTCCCCGACTTTTGTAGAACGGTAATAGAAAAATTGCGGCTGAGTACCTGATGACGTTAATGTTGAAGTAGATACATTTAACCAAAACATTTCTCCTGACCATCTGTCAGAAATCGTCCATGAATAGGGATCACTCTGGAAAGATCCATAGTTATTGTTTATTTCTAAGGCATTAAACCATTCCCAACTATTTCTTGTAAATTCAATATCTTCAAGAATTAGATCTTCTACTTCATCGGCGTCCCCACTATCGATTTCTTTATTGTTGTTACAATCTGCTGCCACCATTTTGTAAGGATCAGTTATATATTCTATATCGTTTACGTGCCTCAAAATGACTACGGCATCAGCAGTTGACACTCCATTTTGGTAATCCTCAAGGTCGTTAACACTATAGGGTTTAACTGTTAAATCATTATCTTGACCATTCATAGCAGAACTCGCATCAAATTGACCTCCATAGGAAGAAGGACAAGTCGAGGTGCACTCATCTGCAGTACTTACTTCATCCATAGGATATCGGTTTATAATATCAAAACAATGATTTGAAACGCCAAAATTGTAATTTCGAAAGAGCGAATTTCCCACAAAATTGACTGTTGTTTGAGAGTATATATCAAAAGACATGATTTGGAGAATTAAGCAAAATATTATTCTGCCCCCCCCCGAATTCGAAAAATTAAATACTGATTTCATAATATTAATTTTAGAAGTTAAAAAATAATTGACTAAGGATTGTCCTTATGAAATCCGGAATGATGGGATATTTCAAACAATAATACTACAAATGATTCTAAATTCCAAATTTATTTTTGATTATTTTTAAAATTTAACACTTATAATTATTTGCAATCCGACTATTTCAATGGTAAATTTCTTTAAGATTTTCATGACTTATAGGTTAAGGCTGACATCTTAGGAGTTGGAGGTTAAGTATTGAACAGGTCGCATAGAACTCAGATTGCTAACGTTCGTTAGTAACCTAGATAATCTCCCAATTCCGATACCCGAACAATTGACGGCCACCCAGCAAATGCCGCTCCACGGCACTTAAGATTTTGTATTTGGCTTTTTCGTGTTTGAGGGGTGGTCTTTCGGTTTGGTAATGTTTCTCGTAATGCAACTGATCCTTCCAGTTGAAACGACTCATAAAATCATTCATAACTTTTGGATGGCTATCCTCAAAAACTGAATAATGGTTCATGTTTCCATAGTCGAATTGCCGCGCTCTTCGGGCATGACGCCGTTTAACTTCTTCTGCATCGTGATAGGCTCCATCCATCACGACCGTCTTCTGCTGCATCATCCAAGGCGGGCGCACCCATCCGTAATGGTAGATTTCCGCATTCAAACTTCGTACACGCAACTTACGACTGTTCGTTTTGTCGCGGTAATCCCGTCCCTGAAATCCAGGAATATACAAAAATGACTGGGCATCTCCAAATGAATGGATGTCCGGAAGATTTCGTATGATCCGGATCTCTGCAGGATACCATGCATGCGATACGACAAAATGTTCGTAATCTCCCCAAAAATGCTTGTACCGGAATAAAAACCCTTCGGTCTTCAAGTCCTCCTTAAATTCGGAACAGGCTTGACGGATCACCGGCAGATATTTCTCGTGAATGAGTTCGTCTGATTGCAGATACAACAACCAATCACCCGAACAGGCTTTCTTGGCCAGATCGGTCTGTTGTGCATACACGGTCCCTTTGGGAAAAGCCAACAGATCCCACTCGGACTGAATGATTTTGACTTTCTCCGAGGGGATGGCGCGAAGTTGTTTTTCGGTATCATCATCCGGATCTCCTTGAGCGAGGGCCACAACAAATTCGTCGACCAGAGGTAACACCGATAAGATCGATTCGACAAATGGGTAATACAGTTTTGATGTATTCCGCATGAAAGTGAATCCACTGATCTTCATGCTTCAGGATTTGCCCGTTCTTATCAGGATTTCAAGATCCACCTTCCGATTTCTTTCAGACTGGCCTTTTTTCCATACATCAGAATACCAACGCGGTATATCCGGCTGGCCAACCAAATCATGACGTAACAAAATCCAAATAGGACTAATAATGACAACAATACTTTCCACCAGGGCGGATCAAAAGCCAGCAATGCAGGCATGGTGATCGGACTAAACAAAGGAAAGAAGGCTGCAAATGTAGCAAGACTGCTTTCCGGCAACCGGATTGCCTGAAACATGACATAGATCGCTAAAATAATGGGTATGGTCACAATGATCGTCAGGGATTGCGCATCGTTGATATCATCACCTGTGGCGGCACCAATCGCTGCAAACATCGAAGCATACAAAAAGTATCCGCCAATAAAATATAATATGAACACCAATCCGATCTTCAACCAATTTAATGCAGCAATCTCCCTGATGATGGTGGCTAACTCATCCTGGTCAATTGGTGCTTGTGCAGACATCGGCTGACTGGCTTCCTGCAGCTGCTGCACATCGATACCGGCTATTTGCATTCCCAGAAAATAAATGACAGGAATTAAAATCAACCAGATCAAAATCTGAGTCAATCCGACCAGCCCTACTCCAATTACTTTTCCCAACATCAGTTCTACGGGTTTGGCGGAAGAAATGATGACTTCCACAACCCGATTTACTTTCTCATCTGCCACAGAACGCATGACCGAAGCCCCATATAAAAAGATGATGAAGAAAATGATGTAACCCATGGCACCACCAATGACTGTAGCAATTTTTACCGTATGCGCAGACCGGTCCTTCTCTTCAGGTGCAATGGGTTCCGGATCGATACTGACTTTTGTTTTTAACTTATCCAGTTCACTTTTATCCAGCGCCAGCAGTTTAATTTTATGATCGCGGATACCTTCCTCGAGGTATTTTTCCAGCCGCGATTCCATCTCAATATCCAAAGGATTGTTCGAATAGAAATAAGAGGTATAATTGGATACATCTACACCGGCCATTTCGGGTAGTACCCAAATTCCATCCGTGCCAGAAGTTTCAAATCCTGCACGTAATGTCTCCATGGATTCATTGCTGATGATGAAATTGAATTTTTCGCCCTGGCTCGGCAGATCCAATTGCATGCTGCTCTTATTAATGACCGCTATTTTATAAGTTTTATCGCCTTCATAACTAAAGATGATCCCGATCACTATAAAAAAAACGAGAAATCCCAAAGGAGTCAGTAAAGTGGTGAGGATAAATTTCCAATTTTTGACCTTGGTCAGATATTCTCTGCTGATGATGAGTCCGAGTTTATTCATGGCTGATCTCGTTTACGGTTTTAATAAAAATTTCGTTGAAACTGGGCAGCAGCTCGTTGAATCCAGCGATTTCCGCTCCATTTTTAATAAAAAATTCCAGAATTGAATTCCCCGTTTGGCCTGGATTTAATCTCACGTAATAGTGTTTAGGATTTTGCTGAATCATTTCGAGAAATCCATGTTCGGGCAAAGAGGTCGCAGTATGCAAATTGACTTCGAATAAATTTTCTTTAAACCGGTTTCTCACATCGGTAACCTCCCCGTTCAATACAACTTTTCCTTTATTGATCAGTATGATGTGTTCGCACATTTCTTCTACCTGTTCCATCCGGTGAGTCGAAAACAATATACTGGCACCTTCATTTTTCAAACGAATAATTTCTTCTTTAATGAGATTGGTATTGATGGGATCCAGGCCCGAAAATGGCTCGTCCAGGATAATGAGTTTGGGATTGTGACTCACGGTGGCAATGAACTGGACTTTTTGGGACATCCCTTTCGAAAGCTCTTCGACTTTTTTAGTCCACCAGGATTCAATTTCAAATTTTTTCATCCAATAAACCACATTGCGTTCGGCTTCGGGTTTACTCAATCCCCGTAGCCTCGTCAGGAAGACCAGCTGCTCGCCAACTTTCATTTTTTTATAAAGCCCCCGCTCTTCGGGCATATAGCCAATAGAAGGATCGATGGTTTTATAAACGCTTTTTCCATGGAGCAAAACCGAACCGGAATCGGCCTGGGTGATCCCCGTAATGATCCGGATGAGTGAGGTTTTGCCCGCTCCATTGGGACCCAATAAACCCATGATACAGGAATGTGGCACTTGAAAACTGACGTCGTTGACCGCCTTGAGGCCACTGTAATCCTTGACCACATTTTGCAATTCCAAAATTTCAGGCATAGTTGAATATGTAGTTGTAAACAATAATAATCAGGGCAAAACTAAACCATATCCCGTTCCTGAGAACAAATCATCGACGTTCCGGTAAAATTTAACGATGGGGAAGAATCCTCATGCAATGTTACTCCCTACAAATCCGGGTAGGAAATGGGAGGACACCTGAGTTTACCAAAATAATAAATGAGGTTGATCCCAAAGCTGAGAAATTTATCATTTTCGTTGTGATCTCCTCTTTGGGTTCCGGGAGTGCCGATTTTCGAAGTCCCATCAACTGGAATGGACCGATCTGAAAGGTCTACGGCGATTTGACCTCTGTTAATCAACAATTCAGTATAATCCGGATAATAACCACTTACGTCATCGAGATGATCGGTTGCTGCCAGGCGGTAACCCAGATCAAAGTTAAGGCTCCACTTGTCTGTTAGGTCCAATTTTACACCCCCGCCTATTAACCATGCCGTGCTGATTTCATTGTATTCCTGACCTGGGATCTGGCCCTCTGTACCCAATTCGCGAAGAGCAACACTTTCTCCGTTGTATTCTGTTTTAGGGTTGTAGTGAAAAATGCTAAATCCTGCGTACATGTAAGGACTGACGAAATCTTCCCTGGACCCATGCTTAAGGGGTAAAAAATTGAACTCCATACATGGAGCAATTTCAAAAATATCAGAAAAAAAACTGAGATTTCTCCTCAAATCAAAGGCATTTCGGGAATTGGCATCTGCTCCCGCGATCCGGTGATAGTTCAATTGCATCCGGACCGAAAGGCGGGTATCAAAATTATACCGTCCCGTAAACCCAAATGACAGGCCCGGCTCGTCGATGCGATACAAATTGTTGAGGTCCCCAAAATATTGTGCAGCACCGACCCAGGCCCCCAGTTCATAACCTTTTTGGGCCAATAACGGGTTGCCTAAAAACCCCAATACAAAAATAAAAAGTACGCTTTTCAATGGTTTAATCATAGGTAATGGAGCATAACGTTTAAACGAGCTTTATATTTTGAAAAAAGGGCCATTATTTGGGGGAATGTTGAGGAGGGGGCTCGGAGGAATGTAGGCTTGGAGGTTTGTAGGCTTGGAGGCTTGTAGGCTTGTAGGCTTGTAGGCTTGTAGGCTTGTAGGCTTTTAGGCTTTTAGGGTGGGGGAATTTAATTCAGCGAAAAAGCTTGAAGCGAAAAGCTTGAAGCGAAAAGCTTGAAGCGAAAAGCCTAAAGCGAAAAGCTTGAAGCGAAAAGCCTAAAGCGAAAAGCTTGAAGCGAAGAATTTGCATTCTAAATTCAAACTAACTAGTGTTAGTTTAAACAACCTCTTTCCAACCCTTACCAAAACTAACAACTAACATCTATCAACTAACAACTAAAACTGATCCCGACATTCTGGACTGCCAACTGCCAACTCCCTACTGCCAACTTCCTCCCTACTGCCAACTGCCAACTCCCTACTGCCAACTTCCTCCCTACTACCAACTGCCAACTTCTCCCTACTGCCAACTTCCCCCAACTGCCAACTGCCAACTCCCTACTGCCAACTTCTCCCTACTGCCAACTTCCCCCTACCCCAACCCCGCTACTGCGGAGATCTCGAGCATTCTGTCGATGCTGGCTTTGGCTTTGCGAATGACCTCATCCGGTAAGATGATTTCGGGTTGTTCGTACTTCATACACAAATAGAGTTTTTCGAGGGTATTGCGTTTCATGTGCGGACATTCGTTGCAGGCACAGTTGTTGTTGGGAGGTGCCGGGATAAATGTTTTGTCGGGACATTTTAGTTGCATTTGGTGGAGGATGCCGCTTTCTGTTGCTACGATAAAGGATTGGGCCGGATTCGTTTGTACAAATTTTAATAAACCGCTGGTCGAACCGATGTATTCTGCGAGTTGTAAAACGGCTTCTTCGCATTCAGGGTGTGCGATGATGATGGCTTCCGGATGTTGTACTTTCAGTTTGGTGATTTTTTCTCTGGAAAAAATTTCGTGCACCATGCAGGCACCGTCCCATTTCACCAGTTTTCTGCCGGTCTTTTTTTCGAGATAGGCACCAAGATTTTTATCGGGGGCAAAGACGATCCCTTTGTCTCGTGGGATGGAGTTGATAATATGCACGGCATTGGAAGAAGTACAGCAGATATCGGTAAGCGTTTTCAGATCTGCCGTGCAGTTTACGTATGAAACGACCACGTGATCCGGATAATTTTCCTTAAATTTTTTGAACAGCGGTGCCGGACACGAATCGGATAATGAGCAGCCTGCTTTGAGATCAGGTACGACCACTTTTTTTTGTGGCGATAAGATCTTGGCCGTTTCTGCCATAAAGTGCACTCCGGCAAAAGCAATCATGTCAGCTTTGGTTCGTGCGGCTTCCTGCGAAAGTTGCAAACTGTCTCCAACAAAATCGGCAAGATCCTGAATTTCAGAATCCTGGTAATAATGCGCCAGGATGACGGCATTCTTCTCCTTTTTTAATTTTTGAATTTCCGCTTCGAAATCCAGACCAGGATCGAGTTCGATATCGAGAAATCCATGATCCAGCAAGTCCTTTTTGTTGAACGTCATTCCAGTATTCATGCTTATTCCATTTCTGTCAAAAGAGATTCTCCTGTCATCTCTACCGGCACTGGCAATTCCATTAATTTCAAAAGCGTCGGTGCAATGTCGGCAAGTTTTCCATCTTTTAAATTACACTGCTTGTCATTCGAAACCAAAATGCAGGGAACGGGATTCATCGTATGTGCCGTATTCGGACTTCCATCCTCATTGATCATGTAATCTGCATTTCCGTGATCTGCAAGGATGATGAAATTGTAATTTTTTTCTTTTCCCTTTTCAACAATTTTCTCCAGGCAATGATCGACAGTCTCTGCTGCTTTCATTGCTGCTTCAAAAACACCGGTATGCCCTACCATATCCGTATTTGCAAAATTCAGGCAAATAAAATCAGGATCTTCTTTGGCCCATAAATTCATGAGTGCCTGACAAACTTCATTTGCACTCATCTCGGGTTGAAGATCGTAAGTTGCCACCTTGGGCGAGGGTATTAATATCCGTTTCTCTCCAGTGAAAACTTTCTCCCTGCCCCCCGAAAAAAAATAACTCACGTGAGGATACTTTTCGGTTTCGGCAATACGCAATTGACTTAATCCATATCTCGCCAGGCATTCGCCCAGAGTGAATTGCAAATTTTCAGCTTCAAACAATACGCGTATATTTTTAAAACTCGAATCGTATCTGGTCATGGTGAGAAAATACAAAGGCAGCGGTTCCATGGTATAAGGAGCATTCTCAATTTTTTGGCTCAACACCTGTGTCAGCTGTCTCAGACGATCTGTTCTGAAATTAAAGCAAAAAACGGCATCATCCGGTTGGATGAGACCTTGATTGGGATCTCCTATTTTACAGGCTTCTACAAATTCATCGGTAACACCCTCGCGATAACTTTTTTCCAAAGCCACTGTAGTCGATGAATACAATTTTCCTTTTCCAGAAACGAATAACTCATATGCTTTCTCAATGCGTTCCCATCGTTTATCGCGGTCCATAGCATAATACCTGCCAATCAGGGACGCAATTTGAGTATTTTTTCCATCCAGGAATTTTTCTAATTCACGGATCTGCTCTAATCCACTTTCCGGATCGGTATCTCTCCCATCCGTAATTACATGAAGGAAAATTTTCTGTAAACCAGCCTGTTCCAATTTTTCGATGAGTTGGCAGAGGTGACGGAAGTGGCTGTGTACGCCGCCGTCTGAAACCAGGCCAATCAAGTGACAGGGTTTGTCTGATTGACGACAGTATTCAACCAGGTTATTGAACTCTGGAAATTCATTTAAGCGATTCTCTTCGAAAATTTTATCAATTCGCGTCAGATCCTGGTAAACGATCCGGCCTGCCCCCAGATTCAAATGGCCGACCTCAGAATTTCCCATTTGTCCGGATGGTAAACCCACCTGTTCGCCATAAGTGACCAACCTGCTGTTTGGGCAATCTGTCATGAGTTTGTCGAAATAGGGCGTACGAGCCTGAAAAACGGCATCTGAGGAAGGTTTTTGTCCAATTCCCCATCCATCCAGTACGATTAAAAAGGCTTTTTTATTCACAAAATGATAAGCTTGTTAAAAACTCAAAGTTGCTACGAATTTTTGAATACCACATGTTAAAGAATTCTTGGCCGGAGCTGTTCCGTTTTAGATCAAATTAACATAACTTTAAGCCGGAATTGAAATGTTTACATCAGTTTCAGCGTATTAAAAATAAAACATGAGATACTCTATGATGGTTTTGTTGACTTTTTGTGGATTGGCTGTCCAGTCTCAGGGATTCAACACTTTTCTGGATCACATGCGAAAATCCGATATGGCGGCTATGTCAGAGCTTATGGATCAACGCATGCAATATTGTTTCAACGACCAAATTGAGATTGCCGACAAATCTGTAGTGATCAAAGCCCTGAAAGCATTTCTCGACAGAAATGCACCAAAATCAATTCAACCGGTACACAAAGGGAATGCCAAAGGGGAGGATTCCAGTTTTTCAATTGCGCAGATGGATGCACAAAATGGCAGAAAATACCGAATCTATCTATATGGCGAATTGGTTCAAAATAAGTTTTTGATCAAGGAATTGCGCATCGATCCGCTTTAGCATGAATTAACCCGGTATTCCTGTTATTATTTCTTCTTGTGATTCAAGTTCCTCCAGATTAAACCATTTTTACTGTAAGCTGTTCGTCCTGTATCAAGTTGCTTATTTATTTTGAACACAAACAAAAATCATCCTCATGCAAATTAAAAGAACAGCTACTGCCGATTGGAACGGCACCGGAAAAGAAGGGACTGGTCGTTTAAGTACACAAAGCGGAGTCTTGTGCGATACAGAATATTCATATCCTACCCGATTTGAAGATAAACCGGGAACCAATCCCGAAGAATTGATTGGAGCTGCACACGCTGGTTGCTTCTCGATGAAACTTGCCTTTGTCATGAATGCAGGTGGATTCACTGCCGATCACATCCATACCACAGCAACCGTAGTGCTTGAGAATGGCGCAATTCCGGTGATCATGTTGCATACCAAAGTAAAAGCAAATGGACTCACCGCAGAGTTATTGCATGAATTTACAGCGAATGCTAAAGCAAACTGTCCCGTATCCAAGCTGTTGAATGCGGAAGTCATGTTAACTGCAGAGCTTTTGGATTAAGATTCAAAAGAATAGATCCCGATAGAAATAAATTTGGTTCGCAGGTTTAAGCTGCTACCCTGATAGAATCTGGATCCAGTTCAAAATAACTTACAGTATGGACAGAAAGTTATTCGTGTAGGTCAACCCATAAGATGCATTCCATACAATTGATTTTGCGGTAGGTTGATCATGAAGGCAAGTGTGTCCAATTAAGCTATTTTAATAAAAAATTAAAATGAAAAAAGCGATCATCATTGGCGCCGGTCATGGAATCGGACAAGCCGTTGCACTGCGATTTGGAAAAGAAGGCTTTCATATCTCTTTGATTGCACGTACGGAAAATAAATTAGAAGTATTGGCCGGGGCTTTACAAGCCGAAAATATCACTGCTGATTATTTTATGGCCGATGTGAGCGACGAAGCAGGATTAAAAATTGCCATAACCGATTGCATTCAAAAAAATGGCTTCCCGGATTTGGTATTATTCAATGCTTCAGCCATCCATGTCCAGGATGTGTTGGAAGAAAGTTGGAAGAATATTCAATCTTGTTTTGCAATCAGCACCGGTGGTGCATTTCAAACTGCACAATTCTTCCTCCCGGCAATGTTAAAAAGCAATACCGGAAAATTATTCTTTACCGGAGGTGGCACTGCTCTCCAAGGGGCACCCATGTTTGTTTCTCTGAGCATCGGTAAAGCCGGAATGCGCAATCTGGTGCAGGCACTTGTTGAGAGGGCCAAGAATTCGCAAGTCCATATTGCACAACTTACCGTTTGTGGAAAAGTGGATGTTGCCGATGCGAAGTATAGTCCGGCCTTAATCGCCGAAGAATACTGGAAGCTGTACCAGCAAGTACCCGGGAATTATCAACATGAGGTGGTGTATTGAAATTGGGATTATCCCAATTCATGCAATGGAATCCAGTTTTTTAGCTTAAAGTAATAAGCGAAAAGCTTTGTTTAGGGTTTTTGTAAATCACCTTTCTATTGCAATAGATTGGAAATTATATATTGATAATCAACAATATATAGTATATTTTCAATTCTAATGCAGAGATTGGGATTATTTAGTATTGTAATGAATTTTTAACTAACGTTTGTTAGTTTTTTTTAGTTCTTGTGTGTAGATTCCGTTCGGAAACTAAGTACTCACATCACACCAGCGTATTCGAAAGACTACGCCTGGCTGGAGACTGCGCTGAGCAGGTTTTGTTTTGAACCAGGAATTCATGATTTTCATTTTTTCAAAAATATCTAACAATCGTTAGTAATTCTATTATTTAAGGACACGATGACTTTATATTCTCTCCGTTGTTTCGCCTCATCCCCAACCCCCTGCCTGATCGGCAGACAGGTTCTCCACAAACGTGGAGAAGGGAGCGATTCCGTTACCCAATATATTTTTTTCTACGATTCCCCTCTCCATCAGAAGAGGGTCAGGGGTGAGATAAGAAAAGCTTAAATGGCAATGATTCACTGAAGATAAAAATACATTTCATTAAAAAAAAAGCCCAAAGCTATGATATCACACGGCTTTAGGCTTTAGGCTTTATGCATTTAGCTTCCTGACTTTCCCTATGGTTTGCTCAACTTATTCGCAAAATCACCTCCTTTGAAGTAGCTGATTTTATTGATGTCGATGTGCTTATTCAAAGCGGTATGGATCTGTTGAGGAGTCAATTGAGAAATCTTTTGCTCCATTTCTTCGGAAAATTTAAATGTCCGATTGATATTAAGCATAGAATTCAATTGACCAGAAAGTTGGTTGTCCTGTGAACGGGAAACTTTTCGCGACTGAAGTAAGCCAGATCTTGCATCGTCGACTTCCTGCTGGGTAAATCCATCTTTCAACATCCGGGCAATTTCTTCTTTAAATGCAGTTTCCAGTTTATCTCTGTTTTCCGGTGCATAAATAGCATAAGCCATAAAGCCTCCCGATTTATCCTGAGCATCTGCAAAAAGTTGGGAGCCTACTCCATAACTCAAACCCTCTTTTTGGCGAATACGCGTTGCCAGGCGACTGTTTAAAAATCCGCCACCAAGAATGTAATTGCCTAAAACAAGTGCCGGATAATCCGGATCGTCATCCCGGATGTTTAAATTCATTCCGGCCAAAAACATGGCATTGGCTTTATCTGGTGTTTCTATATTCTGGTTGGTTGCCGGAACTTCCAGGTAATTGTCTGCAATACGCTTGTATGGATTTTTACTTTTCCAATTCGCCAATCCTTCCGTAACAACTTTTTTCACTTCATTTTCATCAAAATCACCCACCACCGAGAAACTGGAATGATCCGCACCATAAAAGTCCTGATAAAACATTTTTAAGTCTTCTATTTTAACCGCTTTGATATCTTCCATTTCTTCCTCCATAGTTTTGACATATCGCACATCGCCTTTTGGGTATGGATTTAAATGACGCTGAACAGCATTAGAGACCAATGCCTGAGGATCTGAACGCTGCTCTTCAATGCCAGCAAGTTCCTCGTTTTTCATCTCTTCAAATTCTTTTTCATTAAAAACCGGTTGCCTGAATATTTCTGTAACCAGTTGAAGGGCGGCAGGAAGATTTTCTCGCGTAGTCTGGATGTTTGCACTCACCGATCCGCCACTACCAAAGAAATTCACCCTGGCTTTTAGTTTGTCAAATTGATCTTTGATTTCCTGCCAGGATTTTGTTGTGGTTCCGCGATTCAGCATCCGGGCTGTAAATTCACTGATCGTAGCTTTTCCTTTTAAGGAGTTTTCATCTCCAAAACGAAGGGTCATATTTGCATTTACGAGATTGCCTTTGGTTTTTTTCTGAAGAAAAGCATACTTTAATCCCTGTGCTTCAACTCCGCGTTTGGTGCGTTGTTCGATATTGGCACAGGAAGGATCAAACTCTTCTCCCTGAGCAAGGGCCTGATCTCCTTTGTAGTTCTTTACCAGTGCTGCTACATTAGGTGCTTTTGGGATTTCTGCCCGATCTGGTTTTTCTTCCGGTATAAATAAACCAGAAGTTCTGTTTGCCGGTTTGAAATAACTCAAGGCAACGCGCTGAACATCTTCAGGAGTTACCTTTCTGATGTTGTCGCGATATATAAATGCCAATCGCCAATCACCCATACCGATGTATTCGCTGATGGTACGACCCACAAATTCCGTATTTCTCGTAAAGAGTTCGATATCTTTAATTTGTTTATTCCTGGCTCGCTCAACTTCTTCTTTTGTAGGAGGATTTTTTGCAATATCATCCAACGTAGCCATCATGAGATCTCTGACTTCGTGGACGTTATTTTCTTTGCGAACCTGCGCTCCGAAATAAACGAATCCGGGTTCTTTTAAAGTTGCACACCAACCAAACTGACTGGAAGCTTTTTTAGTTTCAACCAGCGCCTTGTACAATCTGCCCGATGGCTCCATCGTCATGACATCCACAAGTATATCCGCTGCTGCGGCATCCGGATGTGAACCCGGAGGAATGTGGTACATACATGAAACGACTTGCACGTCGCCGACTCTTTTGAGCGTAACATGGCGTTCGCCATCCTGTGTAGGTTCGGCAGTATAAGTTTCAATCAGTTCTCGTTTCGGTTTGGGAATTTTGGAGAAGAATTCATGAACCCACCACACCGTTTTCTTTTCGTCTATTTTCCCTGCAACCATCAGAACCGCATTGTCTGGTTGATAATACTTCCGATAAAATGCCTGCAATCTTTCAATGGGAACATTTTCAATATCTGCACGGGCACCGATGGTGGATTTTCCGTAATTATGCCACAAGTAAGCCGTAGATAAGACGCGCTCCATGAGGATTCCAGAAGGATCGTTTTCTCCGGACTCGAATTCATTTCTGACCACCGTCATTTCCGAATCGAGGTGTTTTTTTGCAATAAAAGAATTCACCATCCTGTCCGCTTCCAGATCCAAGGCCCAACGCAAATTTTCATCCGTAGCGGAAAAGGTTTCGAAATAATTGGTGCGGTCATACCAGGTTGTGCCATTGGGTCTGGCGCCGTGTTTGGTCAATTCATTCGGAATATCGGGATGCCTGGGCGTCCCTTTAAATACCAGGTGTTCGAGTAAATGTGCCATTCCGGTTTCACCATAACCTTCATGTCTGGATCCGACTTTATAAGTGATGTTTACGGTAATCGTTTGCTTGGATGGATCCGGGAACAATAAAAATTGCAATCCGTTCGGGAGAAAATATTCTGTAATGCCTTCCACTGTGGCACCCTTGGTGACCCCTGGAGGAAGATTGTTGTAATCGATCGCGGTTGCCGCGGGTTTTGCTTTTTTTCCTGATTTTGATTTTTGGGCATCAGCCTGAAACGGCAGCAGGAAAACAATCAAAATGTAAAAGACTAATTTGTACATAATTTAAAATTTGAGATTTTATTAAATCGCTTGCAAAGGTATTTTATTTTGTACGAAATTCTTCGTAGTTAAATGTTAAAGTTTGGTTTTTGTTCCAATCCAAGGCCGAAAAGCGCAAAGTCGTAACATGCGGGGTCGCTGGGGTTGAGTGTCCTGCAATGGGCACTTAATTCGAGAACGGCCTTCCAGTCTGCCTGCTTACGGCTTAATAGGCCAAGTTTCCGGGCAGATTGTTCCACATGAACGTCCAAAGGCAACAACAATTGTGCGGGTGAAATGTTTGACCAGATTCCAAAATCTACTCCTGCCTTATCCCTACGCACCATCCATCGCAAAAACATCAATAAGCGCTTACAACGGGATCCCGTTTCAGGAGAAGCGATGTGTTTTAATGTTCGTCCGGCATGTGGAACGCGATTTCTGAAATCGGCTTTGAAATGCACGAGGGCCGGTCCGACGTGCAATTCAGTTTTTTGCAATCCCTTCGAAAATGCGGTTTCAAGCGAATCGTTTTCCCGATAATAATGCTGAAAATATTCCAAAAAGCAGATGGCATCTTCGCCGTTAAATGTGCGATGCTTAAATTTTAAAAATTTTTTGCGGTCTGTCTCCTGATGCTGCAACACAAATTGGTGCGGACAGCCATCCATCCATTCCATCAATTGGGATGCATTCTGCAAAATCGTTTTGCGCTGTCCCCAGGCTATCAAAGCGGTCCATAAAGCACTGATCTCGATGTCTTGTTTATTCGTAAATCGGTGAGGTATGGAAATGGGATCGTCTGCGATGAAGCCGGGTTGGTTGAATCGCTCAACAAGTGCGTCGAGATAAGTTTTGAGATCCGGATTTGATGGGCTTTTTGTGAGCATTTGTGTGGAAGATGCTGTATGTTTATGAGATCAAATGTAGGCTGTTTTGAAGCGTGGCGGGATTGAATTCTAAATTCCATTTTCACATCGGATACCGAGCTTGCTTGTCTGTTGCGGGCAGGTCCGATCACTGAAGAGGATCCCGATGCATTCCATTCATTTCATAAAAAAAATCATTATGAACGGGATGCATACTCTTCTGAGCCGATCACTGCATTCAAATTTGATTATTTTTAGACTTTAACTTTACGGATTGTAGCGAAAATTTCTATCACCCGGTAATCGTTCAAAGCATAGAATGCACTATACCTTTTAAAAAAAAAATTTTCGAAAATTATTTACCCATAGCCATTTTCTTATAGAATATTTTGCCGCTTGCATCCCTTAATTCCAAACTATAAATTCCCTGCAACAATTTTTCGACGCTGATGATGTGAACGTCTTCATTTGATGGCCATGTACCCGAAATTATTTTTCGTCCATGGAGATCGATGATGGACCAATCTTGCACAACGATCCCTTTCACTTCAATGCGCAAACGATCCTTTGCCGGATTGGGATAAATACTTATTTCTTCGTTTGAATGGATTGGATCTCCAACACCAGTCACCCGGGGTACTTCAAACTCAGATAAAGTTTTACATCCTTTGCTGTCGTCAATCCATACTTTATAAGGACCCGGTGCGAGATTAAAAATCTCAGAAACTCTCTCGCCATTGCTCCACAAATAGGTATAAGGTCTGGTACCGCCGGTCACTTCTGCCTTGGCGCTTCCATCGTTGCCGGTACTCCCTTTTACATCCACTTGCACAAACAACAATTCAGGAGATTTCACTTCCAGTATGTGTATCGATTGACATGCATTTGCATCGCGCACGAAGGCCGTGTAGATACCGGCACTTACATCCAACAGGTCTTTGGTATTGGCACCGGTGTTCCAAAAAACCGTAAAGGGCGCAGTGCCCGATGTAAAATCCAAAAAGATTCTTCCGTTTTGATCTCCAAAACAATCCACGTCAAAAATCAAAGGGACGACTTTTACCGAATCCAGATTGATCAATTCTACTTCTTTACGAATTGTACATCCGGCTGAATCGGTGGCTTCCACTTCGTACTTTCCGCTTGGCAGCGCTGTATTGATGGCCGTTTCCTTTCCATCCGACCAGCGATAATTGTAGAACATTCCACTTCCACCGGAGGCTATGGCTTCAATTTGCCCGCCTTTCTCCGGACAATCGGGACTAACGAACGTTTGTAAGTTGAGTGGCGGATTGACCCGGATGTTCACTTCATGTGTACTGTCGCATCCATTGGCAGCTGTAAAATGAAAGCGTTCGATGGCATCGGTGGTGTAGGATAAATTCATGAAACTGTCTGCATAACACAGATACAGATTTTCCTGGCTGAATGCATTGGGCCGGAGGATCAGTTCCGTGGAGAGAATGCTATCGCATCCGTTGCCGGACATCAAGGTGTCGATGTAGTTACCCGAAATGGAATACGTCTTTTTACCTACGATTAAACTGTCGCCATCACAAATGGAAACCGTCTGATTGTAATTTGCCGGATAATGATAAAACCGGACGGATCCCTTACTCTTTTTATTCCCGCGACTTACTTCCAGACTATAAAATCCCGTATCGCGAACCGTCAATTGCCGCGTCGTGTCGCCGGTCGACCATTTGTATTTTCCATTCCTTATTCCGGGGTCTAAGGTCAGTGTTTGCCCTTCGCACAAAGGTCTTTCACACGGAGGTATGGAATCGCTGCGCCTCCATTGGATTTTAATACTAAAATCAACCGTGCCATCAACACCTGCATCGGGTCTGTTGTCGTTGGTGATGAAATGCCAGGTTCCCGCAGGATTAAAATTTCCCAAAATCCTGGAATAGGTTTTCACGCCCTGAAATCCCGCAGGTTCAACGGCATTGGGATTGAAACGCGTATTGGCGATCGCCGTATGTACCGGACCATTATACGCAGCGGTGACATCGCGGGTCCACGAAGTTCCCATCGGACGCACCGTCATATCGAGGACCACCAATACATCGCGGGCCCATGACGGAACCTTCGCATATAAACTATCGGGAACCAGGAGGCTGTCTCTTCGCGTTCCAAAATCGGCAACCATATTCAAACCGACCTGTACCGAGTCTCTTTCACCCTTCATCACCGGACAGCCGAGGTTGACCAGAAAATCTGAAATTTCAAGCGAATCGCTGGCTGAGTATTCCGTACACTTATTTGAAATCGCTGCTTTGTAAATACCGCTGTACTTCACCGTCAAAACCGAATCTTTCGGAGTGGACATTAAATAATCGTAGTGAAACCAATCGTATTCGTATTGGGCATTGGAAGGCCTGGCTTTTAACTGAATGACATCATCTTCGAAATATGGACCAGCGATCGTTGGAGTTATCACGGGTGTAAAACTTGCAGCAACACAAGATCTGGTTTGTGCAGCGATCCGGATCACTTCACCCGGTTCCGCACCAAATCCTTTGCTGAAATTGATTCCATAACCCGTGAGATGACAATAACTCATGATGGTTCCACCGCCATTCGGAGGAGGGCCTGAAGAACAACCGTTGTTTTCCGGAGGCTGACAGTTATCGATGACCTGATTTCTGTTGGGGCCCCAGAAGCAGGCATGCGTATGCGGTGAACCAAAGTTATGTCCCAACTCATGCGCCATGACCTCAACACTCCACGAATAGGCCGGCAGCTGGCTGAATGAATTGTAGATATAGGCAAATGAATGCGGCCCCGAAGAACCATTATAGGACTGACATAAAGTGCCCAGAAAAGCAATGCCACCTTGCTGTTGCGGTGCGAAGGTGGTCACCAGTTGCGCGAGGTTTCCATTAAAATTATTCCTTCGGTAATTGGAGTAATGGTATAAAATGGAAGCCAGATCGGTATGCAAAAACGGATCCTGAGCATTCCATACCATGATATCGGATATTTCAATATTCACCCCGTCGTTGTAGTAGAGCGTTTTGACGACATTAAAAAGAGAGCTTACATAATTTCTGACATTGGTTACATTTCTGCCCTTATCCTGATACAGTTTATAGTCGCATTCCAAAAAAATCTTCACGGTTTTGCAGCGGTCCGCGTAAATGGAGTCAGGAGCGGCTGCAGCCATTGAAACACCTTCCTCAGCCGTTCCGCAATGAAAATCCGGTTTGACGGTTAAATCCCTATCGGCATAAAGGACGTGCAATCCTGTATTGGATTCGGAAGCAGATTCCTGAACGAGCTTACCGATCACCAGGTTTCCCGTTTTGGGGAGTGCAATGACACCTGCCACTTCACCTGCAAAAAAACTCAGGGCTGCAAAAGAGCCTTCGGCACCATCTACTACACCTCTGTAAAACAAACCATCCGTATGAAGACTTACCGGAGAGGCCCCATCTGCAGTGAGCAATTTAGATTCTTCATCAAACAAATCCTGACGTATCAATTGCAATGGATGTACCCGTCCATCGGCATCGGTTACGAACATGGAAAAGCGCATCGGAGCTTCTTTCAAAAGTGAGGCGATGTTCGCTGCATCCAATTCCAAATAAACTGCTTTTTGAACCGGATGGGGAGCAAGTGAAGCAGCTACTCCCGGTATCACGGATTTTAGTAAAGTGTATTCGGGATATTGGCTATTGGACGATTGTGAAAGCCTGTACTCTTCCCAAAGTTGTCCCGACTGGGCATAGCCAGAAAAAAAAACGAAAAGAATAAAAATAAAATGGGTGGTGATGATACGAAATGGAATCATGAAGGCAAATTAGAAGAAGTAATTGAATATGTAAATATCGAAAAATCAGCTGAATTTTTGAATTCGGGAAAGTGGGCCTGAAGGGCCTCTCCGGAAAAATTATACCCCTTAAATCAAATAATTACACAATAAAAATAAAAATATGTATAAAAATTATCCTAAAACCAGTAAAAAAGTAGAGGAAAACACTGAAAAATAGAGTTTTTTTAAAAAAAATGTATTAAGTATTACATATTAACAAAAAAACATATATAAATTTGTTCTACTAAAACTCTCGACTATGAACGGTTGGAAAAAAATCATGTCCTTAGCAGACTCCTACAAAGCTGAAATTAAAAAGGTATTGCTCTTGAAAAATGGGATCGACGCTGTCGTTGAAAGTAAATCGATGAGAAATACACTGGCAGCTGACCTCTATGTTAAAGAAGGCCAATACGAGATTGCAAGCATCCTGCTCTTCGAGAACGAGGAGGATTAAGCGGGTCTAAAAATCCAGCTTGAAGTTCTGATTGTAGATGTACACACACATCAGGCAGAACAGGAATATAAATAAGAGGAAGAACACGAAACATCTGCCTTTGCTGCCTTTCTTAAGTTCATTAATTTCCATGTCGTTTTATTATGGGCACAAAGAAAAGGGAATTTGTGGTTTTAAGCAAAGTCCGGAACGAGAAATGTGGGGGGAGAGGAGAAAAGGCTGAAGGGCTGAAGGCTTAAGGCAACGTTCATGTCCATTCCGGGATGATTGATGTGCTTTGCAAATTCTAAAATTCTTGTTGCGTACTTATGGCACAATCCCGGATAACACCCCGTGAGAGGTTGTGATCCCGACACCAATATGTTTCCGTGTTCAGATGTCACCCCGACGGGGCTTGTGATCTCGGTTCGTAATTTTTGCTATGAAGATTTCGCCCCTAACGGGGCTTTAAATTTGGGTACTGTTATCATTTCGATATCGGTTAGTGTATTTCGTTTCGATGATTTTATGCAACAATTATTATTCTCATGCAAGAATGAAACCCCTTTGAGATGTTGATTCCGGCTCGAACGTGTTTCCGTAAAAAGATGCCGCCCCGATGGGACCTGTGATCTCGGTTCGTACTTTTTGCTATGAAGATTTCGCCCCTAACGGGGCTTTAAATTTGGGTACTGATATCATTTCGATATCGGGTAGTGTATTTCGTTTCGATGATTTTATGCAACAATTATTATTCTCATGCAAGAATGAAACCCCTTTGAGATGTTGATTGCGGCACGAAAGTGTTTCCGTAAAAAGATGCCGCCCCGATGGGGCCTGTGATCTCGGTTCGTACTTTTTGCTATGAAGATTTCGCCCCTAACGGGGCTTTAAATTTGGGTACTGTTATCATTTCGATATCGGTTAGTGTATTTCGTTTCGATGATTTTATGCAACAATTATTATTCTCATGCAAGAATGAAACCCCTTTGAGATGTTGATTCCGGCACGAAAGTGTTTCCGTAAAAAGATGCCGCCCCGATGGGGCTTGTGATCTCGGTTCGTACTTTTTGCTATGAAGATTTCGCCCCTAACGGGGCTTTAAATTTGGGTACTGATATCATTTCGATATCGGGTAGTGTATTTCGTTTCGATGATTTTATGCAACAATTATTATTCTCATGCAAGAATGAAACCCCTTTGAGATGTTGATTGCGGCACGAAAGTGTTTCCGTAAAAAGATGCCGCCCCGATGGGGTCTGTGATCTCGGTTCGTACTTTTTGCTATGAAGATTTCGCCCCTAACGGGGCTCTAAATTTGGGTACTGTTATCATTTCGATATCGGGTAGTGTATTTCGTTTCGATGATTTTATGCAACAATTATTATTCTCATGCAAGAATGAAACCCCTTTGAGATGTTGATTGCGGCACGAAAGTGTTTCCGTAAAAAGATGCCGCCCCGATGGGGCCTGTGATCTCGGTTCGTACTTTTTTGATACGTAGATTCCGCCCCTAACGGGGCTCCAAATCCCTTTTCTGATATAATTCCCGTTTGGGTTTGAAATCAAATTTTTGCTTTAGCATTGAAAACGAAAACTATAACTGAACCAAGTTCTCCCCCTTTTCCATGCCACCCATAAGCCTTTTCCCCTTCACCAAAATAAAGCTTTCGGCTTTGAGCTTTAAGCTTCAGGCTCTCCCCTTTCAAGCTCCCCTAAATCTCCTTACACTTCCCTTTCAGCCACTTTTTCTCCGCAGCATCCAGGTGTGGCGCCAAACGCTTGTAAACTTCTTTGTGGTAGGCATTCAGCCAGCTGACGCACTGCCGGTTCATCAAGGGCATGTGAATCAAATGGGTGTCAATCGGAAATAAGGTGACCGTTTCAAATTGCAGAAATCGCTGTTCATTCTGTTTTGAATGGGCCACATTCAAAACGAGATTTTCAATGCGTATGCCATAATGTCCTTCCTTGTAAAATCCCGGTTCATTCGACGTGAGCATGCCTTCGAGCATACCCGTTTGGCCGCGCTGGTTCCAGGCACTTACAAATCCCTGCGGAGGTTCGTGGACATTCATAAAATAACCCACTCCGTGTCCGGTACCGTGGGCATAATTCAGTCCCATTTTCCAAAGATGCTGACGCGCCAATACATCCAATTGAATCCCTTTGGTGCCTTCCGGAAATACCGTATCTGCCAGTGCAATATGACCCATCAGCACAGCTGTATAATGCTTTTTGAATTCGATACCGGGTTTGCTTAAAGCGATCGTTCTGGTAATATCGGTGGTTCCATCCAGATACTGGCCTCCACTATCTACAAGCAGAATACCCTTGGGTTTAATCCGGGAGGCTGTTTGAGGACTGGGTTTGTAATGGATGATGGCCCCATTGGCATTGTAACCAACGATGGCATCAAAACTTTCACCGACATAATGCGACTGTTGTGACCTAAAATGAGCGATTTGCATCGCAAAATCGTATTCGGTGACCGCTTTTTTTCTTTTCAGCGCTTTTTCCAACCACATGAAAGCCCGCAATAAAGCCACTCCGTCTTTTTCCATCACTTCTCTGATGTGATTTTGTTCGGCAGGAGATTTACAGGCTTTCATCAGCATCACCGGACTCGAGTCTTCTTTTATGGATTTTGGGTTCAGCTTCAGGCATAGTTTTGCATTCAGACTCGAAGGATCTATCTGAATTTTGGAATCTTCTGGTATGTTCGCCAGGTATGTCGCTATTTCATTGTAATGCTTGACTTGTACACCTGCTTCTTTAATTTTTAATTCAAGTTTGGAATCCAGTTTTTTATCAGGAATAAAAAGATCTGCAGAATTTTTTGAAACAACCAGATACGCCACAAATACCGGGTTGCATCGTACATCACTGCCACGCAGGTTCAATAGCCAGGCTATTTCGTCAAGTGCCGACAAAACGATATAATCTGATTTCCTTTCTTTTAGAGCGGCTTTAAGTTTTTTAAGTTTTTCTTCTCTTTTCGTTCCTGCAAATTTTAAAGTCCAATCATAAATGGGGTTCATTCCAATCTCTGGCCGATCTTCCCAAATTCCCTCGATAAGGTCACCGGTATCCTTGAGTACAATCCCATTTTCCGAAAACATGCGGTCAAAAGTCCGGATCTGGGCATAAGAAAAACACCAAAAATCGCAAGCTACCGTTTGTCCCGGTTTCATCTGATTGCAAAGCCATTCGACATATTCGGCTTGTGTTTGAACTTTCAATTTATGCAGCTCAATGCCTGTTCCAGCGAGTTCCTGTTCCGCCTGTAAAAAATAACGGGAATCCGTCCAGAGTCCGGCATGTTTTCCGGTCACAATTACCGTTGCCGCAGAGCCATTGAATCCGGAGATCCATTGGCGATGCGACCATCGATCAGGCACATATTCACTCTGGTGTGGGTCGGCTGTGGGTACTATATAGGCATCTGCCTTATGGCTTGCCATGATTGCTCTGAGGGCCGTAATTCGTGCAGCTATATGTTTCATATCTAAATTATATATTAAATATTATTATAATATGTTTGGATTTTGTCTACATTTGCCTTGCAATGTTACGAAGATTCCGCCACCCTTCCCGAAGAGCGTCTGAGCGAAGGAAGTCTTGAAAATTCGAACTAATGGCATTTTCCCTTTGTTTTACAAGCAAGATATGATTAAACAGCAACTCAGTCAAAGCCTTCTACAGAAACTATCTCCGCAACAAATTCAGCTCATGAAATTGTTGCAAATTCCAACAGCTATCCTTGATCAACGCATTCAGGAAGAACTGGAATCAAACCCGGCCCTCGAAGAAGGCAACGAACGCGATGAGATTTCAGACAACAGCATTGACAACCAGGAACACGATAGTGCAGACGAATTTGAAATCGGCGAAACAGAAATTTATCAGCAGGAAAGCCAGGATGATCTCATCAACAGCGACAGCTTTGACGATTACCTCAACAATTACATGGACGATGATACCGCTTCCTATAAATATAAATCTGACGATTATGGAATGCCGGAAGAGGAATCCAAATCGGTACCCATAGCGGTTGAAAACACATTTCACGATCACTTGCGCAAACAAATCGGCCTGCTCAAACTTAAAAATGAGGATCATTATAAAATAGCGCTTCAGATCGTAGGTAGCATTGACGACGACGGCTATCTGCGCAGGGAACCGTCGGCTATCATTGATGACCTTTTGTTTTCGCAAAACCTGGTTTGTTCAGAAAAGGAGATCCTGAATATCCTGTTAAAAATCCAGGCATTTGATCCACCCGGTGTAGGTGCCCGTTCGCTACAGGAGTGTTTGCTTATTCAGATCCGGGCTAAAATGAAGCTCACCAGCAATCGTAGCCAGTTAAAGATTCTTCGTCTTACCGAATTTATACTCGAACGTCATTTTGACGAATTCACCAAAAAGCACTATACCAAACTCCAAAGAGTGCTTAATCTTACAGAGGCCCAATTGAAAGTGGCAATCGATGAAATTCTGAAACTCAATCCCAAGCCCTCCTCCGGTTATGTCGATCAACTCAATACGGGCTCAGTAGCCGGCCACATCATTGTGCCGGATTTTACCATTGTCAACCGCGATGGTGAACTGGAGCTTAGCTTGAATAGCCGGAATGCGCCCGATTTAAGGATCAATGATCAATATCTCGATATGTTGCGTCACTACAAAGACAATAAAAAAGCAGGGCTCAATTCAAAGAAAGAAAAAGAAGCAATTCTCTTCATTAAGCAAAAAATTGAAGGTGCAAAGTGGTTTATTGATGCGATCAAACAAAGACAGGATACATTATACAGAACGATGTATTCCATCATGCAATATCAGCAGGAATATTTTCTGACTGGTGACCAGAAAAAAATAAAACCCATGATCCTGAAAGACATTGCTGAAATTACCGACCTGGATATTTCAACAGTTTCCCGCGTAGCCAACAGCAAGTTTGTACAAACAGAATTTGGAACCAAACGCCTGAAGGATTTTTTCTCTGAATCCATGCAGAACGAAGAAGGCGATGAAGTTTCCACCCTTGAAGTTAAAAAAATATTATCCGATCTCGTCCAAAACGAAAGTAAAAACAAACCCCTCAGCGATGAGAAATTAAAATCCATGTTAAACAAAAGGGGTTACAATATCGCTCGCCGTACCATCGCCAAATACCGCGAACAGTTGAACATCCCGGTGGCGAGATTGAGGAAGGAGTTGGTTTGAGGATAGAGGGGGGAAGGAATGGAGGGTGGGAGGCTTTTGGACTTTTCGACCTTTCGACTTTTTGACTTTTTTTTTGACTTTTTGACTTTTAGGCTTTTAGGGAGGTAGGCTTTTAGGCTTGGAGGGAATGCAGTTTTTCGAAAAAGCATGAAGCTGGAAGCTTAAAGCTAAAGTTTTCCAAGTATGGATTTTAATTCAAGATAATAATCAATTCAAAATAAATTGTTTAATTTACATCCCTTAGCTTTAGGCTTTAGGCTTTAGGCTTTAGGCTTTAGGCTTTAGGCTTTAGGCTTTAGGCTTTAGGCTTTAGGCTTTAGGCTTTAGGCTTTAGGCTTTAGGCTTTAGGCTTTAGGCTTTAGGCTTTAGGCTTTAGGCTTTAGGCTTTAGGCTTTAGGCCTCCTGGTCTTTTAACCTTTTAGCTCCCATTTCAAATGCCACTAAACAACCTCGAAGTCATCTGCCACCGCGTCGCCGACGTTTCCCGAAAAGCCGGCCAATTCATCCGCGAAGAACTGGGAAAAGTAAAAGCAGATCAGATACTCGAAAAAGAAAAACACAGTCTGGTTTCCTATGTGGATATTGAAACGGAAAAGATGCTGGCTAAAGCATTGGATCCCCTCGTCCCCAATGCACAATTTCTGACGGAAGAAAATACACAAACGCAGATCTCATCATCGCATTACAGCTGGATTATCGATCCGCTGGATGGCACGACAAATTTTCTGAAAGGCATTCCCGTATTTTCGGTAAGCATTGCGCTGGCCCACGATTCTGAACCCGTATTAGGTGTCGTATACGACGTCATGCACGACGATTGTTTTTATGGCTGGAAGACTGGCGGAGCCTTTTTAAACGGTCAGCACATACGCGTCAGCGACGTAGAAAATCTGGAAGACTCTGTCATTGCGACGGGCTTTCCCTACAAACGCGGTTACATGCCCAATCTGGCCGCAGTACTCACCAATGTACTCCATCATTCACGCGGCATCCGCCGACTGGGATCGGCTGCCATAGATCTCGCCTACACTGCCGCCGGTCGTTTCGACGGCTACTACGAAACCCGCCTCAATCCCTGGGACATCGCCGCAGGCATCCTCTTAATCCAGGAGGCCCATGGAAAAGTCACCAATTTCCAGGGCGCCGAAAAAGGAATCTTAAATGCCCATCACGTGGTAGCATCCAATAGCAAAATTCACGCAGAGCTGATGGAGTGTATTGAGAAAGCGGAAGTTGGAGGAAGTTGGCAGTAAGAAGTTGGCAGTCAGTAGTAGGCAGTGGGCAGTAGGCAGTTGGCAGTAGGGGGAAGTTGGCAGTAAGAAGTTAGCAGTTGGCAGTTGTTAGTTGGCAGTTGTTAGTTGTTGGGACTAACATACGTTAGTTCGTTTAGGGAAGAGAATTCTATCAATGGAATCGAAATATATCTTTAGGCTTTTCGCTTCAAGCTTTTCCGTTGAATTAAATTCCCCCCACCCAACAAGCCTACAAGCCTAAAAGCCTAAAAGCCTAAAAGCCTACAGGCCTACAGGCCTACAGGACTCCAAGCCCCCTCCCTCCTCCCCTCCTTCTCTCATTAGCCTAAATATTCCCCCCATTGGTCGAAAACACACCCCATCCCGGGGAAATTCCCCCTTCATAGCCTGCTGCCCGGTTATATTTGCATTCAATGAAATACACCGAAATCCTGCGGCTGGCATTTGTGAACGTAAGAGCCAATTTATTGCGCTCCACATTGACCCTGGTGATCATAGCCTTGGGTATATTGGCCCTGGTCGGCATCCTGACATCCATAGACGGGATGATTTACAGCATGAGCAGCAATTTTTCGAATCTGGGTGCCAATAGTTTCAGCATCGACCGAAAGTCGGTTGAATTCCGACGGCACGGAGGTCGTGAGCAATACAAAGAAGCTGCCCCGTTGACCTATGACCAGGTCAGTAGCTTTAAGGAACGCATGCAAAATATTGCAAAAGTGGGTATTTCCTTTCGCTGCAGTTACAATAGCATCATCCAGTATGGAAATAAGAAAACCAATCCCAGTACGCGGATCAGAGGCATCGATGAAAATTACCTGGATATTGCCGGATACGAAATCGATCGGGGTCGAAATTTTTCAACCCACGAACTGGAATACGGCGTTCCAAAAGCCGTGATTGGATATGAACTGGTCAATCGCCTTTTTGACGAAGATCCGGATAAGGCTCTGCAAAAAGAAATTCTTATTGGTGGTAAAAAATACCAGATCGTTGGCACATTAAAATCGAAAGGTGCCAGCATGAACGAAGGAGCCGACCGGAGGGTATACATCCCTTTGAATAATGCAAAACTCGAATACGGAGTTGCCGACTCCAATTTCGATATTGAAGTCAATGTACCCAATGCAGTAGATATCGATAAAACCATAGACCATGCCATAGGTGTGTTGCGCGTTATACGCGAATTAAAAGCTTATGAAGAAAACGATTTTGAGATTTTTAAAAGCGATGGCATCGTTGAGTTTCTTCGGGAGAATACGGTCAAATTGCGTGCCGCTGCTGTAGCTATCGGAATGATGACTTTACTAGGCGCCTCCATAGGATTGATGAACATCATGCTCGTATCCGTAACCGAGCGCACCCGCGAGATCGGCATTGCAAAGGCTATTGGGGCCACAAAGAAAAATATAGTGCACTTGTTTCTCACGGAAGCCATACTGATTTGCCAGGCTGGTGGCATCCTGGGTATCTTATTGGGGATTCCGGTGGGTAACATCGTGACGCTTGCCATTGGTAGTGATTTCATCATCCCATGGGCATGGATCTTACTCGGATTGGTTGTTTGCATGTTTGTGGGCGTCATCAGCGGGCTCTATCCCGCACTTAAGGCTGCGAATCTGGACCCGGTAGAGAGTCTGAGGTACGAATAGTCTACTCAACATTCTACGTTTAAAGTAGTGTGGACTTCTAAAAAATTCTCAAACGAAGCGTGTGAATTTTTTAAACTCAGAGTTTACTGCTGTATCCCGCGTAGCGGGAGAGGAGTTTAAAAAATTTGCACAACGAAGAATCAGGGAGTTTTTTGAAGTGCCTTAATTTTTTTTAGTTTGTTTTTCAATCGTTGCATGTTCCTCTTAAGCACGAAATTCTTTCTTCTGGTGAACTTCGCTTATCAGGAACATTATAAACTTTCTAATCTTCTATAAAGTAAAGTGTGTTCCTTTTTGCAAAAAAATACCACGCTCTTTCGTATATATTTCTTCATTTTCGAAACCTCATTATGATATAATACAATTTCATTTTAATTTTGAGGACATGGCAAAATGATCGGATTGACAAAATAACTCATGGTTGAAATTCACTTAAATAGAGATCAGGATATTTGCAACCGGGATTTGCTTTTACAGCACAGACAACTCAAATTTCAAGATCACGCAAGCTTGACCTTTACGCGACATGTTTCAAAAACAAAATCCTGTCTGATCCATAGTTTTCAACCATCTGCAAGGCAAACCGCCCTTCATTTTATTTTGAATGGTCAGGTAAGCTTTAACCAAAATGGAAACACTCCGGCTGCACAAATTCAAGGAGATAAATGCCAGCTGATGCTTATTCAGCCTTATCAAACCACCCAATGCATTCAAGCTCAGCGGGACTTTATGATGGCTTCTTTTTACATCGACCTGGATTACTTTATTTCAGTTGTAAATGTGGCACTGGAAGCATTGCCTCAAAAATTTCAGACAGCTATTTATAAAAATGTCTGCAGCTGCAACAATTACAGTTGGATGCCTCAGGCTTATTACCTTGTTTCACAAATCTTAAGTTTTGAAAAACCACAATTTGATTCAAGAATCTTTCTTGAAAGCAAAATGCTCGAATTGATTTCCCTTCTTCTGGAAGGAGAAAAATGCGATTATTATTCAAATATTACGATTTCGGGATCTGATCTGGATAAAATCAGATATGCCCATGATATCCTAGTTTCAGACCTGGCTCATACCCCTTCCTTGAATGAACTTGCACGTCAGATAGGGACCAATGAATTCATTGTAAAAAAAGGATTCAGACAATGTTATGGGAAACCGGTTTATCAATACGTAATGCAAAAAAGAATGGAACTAGCTGTGCGATACCTCATGGACACCGATTTACCGATATCAGCAATTGCGTTGTGTGTTGGATACGAAGATCCTTCCGCATTTTCAAGAGCCTTTAAAAAGACTTTCCAATTTCAACCCAATATGGTTCGTTACCCAAAGGATTTGCAAAATAAATATTCCGTTTCTGCATATTCAGAATGATGCGGTTTGAAGAAATTTGCCTGATCTAAAGCAACAAGCACATGTACAATTTATTTAAATCAAATGACAAAGACGCGATCATCGGAAGGCTTTCCAAATTGTCTGAGATCCATTCTCCTCAATGGGGTAAAATGAACGCCCACCAAGTTGTTGTACACATGGCCGATCCCTTGCGAGCAGCATTGGGAGATCGTCCGGTTCCACTCAATCCATCTATCTTCAGCAAATGGCCGGTCAACAAATTGTTCTCACAATGGCTGCCATGGCCAAAAGGTGCTCCTACGGCACCCGAATTCATTCAGGGTTTGAAAGGAACCACGCCTGTTGAATTCGAAAAAGATAAGCAGGAATTGATACTTTTAATCCACAGGTTTTCTCAGCATCAAAATTCATCTCCACTTCCAATCCAACCTACTTTTGGAAATTTGAACAACAAGGAGTGGGCCCGATTGATGTGGAGGCATATCGATCATCATCTCAGACAATTTGGATTATAGAATATTGCCCGTAAGGCCCAGGCACACCTATTCCTTATGCTCCTTTGGAAAGTTATGAATACAGCACAATTATCTTAATGCATTCCAAAATAGTAACAGATAAGTTTGTTTATTCTAATCCTACTGACAGGTCCTGGAATTCTACAATAAGGAATCACAATTTTTTCAGATGAATTTCTATTCCTACCGAAACTTATCTTTGTAAGCAAATAATACAATTCTGACCATTCGAAAGTTAAGATATTCCTTTCAATTTGCCATCAGCCTGGGTCTGGTTATTGGGATTGCACTACTTTGTTATTTTGCATCAGGACTGATCGATTATCGCATTGTGGCTCTGGTGCTTTTGATGACGGTTACTCTCATTGCCATGTTATTTGACATGTTGCCGGTTCTGACTTCCGCAATTCTCAGCGCGGTGATCTGGAATTTTTTCTTCATTCCTCCCATCTTTACATTTCATATCGGCGAAACTGAAGATCTCTTGTTTTTTTTGCTCTATTTTCTTGTCGCTTGTGTGAATGCAGTACTTACTTTGAAAATCAGAGCAGCCGAAAAAAAAACAAGAGATAAAGAAGAAAAAGAAAAGGCCATAAAGCTCTACGATACCTTGTTGAATTCTTTATCACATGAATTGCGAACACCTATTGCAACCATCATTGGCGCCGTAGACACGCTGCAAGAAAACAAATCACAGCTGGAAGATGTACAACAAAACGAACTGCTCGCACAAATAGAACTAGCAGGACTAAGGCTGAACAGACAGGTCGAAAATTTGCTGTCGATGAGCAGGATTGAAAGTGGCATGCTCAGACTAAAATTGGATTGGTGCGACCTCAATGAATTGATATACATGGTTATCGATAAACTGATTGCAACGACCCGTCAACGGGTAATATTTGTGCCCAACGAAAAATTGCCATTTTTTAAATTGGATGTTTACCTGATCGAGCAGGTGCTCTCTAACCTACTGCTCAACGCACTATCCTACACCCCCGAAAATACAGAGATCCATGTGATAGCCGAATATCAATCCGGCGAATGCATCATCAGGGTAAAAGACCATGGAAAAGGATTTAAAGCAGATGAAATTCAGAATGTCTTCCAAAAATTCTACAGAACTCCACAATCCGGGGTTGGAGGAATCGGGTTGGGACTTTCGATAGTCAAAGGTTTTGTCGAAGCCCACCAAGGGCGAGTCGTGCTGGAAAATAATCAGGATTCTGGCGCTACTTTTACAATTTTCATTCCCACAGAAGTTTCTTATATCAATTCATTAAAATATGAATAGGCCGGAGATCTTGATCATCGAAGACGAACAAGCGATTAGAAAACTGCTGGAAATCAGTTTGGAAAGCAATGGATATAAAGTCATCCAGGCCAGTCATGCGAAGGAAGGACACATTCTAGCAGCCCATCATCCTCCTGAGTTGATTTTACTGGATCTTGGTCTGCCCGATCAAAACGGACACGAATTGCTAAAAGAGTTGCGCATGTGGTACCAAAAATCGATCATTATACTCTCCGTAAAAAACAGCGAGCAGGACATTGTGCAAGCTCTGGATAATGGCGCTACAGACTACCTTGTCAAGCCTTTCCGCACTGCTGAATTACTTGCACGAATACGATCGGCCATTCGAAGAAACCAATCATCTGATTCAAAGAATGTACTCGAATTTGGCGATCTCAGTATTGACTTTACAAGGAGAACAGTCAAAAAACATCATCAACACATCAAACTTACGACTACAGAATATCAGTTGTTGAGTCTTTTTGCAAAAAATGAAGGCCGGGTTTTGACACATCAATACTTGCTCAAAGAAATTTGGGGCCTGACTTTTCAGACAGAAACTCAGTACCTGCGCGTTTTTGTCGCCAGTCTAAGAAAAAAAATAGAGGACAACCCCAATCAACCCACTTATATCTTTACCGAAAGTGGTGTGGGTTACCGCTTTTGTTGAACCTGCGACAATTTAAATTTTATTCTTCTAAGGATTCCGGATCTTAAAAAATCAATGGTTAACAGATTTCATTCAGATGCATCCGGATGCATCTACTTAAGCTTTCATGCAACAATAAAACTGGTTGCAACTCTGGAGTTCGTCAAATAAAAAGAGTTAGCCATGCCCTTCTTTATATTTTCTTTATACATCATGCAGTATTCTTTATCAAATCTGTACATCCTTTATACAAACTTTGAATCTCATTTACAAACATGCAGAACACTCCATTGAGTATTAACGGCAAAGTCACCGCTTCATCTTTATTGATCGCTCTGGGAATCATCTATGGCGATATCGGAACCAGTCCGCTGTATGTTTTGAAAGCAATCTTAGGGGATCGGCCGGTAGAAGAAACTATTGTTTATGGCGGAATCTCTTGTGTTTTTTGGACCATCACCTTTCAGACAACTTTCAAATACATCTATCTTACTTTACAGGCAGACAACAATGGAGAAGGAGGAATCTTCTCCTTGTATGCGCTGGTGAAACGATTTGGCAAATATTTAATTTTTCCTACCATTTTAGGTGCTTCTACTTTGCTGGCTGATGGAATTATTACGCCTCCGATTTCGGTATCATCTGCAATTGAGGGCCTGCGCAATGTACCTGGGCTTGAATCATTACCCACCGTTCCTATTGTTATTGCCATCCTGACAGGGTTATTTTTCTTTCAGCGTTTTGGAACACAAAAAGTTGGTTATGCATTTGGTCCCGCCATGTTGGTCTGGTTTAGTATGCTGGCCGTGTTAGGCTTGAGTCAAATCTTGCGTCATCCTGAGATTCTGAAAGCGATCCATCCCGGTTATGCATTCCAATTTCTTACTGAATATCCCGGAGGGTTTGTGTTGTTGGGTGCTGTATTTTTGGCTACCACGGGCGCAGAAGCGTTGTATTCGGATTTAGGCCATTGCGGTCGACAGAACATTCGCATCAGCTGGATATTTGTCAAGACAAGTTTGCTGCTCAATTACATGGGACAAGCCGCGTGGATCATGGAATTGGGAGAAGGATCTGTGCTCAATGGACGGAATCCTTTTTATGAAATCATGCCCTCCTGGTTTTTATGGGTTGGGATTTTCATTGCCACTTCTGCAGCTATTATAGCCTCGCAGGCTTTGATCAGTGGAAGTTATACGCTCATTAATGAAGCCATGAACTTAAACTTTTGGCCACGCGTGGCTGTAAGACAACCCAGCAATATCAAAGGACAAATTTACATCCCAAGTGCCAATATTTTTCTATGGATAGGCTGTGTATTTATGGTTGTTTTTTTTCAGAACTCTTCAAATATGGAAGCGGCTTACGGCCTTGCCATCACCATTACGATGATGGTAACTACGTATTTACTTTCTTTTTTCCTGTTGTACAGATTGAGGTGGAATAAATTCGTGGTCCTTGCATTTCTCTTGTTGTTTTTCGGAATTGAAATTTCATTTTTCATCGCCAATATTCATAAATTTCCTGAGGGCGGTTACATTACACTTCTGATCTCTTCCATTTTTATATTTATCATGTTTGCGGTGTATTCAGGACGGAAAATCAGCAATCGGTTTATTAAATTTGTCGACCTTGGAAAATACACAGAGCAGTTCAAGGAATTAAGCCTGGATCTGGAAATTCCAAAGTTTTCAACACACCTGATATATCTTACCAAAGCCAACCACAGACACCAGATCGAAGAAAAAATTATTAAATCCATTTTTTCAAAAAAACCTAAACGCGCCGATGTTTATTGGTTTTTGCATATTCACCGGACGGGTGAACCTTATACGTTAAGTTATGATGTTTCAGAATTAGTAGACGACAAGGTGATCAAAGTAAATCTAAATGTAGGTTTCAGGATTCAACCCAGAACGGAACTGTATTTTAAGAACATTGTGAAAGACCTGATCGCAAATAAAGAACTCAATCTCCATATCCGTCCGGATGGTTCAACAAAATACAACGATGAACCCGATTTTAAATTTGTCGTGATTGAAAAATTTCTTTCCGTTGAAAATGAATTCAAATTAAAAGAAGGTATTCTGCTCAACACGTTTTTTCTTCTGAAAAAATTCAGCCTCAGTGATGAAAAAGCCTTTGGCCTTGAAAAGAGCGATGTGGTGATTGAGCACGTTCCTCTTTTATATCAGCCTTTAAATGGGATTGAACTGAAGAGAGAATCCATGATCCAAAAATTCTGATGACCTCACGCGAAGATTTGCAGCACGAGATTTACTTGTATTATTTACAACACACGGATTCGGAAGTTGAAATTCTGGATAAGTACGGCAGGATTATTACAGGTTATGTTTCTGGAATTTATACAAAACTCAGTGAAAATGAGCAAACCAACATCCTTAAATGGCATCTCGTGTCAGCGGAAGACAGATTGAATTTAGGGCTTTATCCGCTTGGCTTTCTGAGAGGTGAACTCGTTCGTCAGGAAGATATCATCAGTTTCACTTTCCGCGATCAAAATATCGTCTTTAATTTTTAAATCATGTCTTGTAAATTTTTCAGACCCAATGTAGCTTTTATATTCCTTGCCATATCAAAGCTAATTTATGGTCAGGATACCATCTACCAAATAGAACCTTCAAAGTTGGAACTCAGTTGCTATTTAGATTTTTATTATTCCTACGACTTTAGCAACCCGAAGACTCCTAAAAAGCAATTTTATTTTTATAATTACAATCGCCATGCATCTATGCAACTTAATCTGGGTTTGCTCAAATTTTATACACTGCAGGATCGATACAGAATAAATATAAGCATTCAGGCAGGTACCTATGCCGAAGACAATTATACAGCTGAACCCTTATTGTTCAGGCATATCTACGAAGCCTACCTGGGGTTGGCATTATCCTCTAAAAAAACGGTTTGGCTGGATGCAGGGATTTTTAATTCCCACATAGGTTTTGAAAGTGCTATTTCATTCGATAATTGGACACTGACCAGGTCATTGCTTGCTGAGAATTCGCCTTATTATCTTACAGGTTTAAAAATTAACTATGATTTAAATAGGAGATTTCAATTTGCCGCTTTAGTATGCAATGGCTGGCAACGCATAAAACAAATTGAAGGTAATTCCTTACCCTCACTTGGAACTCAATTCAAATTTACATCCAGATCCGGATGGATTGTTCATTGGAGTCAATTTCTGGGAACAGATGATCCGGACAGTACGCGAAGAATGAGATACTTCCATAATTTTTATATGCTAACAAAAGTTCATGAAAACTTAAGTTTGATATGTGGCCTGGATTTAGGTTTCCAACAAGACAGGAAGGGGTCCTCAAGCTACCAAAACTGGCTTGGAACAGCGCTCCTTCTAAAATACCAGGCAAACGGAGATCCCTGGTCGGTTTCCATAAGAGCAGAATACTTCCAGGATCACAATCATGTCATCCTTACCGATCCACAAAGTAAAATAAATATAACAGGGATTTCAGCTAATTTCGACTACATACCATTGGATAATATCTTAGCCCGCGTTGAATTGCGGAAGTTGAGCAATCCCATTCCCATCTTCCAATCCAATAGCGGCCTCCGCAAAGATAATATTTCACTTACTGTTTCAATTGCGGCCAAATTTCCATAGCCCTTCAACAGTAATTTGGGTAACCAACATTTCCCATGACTGTCAATCATAACCACTTCAAATCTTTAGGATAAAAAATATAAACCATAAATCGCTACTACCCAAAATTATTACAGGTACAAACTGAAATGGTTAAAATTCAAAAAACTGCAATCCTAATAAATCTACAATTGATACGGTAGGAGTGGTTTCATCTTTCATTTACAGGATCAAGCATCGATAATGCAATAAAGTAAATCCAAAAATAAAATAGAATCTATGAAGAGATAATCAGTGTCACGAGAACGATAAAAATTGAAGAAACACAATCAGAAAAAATAATGCAAACGAAATGAACCGGATACAAAATACCTGGAGACCCTTAACAAAAGAGCCAAAGAAAGATCCCCTTCGGTTCTTAATGACCGCCAGTAAATTATTGGAAGCCTCAATAAAAATGATGACCTTTAAGGCTGCTATATGGGTACCACACGAAAAAAGAAAACAAATCGCAAATAGATTTTCAAAAGAAGAACATTATGTGAGGCTTGTTGTTTTTTAAAAAATACTTTTATGAATGCCATATCCGCTCAACCAGATGCAAGTTTGAAAATTTTGGTTTTCTCCGCATCCCAAAGAAAAAGTTCTCTCAATACGCAATTGGCTAAATTTGCAGCAGAATTGCTTAAACAACACCAATGTATCGTAGAGTTTGCAGACATCGGCGATTTTGAAGTTCCGGGATATAATCAGGATCGAGAATTGGATTCGGAATCCCTGCGCGGAGCGGAAGAATTCCGCAAACGATTGCTTGCAAATGATGGTATGGTCATCGCCTCGCCGGAATATAATGGATCAATGCCCGGTATATTTAAAAATCTGATTGATTGGGTTTCCCGCTTCCGTCCGCAACCCTTTAACGAAAGACATGCACTCCTGATCTCAGCATCCCCATCTATGGTCGGTGGCAACCGAGGATTGTGGGCGCTGCGGATGCCCCTGGAACATTTGGGTACAAATGTATACCCCAACATGTTCTCGCTGGCCATGGCACATCAGGCTCTGACTCCCGAAGGCAAGATCGCAGATGAAAAACTGGCCAGGAGATTTGAAGAAAACCTGCTGGGCTGGATCCGCCTGGTGGAGGCGTCCAAACATTACCCCTGCATGAAAAAAGCCTGGTTCGAATTTCTGGGAGAAAAAACAGATGCCCTGACCGACCGCGTTGAATAGCCAGATATTCCCGAAGGAAGACTGTTTCATTTCATACCTCCATAATTTCCAAAAGAATAATTAACAAACTATTGTGCAACCGAATTGTTGCATTTATATTTGCAACTAATTAGTTTCATATGAATACCAGGTACAGATGAAAAGAGACGTGTTCCAGGCCCTTGCAGACCCCACGCGTCGCGCCATCTTGTTGTTGATAGCCAGCCAACCCATGACGCCCAATGCCTTGAGCGAACATTTCGATTCGTCGCGGCAGGCCGTTTCCAAACATCTTCAGATTCTCGTAGAAAGCCGTCTGCTTAAGCAAGAAAAACTAGGCCGGGAAATTTATTACCACCTCGATCCGAAAAAAATTCAGGAAGTCGACCGGTGGCTTGCACAATTTAAAAAAATGCTGGAGAAGCGCTTCCATCAATTGGACCGCGTCCTCCATCAAACAAAAAATAAGTAATATGAATAAACAGTTATGGATGCATTTTGAACTGGATTCAGACAATTCTATCATCCGGATCGAACGCGAATTTGAAGCAGCCTTAAATCAGGTTTGGGCTGCTTGGACAGAAAGTGAATTGCTCGACCAGTGGTGGGCACCTCTGCCGTGGAAAACTGAAACCAAATCCATGGAATTTAAAGTAGGCGGAACCTGGCTTTATGCAATGGTTGGACCAGAAAATGAAAAACATTGGTGTAAGGCAGATTATAAAAATATTCTCCCACACCAATCTTTCAGTTATCTCGATGCATTTTGCGACGATGCAGGAAACAGCAATACAGAATTTCCCAGAATGCTATGGGAGCTTCACTTTGAAAGCCGGCAATTGAATACTCTCGTGAAAATCCGCATTAAGTTTGATTCCAGGCAGGACTTAGAAAAAATCATCGAACTCGGATTCAAAGAAGGATTTACTATGGCTTTGTCCAATCTCGACCGCATTTTTGACTTGAGTTGAATTTGTCGGGATTCATCCATTTCAGCGACACGTGACGCCCAAGTTTACGGATAATCATTTTTTTTGCAAAAATGTAGCTTGGCATTTCTGAGCCATAGACTTGTATTGGATTTGAAGAAACCTGATCTTGGATTCAACCCCTCTGCTTTCAGAAAATTGATAGAAGACGATGGAAATTGAATAAATTTGAGTTTTGATTCAGGATGCTCACGGACAAATTTGACCGGATTCACGATTATCTTCGGATTTCACTTACAGACCACTGCAATCTGCGGTGCAATTACTGCTATCCGGATACTTCAGATGAATTTCATCAGCCTGGCATTCCCAAAATGAATGCCTATGAAATAACAGGTATCGCAGAGATTTTTGTAAAAGCCGGTGTAAAAAAAATACGGCTTACAGGAGGGGAGCCCCTTGTAAGAAAAGATGCAGCTGAAATAATCAAGCGTTTGTCCGTTTTTCCTGTTGAATTGGCAATCACAACCAATGGGGTATTTGTACATGAATTTGCTGAACTATTTATTAAAACAGGTTTACGTTCTATTAACGTGAGTCTGGATTCACTACAAAGAGAAACTTTTTTTTCCATCACTGGTCGCGACGTGTTCAATCAAGTAATCTCGAATATTGAATTGCTTTTAGACAAAGGCTTTCACGTGAAAGTAAATGTGGTCATTAAAAAAAATGTAAATGATCGTGAAATCCTGGATTTTATTGCATGGACTAAAGACAGACATTTACATATAAGGTTTATAGAGTTTATGCCTTTCGACGGAAATCATTGGAAGCAAGAGGAAGTGTATACCCATCAAAATATTCTGGAATCTATTCAATCAACTTACGAATTTCACCGGATACCCACGCATAAAAATGATACTGCAAAACCTTATTACATTTCCGGACACACCGGCACTTTTTCAGTAATCAGCACCATGAGTGAACCTTTTTGCGGAGGTTGCAATCGCATGAGGTTGACGTCGGATGGAAAAATGAAAAATTGTCTTTTTTCCACTCATGAGACCGATTTGCTTGGTCCCTACCGCTTGGGAGAGGACATCCTGCCCCTGATTCAAAATTGTTTGCGCGATAAAAAAGAAAAACTGGGTGGCCAACTCAACACCATTGATCAAAAAATTGAACCGTCTAGTCTGAGCAACAGGAGTATGCTTAAAATCGGTGGTTAAGTTTATGGTCGAAACTCTAATCCGCTCAACCAGCGATATCCGACGGAAAGCTCAATATTGAAGTTTATGATTTTTGGAGCTACATTTGAATAAAAATACCGAACAGGCGAATATTAAAATGAAAATACTGCTCACCGGTGCCAACGGATATATTGGTATGAGGCTTTTGCCTGTGTTAGTCGAAGCCGGACACGACGTGACCTGTGTGGTCCGGGATGCAAAAAGATTCAAACCCTCACCCGACCTCTTGTCCAAAATTCAGATCATTGAATTTGATTTTCTGAAACCGGAGAATGCCGTGACATCCTTCAAAGGAAAAGTCTTCGACGCCGCTTATTACCTGATCCATTCTCTGGGCGATACAAAAACCACTTTAAAAGAATACGAAATCCGCTCTGCCGGATGTTTTGTTTTGGTTGCGCATTTGACACAGGTCAAACAAATCATCTACCTCGGAGGCATCAGCAACGACAACAGTCTGTCCAAACACTTGTTAGCCCGCAAAAGCGTCAAAGAAGTCCTGGTGCAGTCTGCCATACCCTACACCATACTCGAAGCGGGCATTATCGTTGGCTCCGGAAGTATTTCCTTTGAAATCATCAGGGACCTCACAGAAAAACTCCCTGTAATGATTGCGCCCAACTGGTTACATTCCAAATGCCAGCCCATTGCCATCAGAAATGTCATCAACTACCTGAATGCCTGTCTGCTTCATCCCGGTATGATGAACCGGACTTTTGAAATCGGCGGTCCGGATGTATTGAGTTACAAACAGATGTTATTAGAATATGCTGAAGTGAGAAACTATAAAAGATTAATCCTCACCTGGCCCTTTATTTCTCCATCGATTTCGGCACATTGGTTAAACCTCATTACCTCTGCAAATTTTATCATTGCAAGGCAATTGGCCGAAAGCATGAAAAACGACGTGGTGTGTAAAGAATTCAGCATACAGGAAGTGATCCCGCAAGAACTCATCAGTTATAAAGAGGCCATAAAAATGGCCTTTATGCGCATCGAACAAAACATGGTCGTCTCCAGTTGGAAAGATGCCGCTTCGAGCAGCCTGTCCCATCTCGATGTACAACAGCATGTAGAAGTTCCGGTCAACGGATGTTATAAAGACCGCAAATGGATCGAGATCGAAAAAGATAAAATTGAAGAAGTAGCCCAGCGTTTTTTTGGAATTGGCGGCAATCAGGGTTGGTACTATGCAGATGGCTTATGGCGCATCCGCGGAGTCATCGATAAACTGATGGGAGGTGTCGGATTAGGCAGGGGACGTCGAAGTGATGTTGATCTTCAACCCGGTGATGCCTTGGATTTTTGGAGAGTCTTACTCGCCGATCATAAAAACAAACGACTGTTATTGTATGCAGAAATGAAATTACCCGGAGAAGCATGGCTGGAATTTTCCATAATACAAAACGATAACAGATGTCTGCTCAAACAAACAGCCACCTTCAGGCCTGAAGGCATCCTCGGAAGAAATTATTGGTATCTCATGCTACCCTTCCATTACTTTATTTTCAACAACATGATTCGACGCATCGCAGGTAAATAAAAAATGATTCCCGAAATTCTCTTATACCTCTCTATTTTAACGGTGGCCTATCTGTACGCATCCGTCGGACACGGAGGTGCATCCGGATACCTTGCGGTCATGGGACTTTTTGCCGTTTCTACAGCCACCATGCGGCCAACAGCTTTATTGATGAATTGCCTGGTATCCCTGATCGCGTTTATACAATTTTATCGTTCCGGTTATTTCAATTTCAAATTATTTATGCTGTTTGCCCTTACTTCCGTTCCTGCCGCCTTCCTGGGAGGAACGATCGAATTGGATGAACAGGTGTATAAAAAAATACTGGCGATCGTTTTATTCTTTTCCGTATATCATCTGCTTAAACCAGCCCCGAAAGAAAGTGGTGTTGCTATTCAAGCCGCACAACCGCTCTTGGCGGGTCTGTTGGGAGCTTTCATCGGCTTACTTTCCGGACTGATAGGAATTGGAGGTGGTATACTCTTAAGCCCGCTTCTCATTTTACTCCGTTGGGCTAGCATAAAACAGACAGCAGCCGTTTCCGCTATTTTTATTTTCGTCAATTCTTTGGCAGGCTTAGCCGGTATGGGTTTTGCAAAAATGAGTGTACACCCCTCTGTTTGGTATTTTCTTGCTTTTGCAATTATTGGTGGTTTTCTGGGAGCGCACCGGGGTGCATTCCAATACAAGGAGTTGTTATTGAAAAGAATTCTGGCCGGGGTTCTGTGCATTGCCGCACTCAAACTATTGTTCGTCTGAAGTACTAAAGTTTTTCCGACCTTCGTCTTTAATTTATTAGCATTTACACCTCCGGAAATTTGACATCGCATGGTAGATATCACTGCAAAAAATAACACACATCGCATAGCCATTGCACAGGCTGTCGTAAAAGTAGGTTCCTCAGAAACACTGGATGCCATACAACAAAAAAATGTACCCAAAGGAGATGTCCTCGAAGCCGCACGGGTAGCCGGATTGTTTGGCATAAAGAAAACTTCGGACCTCATTCCCGATTGCCATCCTATACCCATAGAATATGCTCACTTTAAATTCACCCTGGAAGGATTGAACATTTTTATCGAAGTGGAAGTGCAAACCATTTACAAAACCGGCGTAGAAGTAGAAGCTATGCATGGTGCATCCATTGCCGCGCTCACCATGTACGATATGCTCAAGCCTATAGACAAAAATGTTGAAATCTGCAATATCCGATTACTCGAGAAACAAGGAGGAAAATCCGATTACAGGGATAAGCTTCAAACGGATTTCAAAGCAGCTGTCATCGTTTGTTCGGATTCCGTTTCTTCCGGAAAAAAAGAAGATACAGCCGGAAAAACCATCGTCGCTGCATTGCAAAAATACGAGGCTAAGGTGGGTAATTATTTGATTATTCCAGACGAAATCCCGCTTATTCAAAAGACTGTAAGGGATTGTTGTGATAGTGGCCATCATTTAATCCTCATCACAGGAGGCACCGGATTATCCAAACGCGATCACACACCGGAAGCCATACGACCCATACTGGAAAGAGAAATCCCCGGCATAGCCGAAACCATGCGCAATTACGGTCAACAGCGCATGCCCTATGCGATGTTATCGAGAAGCGTTGCCGGAATGATTGGCGAACATTTAATTCTTGCATTGCCGGGTTCAACCCGGGGTGCGGCAGAATCTATGGCGGCTATATTTCCGGCGGTCTTTCATCTATTCAGATTGAGGGATGGATTTCGACACGAGAACGAAAAGACTGGGAGTTGAAAGCTGAAAGCTGGAAGCTGAAAGCTGGAAGATGGAAGATGGAAGATGAAAGATGGAAGATGGAAGATGGAAGATGGAAACAAACTCGACTTTTCGACCTTTCGTCCCGATAAAATAAGGTTAACTATTTCTTTTCTGAAGTATTATACAATTTTATCGGGATTTCGACTTCCAGATAAAATAGCCATGATGATTTATTTTATAAAAAAGTTATATAATTTTATCGGGACGACCTTTCGACTTTTCGAATCTGCAAATATTTGTAAATTCGGTCGTTAATTAAAACCTCAAAAATGAAATTCGAACAAAAGCATCAGGATGTTGCAGCCTTCTCCAATTTCCTGACCCGGCTTGGAATTTATAGCCTCTTTGCATTTGGATTGATCGTAGTATCGCTGACTATAGGAACAATTGGATACCGGTTTCTTGGCGAACTCGATTGGGTGGATAGTTTTTACATGGCCTGCATGATCCTCACCGGAATGGGACCCGTAATCGAAATGCAGTCAAATTCAGCTAAATTATTTTCATCCTTTTATGCCTTATACAGTGGTATTGCATTCTTAAGTATTACTGCCGTTTTTCTTGCACCGATCATCCACAGAATGTTGCACATTCTTCACGTCGATAAAACAGAAGATACAGAATAATCATAAATAAATTGAACCATGTTTAAGTCAAAACTATCGAATAATAGAAATTACATAAGTATCGCGTTATATGGATTACTGACAGTTGCCTGCAAACCGAATGTCAATAAAGATAAAGTTATCGCAGAAATCATGCAGGTTGAAAAAGAGTTTCAGCAGATGACTGTTGAAAAAAGTATAACGGAAGCATTTTATTACTTTGCTGATGACGATGCCGTTATCAAAAGAGAGCATGACACGCTGATTTCAGGCAAATCAAACATTCGCAAATATTATGAATCTAAAAAAATTGAAGGTGCCAGCGTTGAGTGGGCACCTGATTTTGTAGATGTTTCAAAATGTGGTCATATGGCTTATACCTACGGATCCTATCTTTGGAAAGTAAAAGACTCTAATGATTCGACACGCGAATACAAGGGAATTTTTCACACCATATGGAAAAAACAACCGGATCATTCCTGGAAGTATGTTTGGGATTAACAATTGCGAATTAATCAATTTTAGGATCAAAATTTCATTCAATGATCAGGATTGTTGCTAAACGCCTGTGGCCGATTCGAAATCCTGAATAATTAACAGGTTCAACCGCCTCTAAAAACTTACAACTCATACATCCTATGAAAAATGGCAGATCAAATTATTTCGCCATCATTTCCAGTTCGTCTCTTTTTCGTATATTTATTAGATAATTTGTTAGTTGAAATTTACCAGGTATTATATGAAAACTAGAATTCTGCTTTTTCCAATCGTGGTTATAATCGCTTTATTTAATCCCAGTTGTGCGAAGAAAAATTATGTGCACTCTGGTAAACAAGCCAACACCTATTTTGCGAAACACGATCCTGGCGTTCAAACCGGAGGAATTCAAATCGTCAAAATCAATACTGCACTGGGTGCCTTTAATGTCTGGACCAAGCGGGTTGGAAATAATCCTGCCATAAAAGTACTTTTATTGCATGGAGGACCGGGAGCCACGCATGAATATTTCGAGTGCGTGGAGAATTTTTTTCCAGCAGAAAATATTGAATTCATCTATTACGATCAATTAGGTTCTGCTTATTCGGACCAGCCAAAAGATACTGCGCTTTGGAATATCGATCGTTTTGTCGATGAATTAGAGCAGGTCCGGCAGGCACTGGGATTGGATCATTCAAATTTTTATCTATTGGGGCATTCCTGGGGTGGTTGGTTGGCACAACAGTATGCATTAAAATACGACCAGCATCTCAAAGGCCTGATCATTTCAAATGCAATGAGTAGCTCGCCTGCCTATGGCAATTATGCCAAAGAAGTTTTAGGTCCTCAAATGGACCCCTTGGTTCTTAGAGAAGTCCGGGAGATTGAAGCACGGGGTGATTTTGAAAATCCAAGATACATGGAATTGCTGATGCCCCATTTTTATAACAAATTTATATGCAGATTGCCCCTGGATTCCTGGCCAGATCCGATACTCCGCGCATTTAAAAATCTTAATCATCAGATCTACGTGATGATGCAAGGTCCAAGCGAATTCGGAATGTCGGGAAATCTGGAAAAATGGGATATTGGAAATCAATTGAAAAATATCAGTACACCAACCCTGGTCATCGCTGGAAAATACGATACGATGGATCCGGCACATTTAAAATGGATGTCTGAACAGGTCCAAAATGGAAGCTATTTGTATTGTGAGCATGGCAGTCACATGAGTTTATACGATGATCAGCAGACTTATATGAATGGACTGATCAAATTCATAAAAGCTGTTGCTCGCGGAGAGAAGAAAAATATTCACTAACAGACTGCAGTTTTCATGGTAATTTAAATTAAGCCAAATATGAATTCCATTGGCAATGTTCCTTTGTTATCATTGGAACGCATATTAGATCCTGGTGCAGTAGAAATTAATATTTACTGAATACAGTTCTTTCCACCAACTGCAGTTTTAAAGCATCGTATGCTTATAAATGCGGGATTACATGTGGTATGAGAAATGAATAAAATTTGTAGTCTGATTAATTGCATTTGAATTGTGCCTGGATTAAAAAACAAGTCCTGCGCAATAGAAATTGGAGATAATAAAAATTTGCAAACAATATTCTGAGCCATAGAATGAACATAACATTGCCCAAAGAATCTTCCTGTGATGCCTGATAAATAAGGGTTAGCGGCACTTTCCTGGTGCGCATTAAGGATCCATTTAAATACCGTTATTACTTCAAAATGAACGCCAAAAATAAACGACAAATTGATGTGTAATTTTTATAAAATGAAATGCAATTATTCAGTATTTTTAACAATACTAACGTTTGTTAGTTTTAAACTAACATATGTTTGTTATATAATGATATTTTTTAAATTAAATATTAAAATAATATGAACATATGTTAGTTATATGTTAAAAAAATTTAATTTGAATAAATGATCCCGGAATATCCTGGAAATAAAATGGAATTCCAGAAATGTGCTAAGCACATCGCGGAGGTAAAATCAGTAAAAATTAACTTGATGTGCAAATCCGAGTGGAGGGTAAAAATTGATGCCGCAATGAATTAAAAAGATAGTTAAACCTATTTCAGGCATAGACAAACTAACAACCAACAACTAACTAACAACCAACTATCAACCAACAACTATCAACCAACAACTATCAACTAAATCCTATCTCCAGAATGCATTCAGACGCGTTTTCACATTTTCCCGAACGTTCATGTAAAATATATTAAAGTCTCCGCGATGGAAGTTGGCAAACGGATACAGAAAACTGAACTTAAATTTGGGTTTATCGACCCAAAGTATGGTTTTATAGATTTGCGCCCCGCTCATGAATTTAACGGGAGCTTTATCAAATCCGTCCAGCACAACGCCGAGATTATTTTCTTTACCGACATATTCATAAGTTGTTTTCCAATTCAACGGATTGGTAATGATGATATCCTGTTCCTTTTGGATGAATTTGGGTTTGTGCCCGATTTTATATGTTCGCCAGCTACAGATACAATTGGTTTGCTGTGGACTTTCGCAAGCTTTCAGATATTTAAATTCACCTTTTGGAATCGGCCAACCCACTGCATATGCGACAACCAGTTTTTTGTTCATGCTGTCTGGTTTATCAAAATATTCTTTGAGCAACCAAATGAGGTGTAAGGCCCCCTGACTATGCCCCGCCAAAACAATAGGCCTGCCTTGATTCTCGTATTTTAGAAAATAGTCAAATGCCGCTTTAACATCGTTATATGCCAATTCCAGTGATTTTCTGGCAGAAGAAGTGTCTTCAGTGAAAAAAGCTTCGTAGTGTGCCTGCCGGTAGCGGGGAGCATATACCCTGCCGGTTCCATTAAAAATACTGGCCTGGTATAAGATAGCCCCTTCGTCTGTAATTTTATTTACTGTTTGATTATCCAGACGTGCGTTCCACTGGTTGTGGTTTCTCTTATTGAGGAAGCTGGTCGGATGTACAAAAAATACATCTGCCTGTGAGATTTGTTGCTGATCTTTTAATCCGGCCGGAGTGGAGTCGGCCAGGTCTTTGCGATGTGGCCAGGCCGCCCAGGATTCGATCTCAGAATAATCGGGTTCTGGTGGAACCGTATATTTTTCGAAAGCTTCCTTTGGTTTGGTTGAGGCACAACTGCTCATCAGGAACACCATTAAAACACCATAAGTCATCAAACGCATCGCAGTCATTATCCGGGTTTCATATCTATACGAATATAGTTGACATATTGTTTTGAATCAGGCAGCAATAGCTGGTTATTTTTGTGTTTGATCATGGAAATTGAAAAGAAAGATCTCCTCAATATAGACCCCGTGGCATTACAAACGGAATTGACAGGTCTGGGATGGGAAAAATACCGGACCGCCCAGCTTCTGGATTGGTTATGGAAAAAATCAGTGCGTAGTTTTGAAGAAATGACCAACCTTTCAAAAGCACAAAGGCAGCAATTATCGGATCTCTTCTTCATTCCGGCACTACAATTGGAAAAGCAGCAATTGAGTTCCGATGGAACCATGAAATTCAAATTCCTGACTTTCGATGGTTATCCAATTGAATCGGTTCTTATTCCCGTGGAAGAAGAGGAGCGTTTTACGGTGTGTGTATCATCTCAATCCGGCTGCAGTTTGTCCTGTGCGTTTTGTGCTACCGGCACGATGGGACTCTTAAAAAATCTGACTGCTTCCGAAATTTTTGACCAATACATGCTGGTCAATAAGGCCTGTATCGAACGCTATGGAAAACCCATCAGCAACATCGTTTACATGGGTATGGGAGAGCCTTTGTTAAATTACAGGCAGGTTATAGCCAGCATCGAAAGGCTCAGTTCCAAAGCAGGTCCCGGATTGTCGCCAAAACGCATCACCGTTTCTACTGCAGGAATCGCAAAAATGATCCGAAAACTGGCCGATGATGAGGTCCGGGTAAATCTGGCCTTATCCCTGCATGCTGCCGATGATGTAAAGAGAAACAGCATGATGGCCATAAATGAGTCTAATCATCTGAGCAGTTTGGTGGAATCATTGAAATATTTTTACAAAAAAACCGGCAACCGCATCAGTTATGAATACATCGCGTTTGAAGGATTTAACGATACCATTCAGGATGCAAAAAATTTGATCCGCTTATGTTCGCACTTTCCGGTTCGCGTCAATATCATCGAATACAACCCCGTCGCCGGAATGGAATTTGTTAAATCCTCTGAGGACCGCATCAATACTTTTGCCCAGGAAGTGCGAAAGCATGGAATTATGATTACACTCCGCCGGAGCAGGGGTAAAGATATTGATGCAGCTTGCGGACAACTGGCCGTGAAAGAATGAGCATTTTTTATGGAGAGTATGCACATCTTTATTGGCATCCTATTAAATTCCATTTCTAAATAATTTTTGATTTTCATTTGATGATAGTGCAATGATGCCCCAAAGGCTCTAAGGCACGAAGGACCACAAAGAAAAATTTTTGCCCTTTGTACAATATAAATGTAAATTTTACTTTACATTTATACAACTAAACTTTACATTATGAAAAATTTGCTGATTTTTCCCCAATCTTTCCGAACTCCGGGATGGATCCTGTTCTTTTGCTCATTTATCGCAGGTATAGCCTGTCTTGGCTTCGAGTGGGAGCTCGATTTCCTCAAGCTGAAAACATTTGCAATCTACGGCGATGTACTTTTTGGGCAAGACACCTGGCTGGGGATCATCGAAGACAATCTTACCCTTGAATTCATCGGGGTATTCTTCGTTTTGGGCATTTTATTTCTTGGTTTTTCCCGCATGAAACAGGAAGATGAATATACGCTCCAGATGCGTTACAATGCTTTGATGTGGGCTGCCCTGGCGAGTTGCATTCTCTTGATATTTACAATGCTCTTCTTTTATGGTTCGGGGTATTTTTATTGCATGATCTTCAATATGTTTTCCATTCCGTGCATCTATATTTTAAGGTTCAGTTACCTGTATCACCAAAGCCAAAACAACGCAGAATGAAAAACAAAGTAAAGGTCTACCGGGCGATGTTCAACATCTCTCAGGAGGAGCTGGCACAGGCTCTGGGCGTAAGCAGGCAAAGTATCTATGCCATTGAAACGTCGAAATATATTCCGTCCACATTATTGGCATTGAGGATGGCGAGATATTTTAAGTGTTCGGTGGAAGAGTTGTTTGAAATGGAAGATGGGGAATAAAGAGAGGCTTTTCGTTAATCAAAGTCAGCCTGTTGTCTCCCGCACCTGCCCGACTACCATAAAATACACATAGCTGGCAGACGGGGATTGCGTTGATGACACAGATGAAGAAAATAAACTGACAGTGAAAAGAAATTAAAATGAGAGGCTATTTCTGCAAAATCTGCGACTTCTGCGGGAAAAACTAATAATCAGTAAAATCCGGTTTCCTTCTTTGGCCGGATATATATAATTATACATTTAATACAGGCAATTCCTTGACATCAAAAGTTGACAACTGCTCGAACTGTCTGATTCTTTCGTAAATTTCTTCCTGAGTTAAATTCCGGATCCTGCTCAAACTGAAATCTTCAACACAAAAAGAGGCCATCGCAGAACCATAAATAATTGCCGTTTTCATATTGGAAAAACTCAGGTCTTTGGTTCTTGCAAGATACCCGATCATTCCACCGGCAAAGCTATCACCGGCACCCGTTGGATCGACAACATCAGGAACAGGAATGCCGGGTGCAAAAAAGATCTGTCCGTTGTGAAACAATAAAGCGCCGTGTTCTCCTTTCTTAATAACCAGAAAAGCGGGTCCCATTTCGTGAATTTTATTCGCTGCCCGAACGAGACTGTGCTCACCTGAAAGCTGACGCGCTTCTTCATCATTGATGGTCAATAAATCGGTTCTGGCTATAACCTTCCTCAAGGTATCCATGGAATTATTCATCCAAAAATTCATTGTGTCCAATACAATAAGCTTTGGCTTTTGTGCAAGTTGATCAAGAACGGACAACTGGATGTCGGGAGTCAGATTTCCCAACATGATGTACTCACATTTTTTGTAAGATTCCGGCAAAACCGGGTTGAAATCTGCCAGCACATTCAAATCGGTGACCAGCGTATCCCGGTTGTTGAGATCTGCATGATATTTTCCCGCCCAGTAAAATGATTTTTTTCCTTGAACCCGAACAAGCCCATCCATATTCACGCCTCTTTGGCGAAGCGCCGATACCTCTTCTTCAGGAAAATCTTCTCCAACTATAGATACCAGATTTATATCCTTGTACCAGTAAGATGCTGCCCAACTGATATATGTACAGGCACCTCCAATGACTTTTTCAACTGCGCCAAATGGCGTTTGGATGGAATCAAAGGCCATCGTACCTATCGTCAATATACTCATTAGAATAAAATTCTTTGGTGTAAAAATAAAGCCCGAAAACAATCGCTTCCGGGCTTTTTGCGCCCCCTCTTGGGCTCGAACCAAGGACCTGCGGATTAACAGTCCGACGCTCTAACCGACTGAGCTAAGGAGGCGTTTTCAAAACGGACTGCAAATATATATTCTTCGGCCGAATCCCTAAAGCTAAAATTCAATCCAGCCGTATTTTTTAAGGTCATCTCATGTGTATATCTTTGGGAACCACGGTATTAATTCTAATCTGAACTCAATACCGATCCAAGCAGACTTCGGTTTAAACGGGCAATATTCTCAAGACTGATCTCCTTAGGACATTCAGCTTCACAGGCTCCCACATTGCTGCAGTTTCCAAATCCTTCTTCGTCCATTTGTTTAACCATGTTTTGTACCCGACGGTTATGTTCGATTTTTCCCTGCGGCAGAAGCCCCAGATGGGAAACTTTCGCACCTACAAATAACATGGCTGATCCGTTGGGACAGGCTGCAACACAGGCACCGCAACCAATACAGGCTGCCGCGTCAAAAGACTTGGAAGCCATCTCTCTCTGCACCGGTATAGCATTGCCATCGATGGCTTGTCCGGTATTTACCGATATATAACCTCCTGCCTGAATGATCCGGTCAAATGCGGACCTGTCGACCACCAAATCCTTGACTACAGGAAATGCTCTTGCGCGGAAAGGTTCGATCACTATCTGATCTCCCTCTTTAAAAAATCTTATATGCAACTGACATGTTGTGGTTCCCGAATTAGGCCCATGTGGTCTTCCATTGATTACCATGCTGCAGGCTCCACAGATACCTTCTCTGCAATCGTGATCAAATGCAACGGGTTCCTTGCGTTCAGCAATCAATTGCTCATTCAACACGTCGAGCATCTCCAAAAAGGACATGTGCTCATTGGCTTCCACCTGATAATTTTCAAATCCTCCTTTTGCATTCGGTTCAGGTTGACGCCAGATTTTTAAATTTAACTTCATCTTTTTGATAGTTTTCAGTTCACAGTTTTCAGTTGGCAGTAAAAATTACATTATTTTTTTGGATAGACTCAAATAACAATTTATCAGAAAAATTAGAACTCAATCCATTTAAGTATTGTTTGTTCCAAATTTACCCGGGTTGTTTATCATATATTGTAACAATTTGCCAATTTCATCATTTGTAGTTTTTAAATTGAGGAATTCACTCTCTGAAATATAAATACATTTTTTAGAAAATTCCAACCAAACAGAAGTCTCCGAATTTTCCATATCTGCATTAGATAATTTAGAAACGAAATGCGCCGGATACTTTCTTTTTCGATAAGCTTCCGCAATATTTGTGCTTACAGACCGGGATGACCTTCTCATCTGATCCGTTAAACTATATTTCTCTTCAGTAGGAAATTTTTTCGTTAGTTCAAAAATTTGCATAGCCAAATCAAAAGCCTTTTGATAAACAATTAAACTTTTATAATCGCCCATATTTTATGAAAACCATATCTTTATATTCTCCCAAAATCAACTGCCAACTGCCAACTGCCAACTGCCAACTGCCAACTGCCAACTGCCAACTGCCAACTGCCAACTGCCAACTGCCAACTGCCAACTATTTATAACTCCTGCTCGCAATCTTCACATTCTCGTACTCGAGTATTTCTTTAAATAACTCGGGATCTTTGGAGAGGTCGGTCCAGGACCATGCGGAGACATAATTAAAATTTTCATCATCGCGTAAGGTTTCACCTTCTTCTGTTTGGTATTCTTCCCGGAAATGGCCGCCGCAGGATTCATTTCGATTCAATGCATCGATGACCATCAATTCTCCCAGTTCCAGGAAATCGGCGACGCGGCCCGCTTTTTCCAATTCAGGATTGAATTCGTTGGCCTGGCCCGGAACATAGACATCGCGCCAAAATTCTTCGCGGAGTTCGCGAATGGCATTTCTTGCAAATTTCAATCCTTCTGCATTCCTCGCCATACCGCAATAATCCCACATGAGTTTTCCCAATCTCCGGTGAAATGATTCAACGGATTGCTTTCCTTTGATTGTGAAGAAACGTGCGATGCTATCGTTTACTTTTTTTTCAGCCTCTTCAAATGCTGATGACTGGGTATCAATTTTTGGTGTTCTGATCTCTCCCGATAAAAATTGTCCGATGGTATAAGGCAATACAAAATAACCATCAGCAAGACCCTGCATCAAAGCGGAAGCCCCCAGGCGATTTGCTCCGTGATCTGAAAAGTTGGCTTCGCCCAAAGCAAATAATCCGGGAATATTGGTCTCCAGATTATAATCGACCCACAATCCACCCATGGTATAGTGGACAGCCGGATAAATTTTCATGGGAGTTTTATAGGGATCTTCACCGGTTATTTTTTCGTACATCTCAAACAGGTTGCCGTATTTTTCGGAAACCACAGCCTGACCTAATTTGATGATTGTTGGTTCGTCGGGATCGTGCAAACCCAGAACATTTGCCTTCGATTTGCCATAACGTTTGATCGCTGCACTGAAATCCAGATATACCGCAAGGCCCGTCGGACTCACACCCAGCCCTTTGTCGCATTCCACTTTAGCTGCACGGGAAGCCACGTCGCGCGGCACCAGATTACCGAATGCAGGATACCTGCGTTCCAGAAAATAATCGCGATCTTTTTCTTCAATGTCGTTTGCCGTTTTCTGACCACGTCTTATGGCTTCTGCATCTTCTTTTTTCGCAGGAACCCAAACGCGACCATCATTCCGCAAAGATTCAGACATTAAAGTAAGTTTTGACTGGTAGTCGCCTGAAACGGGAATGCAGGTTGGATGGATCTGCGTATAACAGGGGTTGCCCAGGAGTGCCCCGTTTTGAACGGCTTTCCAGATGGCTGTTGTATTGCAACCCATGGCATTCGTTGAAAGATAAAATACATTCCCATAGCCACCGGTAGCCAGGACCACGCAATGTGCCCCGAACCTCTCCACTTTACCATCGAGAAGATTTCGGGCAATAATTCCTCTGGCTTTTCCATCAACCATGACCAGTTCAAGCATTTCGTGACGGTTGTACATTTTAACAGAACCCAGGGATATTTGTCTGCTCAGTGCCTGGTAAGCTCCAATCAATAATTGTTGTCCGGTTTGTCCCCGGGCATAAAAGGTTCTGCTGACCTGAACTCCCCCAAACGATCTGTTTTCGAGCAATCCGCCATACTCCCGGGCAAAAGGAACTCCCTGAGCGACGGCCTGATCAATAATTGCTGCACTGACCTCAGCCAATCGGTAAACATTGGCTTCGCGTGCTCGGTAATCCCCGCCTTTGATGGTATCGTAAAACAAACGATAGACGCTATCGCCGTCATTCATGTAATTTTTTGCCGCGTTGATTCCTCCTTGTGCAGCAATACTATGGGCGCGCCGAGGACTGTCGTGAAAAGTAAAACACGAAACATTGTATCCCAATTCTCCCAGACTTGCCGCTGCAGAAGCCCCGGCAAGACCAGATCCAACAACAATGATGTCTAACTTTCTTTTATTGGCCGGAGACACGAGTGGAACTTTGGATTTGTATTGTTTCCACTTTTCTTCTAAGGGTCCGGCAGGAATTTTCGAATCAAATTTCATAATTATTAAATCAAACTTGACGTAAATAGATGAGCACTGGAATGATCGCAAAACCTAATGAAACGAGCACTGCATAGGCCATGCCAGCCCCCCGGATCAATCCATTGTATTTTCTGTGATTCAGTCCCAGTGTTTGAAAAGCCGATTGAAATCCGTGCCACAGGTGCATTCCAACAACAATCATACACACCACATAAAAAATCACATACGACAAACTTTTAAACGCTTCAATCACGAGTATGTAAAGATCCTGATACTGTTTTTCGGAATTTGGATAATTCACCATCTGAACATTTCCGGTTTTCACTTGAAGCCAAAATTGATAAAGATGGATCAATAGGAAAATGAAAATAATGATTCCCAGGTGAACCATGTATTTAGAAAATGCCGATACCGTTGCATCCGAAGATACTTTATAAGCTCCTCCTTTCGCTTTCCTGTTCTGAATAGCCAGTGCTATGCCTTGAACGGTATGCAACAATATCGTGAAGTACAGGATATACGAAATGGATTTGATGATTGGGTTTTGCGTCATAAAGTGCGCGTACACATTAAACTGCTTACCTCCATCATTTGCCAGTAATTGCAAATTACCCGCAAGATGGACCACTAAAAACAAGATGAGAAAGATGCCAGATAAACTCATGACCGTTTTTCGTCCGATGGAGGAGCGAAAAAGAAAATCGATTAACCAATTCATAATATAGCTTCGTTGAAACTGCGGCAAAGCTATAACAGGATGTTATAAAAGCTAAGAGATTCCCTAAAAATTAAAAGGATTGATATGAATCATAAAGATGAATTTAAATTCTCACCTCAATATCAATACAAAAAGTCCTGAAAATTAATTCTTTAGATAACTGCCAGTGCCTGACGCAAATCTTCAATGAGGTCATCCGCGTCTTCGATTCCTACACTCAGGCGGACCAGTGTATCCGTAAGTCCGTTGGCTATGCGGTCCTCTCTCGGAATGGAGGCATGGGTCATGCTTGCCGGATGCCCTATCAGAGATTCTACGCCGCCAAGGGATTCTGCACAGGCAAAAATTTTGGTTGAAGCCATAAGCTTGATTGCATCTTCCAAAACCTGACTCGTGAGGTCAAATGAAACCATGGCTCCAAAACCCCTCATTTGATTTTTTGCGATCAGGTGGTTGGGATGAGAGGAAAAACCGGGATAAAGGACCCGAGATACTTTTGGATGACCGATTAGAAACTCTGCTATTTTAGCAGCATTCTGACAGGCCCGTTCGACCCGTACATGAAGCGTTTTAATTCCGCGCAGTACTAAAAAACAATCCATTGGGCCTGGTACGGCCCCGGATGCGTTTTGAATAAATTTTAATTTCTCGTAAAGCTCCTTACTTTTCGCGATGACTGCCCCATGCACAACATCCGAATGACCTCCTAAATATTTGGTGGCGGAATGCAAGACCAGATCAGCTCCGAGATCCAGAGGAGTTTGTAAATAGGGAGATGCAAATGTGTTATCGACACATACCAACAATCCCTTTTCATGAGCAATTTTACAAATCGCTGTTATGTCGACAATTCCCAGTAGCGGGTTTGTAGGAGTTTCTATCCAGATCAATTTCGTTTGGGCGGTAATGGCTTGCTCGAGATTCGATGGATCTTGCATGGAAATATATTTACTGTGAATTCCCATCGGTTCGAAAATTCTTACCAATTGCCTGTATGATCCGCCGTAAAGGTCATTTGTTGCGATGACCTCGTCGCCACTTTTCAATAATTTGATGACTGCATCCATAGCAGCCAAACCACTGCCAAAACAGATACCGCCGTATCCGTTTTCAAGTGAGGCGAGGTTTTCTTCCAGTACCTGTCTGGTTGGATTTTGTGTACGGGCATACTCAAATCCTTTGTGTTTTCCCGGACCTTCCTGCACATAGGTGGATGTTTGAAAAATTGGGGTCATGATGGCACCGGTTGAAGGATCCGGATGGACGCCAGCATGAATGACTTTTGTATTAAATTTCATGAAAATTGAAATTAAATCCTTTTACAAAACAAGACCATAAAGCAGTTCAACTTTATGGTCTTGCAATAGAAGTAAAAATTTGTTTAGGGTTTAGTCAGAATATCGAATAAAGATGTCTTTTGATCTAAAACAAGTTGAACCAGGTAATTCCCGGGTATCAGCTGCTGTACATTAATTACAATTTCTTCACCTTGTTTTGCTTTTCCCTGGATTAAGGCTTTTCCCTGAGCGTCAATAATGGAGTATACCGCTTCATTGTATTTTGTTTCGGGTACAGCTACATACAGGATATCTGTGACCGGATTGGGGCTGATTTTCAAAGACAGTGTTTCTTTTAAAACATCTTCGTTTGCTACAATTTCCTGTTCATCCAAGATGGATATGGAAGTATCGCTGGAAATTCCATTATTGTCTTCAATTTCGATAAAAGACAAGCTGGCCACCGGTTGAGCATAAGTTTTAGCGACCCATGAATGACTGGTGAAGGTCTGGCTCCCAAAGGGAAAACCAGCCACAAAAAATTCCAGCAACTGCACATTTTTAACTCTGATACAGGGGAAGCTACCTTTTTTAGTTTTCATAGTCCCCCATGCATCCACAACAGTATTGGTTTTCATTTCCAGCTGTGCGGGAAATCCGCCGGCATCAAAGGTGGCCGTTACGTCATTTTGATACGTATCGCCAAACATCAATGGATACTTTACCAGCAATAAAGGCTGACTAAAAACAATGGCTGTACCCGGAGCATAAGAACCCACCAAATAAAGTCCATTGGTGGTAGTCTGGTACATGGAATAACTGCTGTCAGTATTAGGCACTATCTGTTCGGCCATGTTACAACCTGGAAACATGCTTCTGAATGGTAGGTCGTTCACAGAAATGTATTCATAAGGATCGTCTGAAATAGTGGAACCGCTGATCTCCCAGTCTTGGTTTCCCCCTGTTTTTATAAAATCCTGAAGGTCGTATCCAGTGATATCTTCGAGATATTCTTCCTTTACTTTGGTTCCAATTTTAGGACCATCGTTTTCAGTATAAATAATCTGTGCATTCAGGCCAGAGATAAAAATCAGTAATAAAAGTGTACATAAATTTTTCATAGGCAATAATTAAGTTATTTCACAACAAAAGAAAGAAATCCCCTTGATTTGATTACAAATAAAGGCTTCAATAACAAAAACTTAAATAAAAATAGGGGTTTTTCACAGTAAATTGAATCAAAGTATCGCAACTTTAACCTTCGTATATTTAATGCAGTTCTCCTTATCGAGTCTCGCTAACTGCAATTGATTATTCGAAACCATCTCCGGATTGCCTGGAATTCCAGGAAAAGCAAACCGAAACGGCAGCATTTGGCCCCTTCAGGATCGGCTTTTTGTAAACCTGAATTTTTAGTGCAATGGCCTGAGGAATTTGGATTTTGAGCAAAGCAAGTAATTCATAAGCCAGATTTTCAATAAGCTCTTCCTTTTTGGAAAATACCTGAGCCGCCAGATCGTAGATGTATTGATAATCAACCGTATCTGCCAATTTCATGGGCATGTAATGAGGGGCAGGTATGAGTACTTCCAGATCCAATTCCAGTTCGCCAAGCCATTTCTTTTCAACCTCGTACAGGCCATATTGTCCGAAAAACCTAAGTTTACTCAGACTGATTTTCATTAAATTCGTATCTTCCATGATTATTAACAAGCCGTTTTAGGCTTCGCTTGGAGCGGCTATTAACTTTGCGCAAAATTGGTAAAAAGAGATGAGTTCTGGTATAGACCGTTATGAAGGACACGATTATTATGGATTAGATGAACTGCTTCAGCAGGAGCATCTGCTGGCCCGGGATGCCGTCAGAGCCTGGGTAAAATCAGAAGTAAGCCCCATCATAGAAGAGTATTCTGAAAAAGCCGAATGCCCTAAACACCTGTTTAAGGGACTCGCAGAGATTGGAGCCTTTGGCCCCAGTTTGCCGGTTGAGTATGGCGGAGGAGGAATGGATGAAATTGCTTATGGAGTGATTATGCAGGAATTGGAAAGAGGTGACTCCGGAATCAGGTCAATGGCTTCTGTTCAAGGTTCGCTGGTCATGTACCCTATATATCGGTTTGGGTCGGAAGAACAAAAAAGAAAATACCTTCCTAAACTGGGATCTGGAGAATTTATTGGGTGTTTTGGCTTAACTGAACCTGATTTTGGTTCCAATCCAGGAGGTATGATCAGCAATGTCAAAGACGATGGCGATTCCTATATTTTAAATGGCGCCAAGATGTGGATTACCAACTCTCCGGTGGCCGACATTGCCGTCGTTTGGGCCAAAGACGAAAACGGCGACATTCTGGGAATGATTGTAGAAAAGGGGTGGAAAGGCTATTCTGCGCCAGAAATACACGGAAAATGGTCATTGCGGGCATCCATCACGGGTGAACTGATCTTTGAAGATGTCCGGGTACCAAAATCCCATGTTTTTCCAAACGTAAAAGGTCTGAAAGGACCCTTGTCGTGCTTGTCGAAAGCCCGTTATGGAATTGCCTGGGGATCTCTGGGAGCTGCATTGGATTGTTACGACGTGGCTTTGAGATATTCGAAAGAAAGAATTCAATTTGGGAAGCCCATTGGAGCCTTTCAGCTCACCCAAAAGAAGTTGGCTGAAATGATTACTGAAATTACAAAAGCACAATTATTGGTTTGGAGACTGGGCACCCTGGCCAATCAGGGAAAAGCAAGTCCGGCCCAAATTTCCATGGCCAAGCGAAACAATGTGCATACAGCCCTGGTCATTGCCAGAGAAGCCAGACAAATATTGGGAGGTATGGGCATCACCAATGAATATCCGATTATGCGGCATATGATGAATCTGGAGACTGTACTGACTTATGAAGGGACCCACGATATTCATTTACTGATCACGGGCATGGATGTCACCGGGATCAATGCCTTTGGAATGTAATAAAAACAGACAACAATTAAGTTTTTCTTAATAACTTTCAATGATCTAAAACGTTTAACAGAAAACCATTCTTAATTGAATTCAGAAGAAAATTACCGATCCAAAATTATCCCCAACTTCAATCCCGATCAGAGATTTTTTACAACGATTGTATGTTGGTTTTTATGTGGGTTCTTGTTTGCACAACAGCCGCAGGACATTTTCCTTCAAAATGGTTCTTTTGAAGACATTCCCGATTGTTGTAAACCCCCGGCGGGATGGCAGGATTGCGGATTTAAAGGCGAAACACCACCAGATGTCCAGCCAGCTTTAGATGATTCCAACCGCCCCTTTTTTAATGTAACGAAAACGGCCTTTGCCGGAAATACTTATTTGGGTATGGTCGTTCGCGAAAACGACACGTATGAACGCGTCGCGCAAAGATTATTGAAGCCTCTAAAAAAAGATCACTGTTATAGTTTCAGTATTTATTTATGCAGATCCGACAATTACCTGAGTGCATCCAACAGAAATGAACCCGATAAACTTAAAGAATTTACACAACCCATTTTGCTTAGGATTTGGGGCGGCGATGCATATTGCCATCAAAAACAATTGCTGGCTGAGTCACCTTTGATTCACAACACCGATTGGAAAAAATACGAGTTTGAAATAGAAGTCAAACAGGATATGTGGTATTTTGAATTAGAAGCTTTCTATAAAACTCCGGTTCTTTTTCCTTACAATGGTAATATCCTGCTCGACAATGCTTCTCACCTTTCTGTAATTCCTTGTCCATCTGATGCCGTTGCATATGCCGCTTACAAAAAAGAAAGCCAAAAAACGGCAAATGGAAGTAGCAAAGTAAAAGAGAATGTAAAGCCTAAAACTCAAACAAGTACACCGACAAATTCTTCCAAACCCAAACAAAGAATTCTCAAATATCTGGACAATAAAATGGCAGTAGGCCAGGTCTTTAAAATCGAAAAATTGTATTTTGAGACGGATTCCGCAACAATCAAACAAGAATCTTTTGAAGTACTTGACGAGTTGTTGGAATATTTACATAAAAATAAAAAAGTCAAAATCGAAATTGGTGGGCATACCAACAACCGTTGCTCTGAAAAATTTTGTGAGCGATTATCTTTAGAGCGGGCAGAAGCAGTTAAAGAATACCTGGTTGAAAATGGGATCGATCCGATCAGGATTATGTGCAAAGGCTATGGCCGGAAAAATCCGGTCGCATCCAATTCAACTGTTGATGGACGCAAACTCAACCAAAGAGTCGAAATCAAGATCCTTAGTATTACAGGTTGATGCAGTCATTTCCATTGTAAATCCAAGTTCATCTGGTGATTAAAACAACCGGCATTATATTTCGTCAGACACGCTTTAAAGAAAGCAGCCTGATCCTTGATATCTACACGGAAGAGGCTGGATTACAAAGCTTCATTTCAAATGGAGTATTTAGTAAATCCAATCAAAAATTAGCCTCTACCCTGCAACTCATGAATATCATTGACCTGGTTGCCTACTACAGGGAGGATAAAGATCTGCACAGGATTAAAGAAGTCAGCCGCACCATAATCTATCAGAATTTACCTTTTGATATCAGGAGATCGGCGATTGGAATGTTTCTGTTGGAAGTTTGCAGAAAATGCATCAGATCTCATCAACAGAATAGTTCGCTATTCTTATTTATTAAAAATGCATTTGTAGATTTGGATCAAAAAGAACCGTTCGATCCCAATTTCCATATATGCTTTATGATAAACCTGATGAGCTATCTCGGTTTTCAACCTCAAAATAACTATTCCGATGAGTTTTCTTGTTTTGACCTTGCGAATGGAGTATTTTCATCGGCAAGCAGTGAGACCTTATACCATTTGTCGAATGAATCAAGTAAAATTTTTTCAGGTTTACTTTCAGGTTTGCCATCTCATACTTTGTTTCACAACAGCCAACAACGTCGTCAAATGATACAGGCTTTGGTAATTTATTTTCAACTGCATATTGAAAATTTCGGAAAGATCAGGTCATTGGATGTTTTTCATGAAATATTGTGAGGCTGGTTTTCTTTTTATGTCTTTTTAAATTGAATTTAAATAATTCAATCATCTTATTGCTGCCTATATAAGAATTATAAGGTCCCTGATTGTTTGAAGTTTATAGAACTTGAATCAAAATGGATGTAAATGCATTGAGAAGGATGCCTGAAAATTCAGATTTGAAACAAAGATTTACTTTTTTTACAATTCTTTTAAATCAGTCCCCCGATTTTGGAATGGCATAGAAATCAAAATGCTTCCAGTTCATCATAGCTTCCATGTTCTGTATGGGTATAATTTCAGCCTCATGATCAAAATCAGAAAAATAAAAAAGCGAATAACCCAAATCATGCAGCAACTTAAAATGTTCATGGCGGTCATGAATTTCCGACTTTCCAAAACATTCGCTAATAACAACCGGTTTATAGACTTTTAAAATTTCGGAAATGGATTTGATAATTTCTTTATCATATCCTTCCGTATCAATCTTAACCAGCTTCAATTTAGGAAGAAAACCGGGATCCAAAGTATTTAAAAAATGGCTAAGCTGAACTCCCCTTACTTTATGATCCAAACTGTAATTGCCATGCCTGTTTGTTTTCGAAGATGAAATACCACCATTGTTGAATGAAGCTTCCGAAGAATTGTAATAAAATTCACCCTCCGAATCTGTAATTGCATAATTGAATGCCCGGATATTGCACAGGCCCGGATTTAAATTTACATTTTGTGCCAGCACCTTAAATACAAATGGATTGGGGTCAAAAGCTATCACAGCACCTTCTTTCCCTACAACAAACGACATGGGCAAGGTTGTTGCTCCGATGTTTGCACCAATATCAACAGCTACATCTCCCTTTTTTAAAAATTTTCCGAAAAACCTGATTTGATTTTCTGTTATTTTTTTCGGACTTACTAATGGATTATCCCAATTTGCAAAATGAAATTTTCCAATTTCCGGAATGTAAAATTCTCGTATGGATGTTGGATATTGTCTCGTTATTCTTCTCGCAATTTTACGTCTGATTGAGTTGATGATGTAATTAAGCATGTTTTGTAAAATTAACAGGCTCTGTTAAGCCTCCGTTTTGCAAAATTAGCATAATTGAATCACATTCAAACCTGCCTAACGGCAACAGGCTTCATTTCACGAGGTTCATTGTGAATTTCAGGAATAATATCTCCTCAATCAACTAACTTTACCTTATGATATCACTGTGTCAGGCTCAAAGCATTATTCAGTTTCACATGCGGCCTTTATCCTCTGAAAACTGCTTGCTTATTGAGGCGGTTGGAAAATTTCTTGCACAAGATGTATACGCTGAGATCGACGTACCTTCTTTTGATAATTCTGCAATGGATGGGTATGCATTTTGCTATGACGCATCTTTAAAATCGTATAAAATTGTTGGATCCATTGCTGCGGGTTCTCATTTAAAAATCGCACTTAATAAAGGGGAGACCGCTCAAATTTTTACAGGTGCACCATTGCCTGAACATGCAGATACGGTAATTGCCGTAGAACAGGTGTCTGCATCCGGAGGAGTCATTCAATTTGATCCGGATGTAGTTTTCAAAGGAATGCATGTGCGGAACAAAGCATCCCAAAATTCAAAGGGAGATTGTATTGCTAAAAAAGGTACCCGGGTGGGTCATGGCCTTATCGCTTTACTTGCTTCTTGTGGAATAAAACATATAGAAGTTTACAGGCAACCCGTGGTAGACTGTATCATTACCGGAAGTGAACTACAAGACTTGGGATCCACTTTAAGTGATGACAACATATACAATTCTAACGGACCGGCAATACATGCTTTTCTATTGCAATGCGGGATAAAAATCCAGAACACCCTTGCGGCCAAGGATGAAAAAAAAATCCTTAGAGACATACTAGATAATTCACTTCAAAAAAGTGATTTGCTCATCATTACCGGAGGAGTTTCGGCAGGAGCTTATGATTTTGTGCCGGAAGTTCTTGAAGAAATAGGAGTTATCAAACTTTTTCATAAAGTCAAACAAAAACCCGGAAAACCGATTTATTGCGGTATCAAAGAGCATCGCTGGATATTTGGACTCCCTGGAAATCCGGCATCTGTCCTGGCATGTCTGAACCAATATATCAAACCATGCATTTCGGGTCTGAGCGGGGATCCCCATATGTTTAATAAATATGTATTCTTGCCGGCAAAGAACTCCTGGAAAAAAAAATCTGGCTTAAGTCATATTCTCAAAGCTAAAATTGAAGAAAACCAGGTTGCAATCCTGGAAGGACAAGAGTCATTTAATCTCCTTCCATTTAATCAATGTAATGCCTTTGTTGTGCTGGAAGAAGATGTTGATATTGTTGAAAAAGGGGATCTCGTAAAAGCATATTTTGAATAATTTAAAACAGGATTAATAGAAGACCATTTACTTTATAAATGCAAATCTTGATACCTGGATTTTTACCCAGATCATCTGCATGAATATAAATAAATAAAATTATAATTCAAACAGTGAACCCTTCAGTTGAATTTGGAATACTCGCAGGCGGCAAAAGTTTGCGGATGGGAAGTGATAAGGGATTGATCCCCCTGGGGTCTAAACCCATGATCTGTTACTTGCTGGATACCCTCTCTTCTTTTGGATTTCCTATACACATCGTGACTCCAAATGAAAAATATCAAATCTTTGGCTTTCGTGTGTTCAAAGATTCTATTGCAGATAAAGGTCCAATGGGTGGTTTGCTTACTTCACTTCAAAACTGCAGGTCATCACATCTGGTTTTATTAAGCTGCGACAGTCCGTTTGTGAGTACAAATGCCATTCAAAAATTAATTAAAAGCATAACCGGTCAAATGATTAGCGTGGCTCTTATCGAACAAAGGATGAATCCATTACTTGCCATTTATCCTGTCTCCGTCCTGAATCGGTTGCAAGAATGCATTCATGAAGACAAGTTAAAAATGACTACTTTTATCGAATCTCAACCGCACCTTACAATCGATATGCAAGAATTTATTTTGGAAGACCCCTTGGAATTTTACAACATCAATAGTCCTTCAGATGTTATACATTGCAAGATTAAATGGCAATGAATAAATTAAAGATCAAAGCATTTGGTATTGTTGCTGAAACTCTTGGAGCGACTGACATGGAAACAGATCCGTTTACAGATTTGCAATCATTTAAAGCCTGGCTGGAATCTGGGTATCCCAAACTCAAAGAAACTCCCTATGCTATTGCAGTGAATCGAAAACTGGCACATGAAAATATAATTTTACCAGAAAGCTGTGAACTAGCTTTGTTGCCACCATTTTCTGGCGGTTAATAGATCAGAATGAATCGGTTTGAAAGGCAGGAAATACTCAAAGGTTTTGGTCCCTCTGGTCAGAGAAAACTGAAAGAAGCCCGGGTTTTGGTTGCAGGTGCAGGCGGACTTGGCTGTCCTGCTTTGCTTTACCTTGCTGCTGCGGGAGTAGGCACGATTGGAATAGCAGACGGAGATCTGGTAAGTCTGTCTAATCTCAACAGGCAAATCCTTTTTGGAAGTCAGGACATTGGAGCACATAAAGCGATTACAGCTGCAGGCAGAATTCATGAAAAATATCAGGATATCCATTTCAATATCCATAATGAATACATTCAGCCTTCAAATGCTATTGAGATCATTTCGAATTACCATTTAGTGATCGATGGGACAGATAATTTCCCAACGCGATACATGATCAGCGATGCATGTGTTCTCTTAAACAAACCCTATATTTTTGCCTCTATTTTTCAGAATGAAGGACAGTTTTCAGTATTGAATTTCAAAAAGTATTCGCAAAGAAATATCCATATCCGCGATCTGTTTCCAATCGCCCCTGATGCAAACCAAATTCCTAATTGCAACGAACTGGGTGTATTGGGCGTATTACCTGGCATCATGGGAACACTGCAGGCGGCAGAAGCTATAAAAATTTTATCTGGGCTGGGAACTCCATTTGCAAACAAATTGCTCTATTACAATTTAGCGGATACAAGATTTTACGAATTAGAATTAACCGAACATCCATCCGCTGAATTGAACAGACCCAAAACGATTGAAGAATTTGAATGTACCGACTACATCACAAGTTGTGCCGGTGTTGAAACATTGAACTGGGCGGACGCCTTAAGTGCCTATAAGAGTGAAAATAATGCAATTCTGATCGACGTCAGAGATGCAAAAGAACTGCCATCTTCAGAGACCTTAAACTGTTTACAAATTCCACTGGATCATATCGATCAGGTAAATTCCAGAATGTTGCAAGCCGACACTATATTTTTATTTTGCCAGACAGGAGTCAGAAGTTATAAAGCAGCAACAAAATTAAAATCACGATATCCTGACAAACATATTTATTCCATTCATGGAGGCATTCAAGATTCTAATAGTCCAATAAAATAAACCATCCATGGAAAAAAAATATAAAAACATTTTTGTTGAAGGGCCCATTAGTCCTGATTTTATTTCAGCTTCCATCAGCAAACACAGTTCTATGACTGAGATTGGCGGACATAGCATTTTTCTGGGTCAAGTCAGGGCTGATGTAAAAGATGGAGCGGAGGTCCAATCGATTGAATACAGCTGTTATAAAGAAATGGCTCTGGAATTAGCTCATCAGATCCGGGAGGAGCTGTTTTTAAAATATCCCTTACACTGCATGCATATTTATCATAGCCTGGGTCATGTACTCGCAGGTCAAATTTGCTTATTTGTCTTTACTTCCTCTTCCCACCGCAAAGAAGCTATCATGGCTTGTGAAGAGCTTGTAGAGAGGATAAAAAGTGAATTACCAATTTGGGGTCGAGAAATTTTAAAAGCTGGAAATCATAGATGGAAAGAAAACAAAAATTAAACATTTTCTTTCTTTTTGTTTGATTCATATATCCATGATGAAATGAGAAGATGAGTCTCGCATGAAAATATTGCCAAAGAATTAAAATTCATAATACATTTCGTCCATTTGATTAGGTGCATTCTTCAGTCATATCGCAAGCATGTCTGCTAATCTTGTGTGCGAGGACATGATGCCAGATAAATGTTCGACATCTTGTCAATTAAAATATTCCCGTTGTATCTTTTTACTCCATCGTAATATGCTTCGAGTAAAATGGCATTTATTTTATGTTTAGGCTGAATGTTAAATTGATAAGCAATAAGCTTTGTTTAGTATTCTTGTAAATCACTTTTCTATTGCAATATATTGGAAATTATATATTGACAATTAACAATATAGTATATTTTCAATTCCATTGCAGAGATTGGGATTCATATTCAGCTTCCAACCACCGGGATATAATTTATTCTAATTAATTCAGACTTCTTGATACACCGTTGACCAATGTCATCTGGAACAACAACATTTATCAATCCATACAATAATTAGCTTCTCTACTTTCGCGCTCAAAATCCACGGTATAAAATATTTGAATTCCCGTTTCAAAATATCCATAATATGAAAGACCCTTTTATAAAAACACTTGCCGAGCCTTTCCGCATTAAAATGGTGGAGCCTATAAAAATGACCTCACGGGAAAGCAGGTTGGATCTTCTTGAAAAAGCTGGTTACAATCCATTCCTGTTAAATTCAGAAGACGTTTTCATCGATCTGCTGACCGATAGCGGTACCGGTGCAATGAGCCAAAATCAGTGGGCCGGAATGATGATTGGCGATGAAAGCTATGCAGGAGCTAAAAGTTGGATCAAACTTGAACAAGTTGTCAGAACGCTCACTGGAATGCCCTATATTCTTCCTACACATCAGGGAAGAGCCGCCGAACGAATACTTTATAGCCTTATTGGTGGTCCTGAAAAAGTATTCTTAAGCAATACCCATTTCGATACCACGCGTGCAAATATCGAATTTACAGGCGCACAGGCGTTTGACCTGATGCCTGAAAATTCTCTGAATAACGATCTGTATTTGCCTTTCAAAGGAAATATTGATCTGGAAAAACTGGAACAACAAATACTATTCCACTCACCGGACAAAATTGCAGCAGTCATTCTCACGGTAACTAATAATTCATCCGGCGGACAACCTGTCAGCATGGAAAATGCAATGGCTGTGAGAAAAATCTGCGATCAGTACCAGATCATGATGGTGATTGACGGTTGCCGGATTGCAGAAAACAGCTATTTTATAAAACATCGGGAAGATGGATATGGCGAAAAGAGCTATAAGGAAATTGCCCAACAAATGTTGCAACTTGGAGATGCCTTCATCATGAGTGCGAAGAAAGATGGAATGGTCAACATGGGTGGATTGCTCAGTCTTAAAGATGAATCGCTTAGCAGAAAATGTGTAAACCAATTGATCATCTCTGAGGGTTTTGCAACTTACGGAGGATTGTCAGGACGCGATATGGAAGCAATGGCTGTGGGTCTTGAAGAAGTTTTTGATCCCGATTATTTACACTATAGAATTCGCAGTACCACTTATTTGGGCGAACACCTGAGAGCAAAAGGAATTCCGGTGATCTGGCCAATTGGAGGACATGCCGTATATATCGATGCTAAAAAACTATTTCCAAAAATTCCTATTGCAGAATATCCCGGTCTGGTGTTATCCTGTGAATTGTACAAGATCGGAGGAATACGGAGTGTGGAAGTGGGTAGTGTGATGTTTGGAAAATACGATGATTTTGGAATGTTAATTCCCGCGACACAGGAATTGGTTCGACTTGCCATTCCGCGAAGAGTTTATACACAAAGTCATATAGATTACGTACTTGAAGTGTTCGATCATATACTTGAATTGACAGAATTGGACCGAGGTTATGAAATCATATATGAACCTCCGTTTCTCAGGCATTTTACTGCAAGATTTAAATCGTTATCGTAAAACTACTTTCATGAAAAGAATAAAGAGGGACCATAAATCATGGGCCGAACCATATAAAATGAAAATGGTGGAGTTGTTGAAAACCACCACCAAAGCTGAACGAATTAAGTCTATACGAAAAGCGGGTTTCAATACTTTTTTATTGCCCTCAGAGGATGTTTACATTGATCTTCTTACCGATAGCGGGACCAATTCCATGAGCGACCGTCAATGGAGTGCATTCATGCTTGGGGATGAAGCTTATGCCGGAAGTAAAAGTTACTACAAACTGGAAGCAGCTATTCAAAAATACTACGGCTATAAATACATCATACCGACGCACCAGGGACGTGGTGCAGAAAATATTTTATCGCAGATCATGATCAAAAAAGGGCAATATGTCCCTGGCAATATGTATTTCACAACAACCCGCGTCCATCAGGAATTGGCTGGTGGGAAGTTTGTGGATGTGATCATTGATGAAGCACATGATCCTGAAAGTTTGCACCCATTCAAAGGAAATGTGGATCTTCAGAAACTCGATGAGTTGGTAAAAAAACACGGACCTGAAAAGATTGCATACATCACACTGGCCTCTAATGTGAATATGGCCGGAGGTCAGCCATTCAGCATGGAAAATCTGAAAGCCCTCAGAAAATATTGTCGAAAACATGGAATTTCCATTATTCACGACATGACTCGCGTAGCAGAAAATGCATACTTCATTCAACAAAGAGAAAAAGGCTATCAGCAAAAAACGATCCGGGAAATCGTCAAAGAAATTTGTTCATACACGGATGGAGCCACGATGAGTGCAAAAAAAGATGCACTGGTAAATATTGGTGGGTTTTTGGCCACCAACGACCCCCATGTTTTTGAAGAAGCGAGAAACCTCGTTGTGGTATACGAAGGCTTACACACCTATGGTGGTCTCGCCGGTCGCGATATGGAAGCTATGGCAGTAGGAATTCAGGAAAGTCTGGATGATAATCACCAGAAAGCAAGAATCGGTCAAGTGCTGTATTTAGGAGAAAAAATGCAAGGCTATGGAATTCCAATTGTATTACCAATTGGAGGTCATGGGATCTTTGTCGATGCGAAAGCGTTTCTGCCACACATTCCACAGTCCAATTTTCCGGCACAGGCTCTGGCAGCAGAAATTTATATGGACTCCGGCGTGAGAACTATGGAACGAGGTATAGTATCTGCCGGAAGAAAAGCAAACGGTGAACAATATTTCCCAAAACTCGAACTGGTTAGGTTTACCATCCCCAGAAGAGTTTATACCCAGGCCCACATGGATGTCGTTGCCGAATCTGCTGCAGCTGTTTTTGAGAGAAGGAAGAAGGTAAAAGGTCTTAAAATGGTTTACGAACCAAAATATTTGCGTTTTTTTCAGGCAAGATTTGAACATCTATGATCATCAAACAGCTCCTTGAACCCAGAAGTATTGCCGTCATTGGTGCATCTGAAAATACTGTAAAACCAGGAGGAAAGGTCATTGCCAACTTAATAAATGGCCATTTTAAAGGAAAGCTATATGGGGTCAACAAGCACCCGATCCATATAGCAGGTGTCGAACACATTCAACAGGTAGAACAATTACCTCCGGTAGACCTGGCGATTATTTCAATCCCGGCTAACAATTGTTTGCATGTGGTTACCCAGCTTCTGAACAAGGGCACAAAAGCTTTTATCATTTTTTCTGCTGGATTTGCAGAAAGTGATTCCGAGGGAAAAGCTTTAGAAGCTCAAATCGCAAAGGCTGTAGATGAAGCCGGTGGAACCATGATTGGTCCCAATTGCATTGGCGTCATCAATAATTATTACAAAGCTGTTTTTACACTACCGGTTCCGGAATTTGATCCTCGTGGATGTGAATTGATTTCGAGCTCGGGGGCCACCGCAGTCTTTATCATGGAAGCCGGCATGGCTGCCGGGTTGCGTTTTTCAAATATATACTCCATTGGCAACGGCGGACAAACCAGCGCTGAAGATTTGTTGGAGCACATGGACCAGAATCATCAGGATGATAGTCCGCCCATAAAATTGCTCTACCTGGAAAGCATCAACAATCCATTCAAATTCATGAAACATGCTGCATCTTTGGTGAGAAAGGGTTGTAAAATAGCTGCCATTAAATCGGGTTACTCCGAGGCAGGCCAAAGGGCCGCATCATCGCATACCGGAGCGCTGGCAACTTCAGACATTTTGATAAGAGCGTTATTCAAAAAATCAGGAGTCGTTTATTGCAGCAGCAGGGATGAGTTGATATATCTCGGTTGTATTTTTCAAACAAAACATCTGAATGGACCAAATCTGGCTATCATTACACATGCGGGAGGGAGTGCCGTCATGCTTACCGACACACTCACATCCGGCGGATTAAAAGTACCTAGGCTGGCCAATGAAGATACACAAAAGTTGCTCTCCAAATTGAATCCGGGATCCTCCGTATCCAATCCCATAGATTTTTTAGCAACCGGAACAGGCGAACAACTTTCGGCAATTATCGATTATTGTGAAAATGAAAAGGAAGTTGATGGGATGATCGTCGTCTTTGGAAGTCCGGGACTACTAACAAGTGTTAGTGACGTTTACATGCGTATCCATCAAAAAATTGAAGGATGCAATAAGCCCATCTATCCCGTTTTACCATCCTTGATCAATGCAAAATCTGAAATTGAAGAATTTTTATCAAAACATCATGTGAATTTTCCGGATGAAGTAACCCTTGGAAAAGCATTACCTTTTGCTTATTTCAGTCCCCAACCTACCTTTGGTATGACTCATCTGGTTCCTATGGAAACGGCAACGATCAGAAGTCTGGTTTCACAACTGGACAATGGATATCTGGATCCTCTGCAAACCAGGGAATTACTCATGGCCGCAGGGATTCAAATGGTCGAAACCATAGTATGTTACAGCCTGGAAACTTTGCTTGCAGCTTCAGAAAAAATGAATTACCCCATGGTTCTCAAAGCCGTAGGCCCAGTCCATAAAACAGAATCCGGAGGAGTCCTGTTAAATCTACAATCAAAAGAACAATTGGCTGCCGGATACGAAAAGTTATTATCGAAAAGGGAGGTAATTGCTGTTCAGCTTCAGGAAATGATTGACGGCGAAGAATTATTTTGTGGAGCAGTCAGACAAGGTCAGTTTGGGCATCTCGTTCTATGCGGCCTTGGTGGTATTTTCCTTGAAGTGATCAATGATGTAGCGAATGGACTTGCTCCACTAAACGATGAAGAAGCTCATGAAATGATACATTCTTTAAAGGCTTACAAAATAATTAAAGGTTACAGGAACAGACCCGGAGTGAATGAACATGTTTTTGCAGACGTCATTAAAAGGGTAGCGTCGTTGGTCCATCTAGCGCCCGAAATTGCAGAATTGGATGTAAACCCCCTCAAAGGCAATGGTGCGCGATTGATTGCTGTTGATGCCAGGATCAGAATTGAAAAATAAGGGGCTGAGAGAAAGGTGGCTTTTAGGCATGTAGGCTTTTAGGCTTGTAGGCTTTTGGGCTTTTGGGCTTTTGGGCTTTTGGTAAAGTTCGATTAAAAGAGAATTGATCCCTGAAATCAAAAATATTTTCACCCAACAACGAACAACTAACATCTGCAAACTAACAACCGCTAACTGAGAACTGAAAACTGAAAACTGAAATCTATTTCCTCGTCACCAGTATTTTATCTACCCGCTGTCCGTCTTTATCAATAACTTCCATTTCGTATGGTTCGATGACAAATTTATCTCCAACTTTAGGCAAGGTTCCACTGAGATGAATAATTAGACCAGCAACGGTTGTGTATTGATCCAAAAAATTATCTTCGAGTTCCAGTCCAAAATATTTAATAAAATCGATTACTGAATATTGGCCATCAACCAACCAGCTTTTTTCATCGCGGGCAATGATCTGATATTCCTCCTGGTCCAGTTCGGTCACATCGCCAACCAATGCATCAACAACATCATCCATAGTTACAATTCCCATCGTAGCGCCGTATTCATCTACAACGATCCCATAATGCATTTGCTTTTGTTTAAAGAACTCTAATATTTTATAGGCATACATATTTTCGTTGAAATAAAGAGGTTCTTTCAGGTAATCGCGCAGATCAAATTTCTTATCCGATGAAGGTAAAAATAAATCCTTCAACAAAACAATACCGACAATGTTGTCAATGTCATTATCATCGCATACGGGATATGCGGAGTGTTTTTCTTCATTTATTTTTGACTTTACAGTTTCCCAATCGTCCCGAGAGTCGAAATAAACCATATCGCTGCGGTGCGTAAATAAAGTATTTACTTTCCGGTCTCCCAATTCAAAAACCCGTTCAACAATATTTTGCTCGATATCCTGTATTTCACCTCCCTGTGCACTTTCCTTGATGATGGATTTTATTTCCTCTTCGGATACTTTACTGTCGCTGGTTTTTTTGATCCCAAACAAATTTAGTATCAAATCATTCGAAGCAGCAAGCAACCAGACAAATGGCGCAGTAATACTGGCTACAATTCCCATGGGCTTCGCAAAAAAGACAGCAAGCGTTTCAGGATAAGCCATTCCAATTCTCTTGGGAAGCAATTCTCCGAAAACAATAGAAAGATACGTCACGAGAATAACGATGAGTCCTATCGAAATCTGATAAGCATAGGGCTGGAAAACAGGAATGCCTGCAATAAATTCAGCAACATCCCGGGTCAGATTTTCACCGCTGTACACACCCAATAATATCCCTATTAAAGTTATTCCGATCTGTACTGTTGAAAGAAACCGCGTTGGATTATCCGAGAGTGCAAGGGCTGCCTGTGCGCCAGGTATTCCCTTCTTTTTTGCTTGCTCGAGTTTGAATCGCCGGGATGATACAAGGGCCATTTCAGAAAGTGAAAATATCCCGTTTAACAGGATCAGACCCATAATAATTGCAAATTCCATAATTGTAACCTTTGCTGAAATTTAGGAATCGATGTCAGCAATGATGAGGCAAATATCGTCAATTCCAAACGAAATTATCAAGAAACATCGGTTTGTTAAACTGGTCAATATCCTGATAAATGGTGAATTTGAATAATTTTAAGATAATTCCATGTGAATTTTTCCAATTATTTCAATATGAAGGCTAAACTATCTTATCGAATTATTAAATATCATTCAAATTAATCCAAAAAAAGGATATTTGCACCTACAAATTTATACCATGGTACAAATTGATCATATAGTTGCAGTAAGTGGTTCGGGTTCCTTATTTAAAATGATAGCTTCGAAATCCAACGGACTGATTTTGGAAGACCTTGAATCCGGTAAATCCAACTTTTTCTCTTCAAGAACCCACCAATTTTCACCGCTGGAATCCATTGGAATTTATACATTGTCGGATAATATTCCCCTGAAGGAAGTATATCAGCGGTTTTTAGATGCAGAACATAACACTCCACTGCCTGAAGAAAAAGATGCAGATGCCCAGTATAAATCTTATTTCGAATTGCTGATTCCTGAATACGACCGATATCGGGTGCATGCAAAAGATATGAAAAAATGTTTGAAGTGGTACAGACAACTGAAGAGATTTGGAATGATTGAACAAGGTAAAACCGAACCAGAATCAAACAGCATTCCGGAAACACCACAGAATTAATTTATTCATGTACAATCAAAAAAAAGTTGTTGTAGTCCTGCCTGCATACAATGCAGCGCTGACTCTTCAAAAGACTTTGGCGGAAATCCCGATGAATCTTGTCGATGAACTCATTCTATGCGATGATGCCAGTCATGATGGAACTTTCGAGCTTGCAAAAAAACTGGACATTCATCATTGCATCCGGCATGAAAAAAATCTAGGCTATGGAGGCAATCAAAAAACTTTATACAATAAAGCGCTTGAACTTGGCGCTGATATCATCATTATGTTGCATCCCGATTACCAATACACTCCAAAACTGATTCCCAGCATGATTAATCTCATTGGCGATGAACTTTACCCCGTTGTTTTAGGTTCACGGATACTTGGAAAGGGAGCTTTAAAAGGGGGTATGCCTTATTATAAATATATTTTTAACAGGATGCTTACCCTATTCGAAAATTGGATGGTCGATTACAAACTTTCAGAATATCACACCGGGTACAGAGCTTTTTCCAGAGCCGTTTTGGAAAATATTCAATTCAATTTAAACTCAGATGATTTCGTTTTTGATAACCAAATGTTATCTCAGATTATTTATAAAAAATACGCTATTGCTGAAATCAGTTGTCCAACAAAATATTTTGAAGAAGCATCGTCCATCAATTTCAGCAGAAGTGTGACTTATGGTCTGGGAGTCCTTAAAGTGAGTTTTCAACATTTCTTACAAAGAAAAGGAATTGCCCGGTTTAAAATGTACAGTTAATTATTTACGGAACACAACGAGAATAGACAGACCAAACTTTAACGGGAGTATGGTTTCCAGGTATTTACTGAAAGGCACCATTTTATCGAATAAATTTACCTGCCAGGGTTTAATGTATTTACTATTCAATAAAGTGCCGGAGACCAGCCAGGCCAAAGTTCCGGTTTTATTAAAATAGCTTACACTCTGAATGCTTCCATTCTGGCCCCTAAATTTGGAAACAATTTCCTTCATTCTATATCTTCTGCAATGCCCCAAGTGGCTGTCTAGCCGGTTGTATAAAGCAGGAATAGCAGGTACCAACATGACGAAATGTCCGCCCGGCTTTAATAATTTCAATGCATTGACAATGGCTTCCTCATCTTGACAAATGTGTTCAAGCACATTGGTTGCAACCAATGAATTGTATCGACCTAAAAGAGGATGGTACCATGTATCAAAATCGGGGTGAACCAAATCCAGTTCCATGATGGCTTTGAGGCCAGGATGTCCCTGAAATCTTTTTTGTAAGGTGTTTATATAAGTCTGGTCAAATTCGGAAAGGCTAACATCCGTATGTTCTTCGAGCAGGCAGGATGAAATATTGCCGATTCCACTTCCAATTTCAAGCACAGGGGATTGTACCCATGGGTGTATGGAATCATACATCCACCGATTAAATCGGCCGGCTTTGGCCAAAGATTCAAGAGTGAGAAAACCAGTATGGGAATGCAATAAAATTTTTTATCTTTTATGCAAACCATCCAGGATCAGACGCACAACATGCTGGGCCTGGTCGCCCATGAGTTTAGATCCTTTAGCTGCTGTCTGATGTTTCCAGCGCAAAGCACCCAAAATCGATTGGCTGGCCATTTCAGTATCAAAACTATTGAGTTTTTTTGCAGACGCACCTTTACGCAAGACATCTGCCAGAAGGTCTTCCAAAGATTTGATCTGCTTTTTATACGCTTTGTCAAAATTGCCTTCGAGATGACGACCTTCAGTAAAAGTAGCCTGCATGGCAGACCAGTTCTCCGTCTGGTAGGATACAAAATATTTCAGATAGGCTTCCAGCTGAGCAGCCGCATTTTTTTGAGCAGCCATACTTTCCTGAAGACCTTGTATCAATGGCTTCAGGGTTTCAGAACAGATGCCATGCAGCAAGTCCTGCTTGGACGCAAAATGGTTATATATACTTGCAGCTTCGATTCCTGCTTTCTGAGCTATATCTCGCATGGAAGCACCGCCAAACCCATTCTGGTTGAACAAGAGTATAGCTGCATCTTTAATTCGTTGCCTGGTCATATTTCAGATTTAATAAAGATCAAACTTATTAAAAAAAAATCGTGCATTGGTGTTCAATGCACGATTTTTTTACAAATTGGCTAATAATTTCATTATTTTAAATGACTGACATGTCCCATAAGGCTACTTTTAATGTTTGCAGCCTTGTTTTTATGCCAGGTATTGTTTTTCGCCAGTTTATCAACCATACTTACAACCCTGGGTAAGAATTTACTGGCTTCCGCCTTGGACTGCATATCTCTCAACTTCTTGATTGCAGTACGGGTTGTCTTCTTGAAATAGCGATTTGCTATCCTTCTTACGATATTTTGTCGAATTCTCTTTAATGCCGACTGGTGATTTGCCATAAATGCCTGAATTTTAAGGAGCGCAAAGATAACAAAAGCAACTTAATTTTTCAATTCTTAAACAAAAAAATAATATAAATAGCTCATTTTCTTAGGTTTAACTCGAAAAATGGGATTGTATAATTTAGAAAATTATTTTCTTTTCAAATACAGTTCATAACCAAAAAACCCTCCGGACTTCATCCTTCTCTGCGTCCCTTCGGGCTTTAGGCTTTCAGCTTCCGGCTTATTTTTTCATCCAGCTATCGCCCATGTTCCAGGACATCTTACCCTCCTTTCGACAATTTCATCAAAACCCAGGTTTCATATATCGTAAACAAGAGATAACTGACTCCCAAAGGAACCGCCAACTGTTTCGGAACCAAAACCAATAGCTTGACCAGGCTAAAAACCAATAGAGACAAGAGTATAATTTTAAAAAATACGGAAACCATAAACACCCGGGTAAACAGGTAAGGATTGGTTGACTGAATGGCGATTCTGGCAATATAAAACATGCTCAACGTGAATAGAATAAAAAAAACAACCAGGATAATTTGGGCAGCCATAATGTTTTGGGGATGTTCCGGTCTTTTTAATATACTGCTAATTGCAAAACTGGAAACAGCAGTAATGACAAGCCATAAATAAAATTTTCCGGCTTTCATTTATCCAGTTTTTTGAGGTCGTAATTCAACCATACTATTTGCATAATCAACATAAGCATACTGAGGCCTGCAGACCACAGAGGTTTGGTTAATTCCATTTTATGATCTAACCATTTTCCGAGCCAGGCAGCCAAAGCAATGGAAATAAAAATTTGAGTGGCTAAACCGGAATACCTCAATACTTTGTTGCCTTTTAGATCGTATCGACTCATTTCCGGTCTGCTAACTTACATTTTTATAGTGTCCGGCTTGATCACCGGATTGACCGAATTGGAAGGACTTGTTTTAGGTGACGAATGCATTTTAGCAGTTACATTAAACTTCGCACCAGGACTTACAGCGAGTTTGTCGGTATTGATCTCACCGTCGACCAAAGCCGTTTCTTTCACCTGTAAAAGATCTTCGATATGGAGAACGCCTTTAAAACGACCTTCAATCATTGCATTTTGGGCTTTGATTTCCCCTTCAATGGTTCCTTTAGGGCCAATAATAACCTTTCCTTTGCATATCAAGGTACCTTTTAAATAGCCATCAACGCGAATGTCGCTTTCGGCTTGTACACTTCCTTCTACAACAGTGCCTGTAACCAGGCTGTTGAGCGCCCCTTGTGGAGTTGGACTTCCGGTCACAGTTCTCGCAGCTTCTTCTTTTGAACTCTTATTCCCAAACATAATCTATTGCTTTTGGTAGATAACAAAAGTACTAAAAAATGACACTTTTGCCGTGTATAAAAACAAAAGCCCTTCGATTAAAAGGGCTTTGTATTTAATATTTTACTGAATTCTTTAAAAATTCGGACAATAAATTCCTCTTCTTTCAGGTCCGCAAATGTTATAAATGAAGGACAATTCAAATGAGTTGTTTCCTGCATTGGCATTGCGCAAACTGGAAGTATTGATATCATAGCTCAATCCAAATCCATACTTCTGGTAATCAAATCTTGCGGAAAGAATTAATGCATCCATGTGAATGCCGGTAGAAGCGGGATCTTTATATTTATTAGCCAAACGGGACCATAATCCTAACTGGAAAGAACTTTCGTTTGTTCTGGATTGACCGGAGCCAAAACGGAAGCTGGTTCCGAGATTAAGCTGAAACGATGGGCCCTGAAAAAATGTAACAAAACCAGGTATGATAGCGCTTCTTCTGTTGAGCCGGAAAACTCCACCCCCATGAATGGTTAATTTTGAATAAAGCGGAGCAGGAATATAACCCGGTGTGCCTTCTTCAATATTGTTCTGCAGAGGCTCGTTCAAGTGACTTAAAGCCCCCCCTACATAAAAGTTGTTGTGTTTATCCAATACGCTGAACCACAATACCCCGACCGAAACATCGGCAAATAAAAAGCTGGGGTCAAAAATTGCCGGATCTCCCGGAATATTGGGATCGGGTCCATTGGTCGTGATCTGGTTCCCCCAGATGGCGTTGTGAAATTTAACACCCCTTTGATTCAGGCCGGCTTCTGCTCCAAAAACCAAATAGTTTGAGGATGTCCTTGTTCCCGACATTCTTTTACTGTAAGAACCCGACAATTTGAATTGAATGGTGCTGAAATCCAGTGAACCTGCTTTATCACCCCAAAATGTGCCCCCAAATCCGAAATAATCGTACCTGCCTACGGGTATCTTCTGGTCAAATGATAAATTATAGGTGTTAAATGAATTTGCAAACCCCAAAATAGGGGCCCACTGGTTTCTGTAATTTGCAACAAATCTCATTTTACAATTCATAACGCCGGTCATCGCCGGATTCAAATTGGTTGGAGACATGTAAAATTGAGAAAAGTGGATGTCCTGAGCATTAAGGTTCAGGCTGATCAATAAGACAAATAAAGCCAATAATCGCATCATACCTACTACAATATAAGAGGATAAATTTACGGCCTTTCCAGCAAATAATATTCCCATTTTCATAATTTTTAATAAATTTAAAAAACTTATATACCTAAAGTCTTAATCCACACGGGCTACCGCTCCGTAAGTTTTGACCAGGATGTCGTCGTACTCATTGGCTTTATCGAACAAAAGATTGAACATTTGCTGGCCGTTCTCGGGTTTGAAAGAATGGTCGAATACCTGCAAAGACAAAACAATATCCCGGTTTAGAATACTAAAGCTAAGACCCTCTAGAAAGTAATTCTGCTGCAAGAGGTAGGTATAAATTTCTTTAATGCCTTCTTTGGGTAGAGAGCACATCAATGCATCGCCTGCTATCATTCCCGAATCTTCGTGATAAGAAAGCAAAATTTTAGCGGAACCGCGCTCAATTTCCCAGTTAAACGGCCCTCTCCGGGTAAGGCTGACATCGTATCCGAGTTGGCCCAATGCCTCTTCAATCTCCAACCGGATGCCTGAAGGTGAATAATCTTCGATCTGAGAGATCATGGTAATCCGGGCACCACAAAACGGACAATATTTTTTTTCGGTATTGGGCTCAAAAACGATATTGGCACAGGAGGTACATCTCACCCCGAGTTCCTTATTGCCAGCTACAAATTCATCCAAGGCTTGCTGTAAATACCTGGCCGGCAGTGAAAACCCGATACTCTGGCCATTCTGTATGATGAACGTATTGACCCCCAGTACTTCACCCTGGTCATTAATCAGGGGGCCCCCGCTGTTTCCGGGATTGAGTGCGGCATCGTGCTGAATATAGTACAGATCATTCTGCTGATGGACTGCATTGGAAATAATGCCCTGGGTAGCCGTATATTTTAATCCAAAGGGATGCCCGATAGCAAGTACCGCGTCGCCCTGCTGGTAATCATCGGCAACGTGCAAGGGTACCCGGATTTCTGTATGATGGTCGGTTCCCTGGATGAATGCCAGGTCGTACTTTGGATCAAGATATTTCACTTTCCGCTTCAATCTCTTCACGCCCATGCCTTCTATGACCACCTCTTTATTATTCCTGACAACATGTTCGTTGGTTATGATCAGCCCATAATCCTTCAAATAGAATCCGGTTCCAACCGAAAACGGAGTCGCGATCTGGATGACGATGTCTTTATACCGTTCGATTAAACTTTTCATGTCAGGGATAATGATTTCACAAACATCAACAAGGATTTCAATACAGCCGGTAAAGTATCCTGCTCAAAATTGATGGTAAAAGGCAGATTTGGAAAAGCCTTCCTATGCTTCTCCATTATTTTTTCAACACGTTCGATCACCTTATCCTTTAAGATCCGGTTTCCACTTTTACTTCTGTAATTGAAATCAAATCCAAGTTTGTTAAAATAGTCTTGCTCTGCTATTTCAAAATACAAATGCATGAGATCGTGATCGGGACCGGGCAAGGCAAAATTATACATGCAATAACCGGCCACGTAATTGCAAATGGCCATAACAACTTCATCGTGCTTGTTCTCTTCGTACCATTTAACTGCCTGTAGTTCAGAGTCGATAAATTGTGTTATTACTTGTTGGTTTGCAGGACTGGTGATCCCAAAAGTCGATATGACCTCGTACAGCTCTTTTTCAATTTCCGCAGAAGATATTTCTTCCAGTTCTTTGATTCCATTTAGAAGAATATTGATTTTCTCATCGATCCGATCGGCTGGCAGACTAAAATAATTGATATGGATGTTCCCAATTTGCTCCATAAACTTACCTTCAGGTCTGACCAGATAATCCAAACCATATATAGCTGCCAGATAGACATAGGTCAATGCCCCCTGGTAACGTTTTGGATTCAAACTGCCTATGATGTCTTTCGAATGAAGGGCCTCCAATTTTGCCTTGATAAAATCTGTTTTTGCTTTGATCAAATCCGGAGCCAAAATCCGGATATGTTGATTCTTCAAGGGCTCAAGATGCTCAAATTCACTCAGCAAAAGGTCATCTTCCTTGTCAGATTGAATAGAAAGCTCTTTTAATCCATAATAAAGTTTATAGGGAGAAGACTCAGACAACAGACTATCAAACAACATGCACAGGTTATTCCCGGGATCCAGTGCAAACCGTGCGTAGTTCAGGTCGTAATTGTATTCCACCGCTTTGCGCAAGAATCCAACATTTAAATCTTTGCAGTGGGCAATTTTTGATTCAGCTCTGAATAAAGATCCGTTGACAACGCAATCCACTTGTTTGGAACCTTGATAAAGGCTAAATTCAAATAAATTCTTGCTGCTTTCTGAAACGGTAATATTCCCTGCGCCTTTATTCTCGAGATAATAAACAAATTCTTGTATGGATTCGAGATACTTGCCCTCTTCATAAAGTTTAAGACTTTTATCCCAGGCGGCATACTGATTGGTTGATTTGTAGGCATCCGAATACCTTCCGAAGGAAATTTCCGGATTTTGCGATTTTTTACCGGTAAATCTGTTCCAAAATGCCATATTGGATAAAAATCCTAAAGGTAACATGTCTATCCTATCTTCTAACGGCTTTTTGGGATAATCAACCAATCGTTATAATTTTGGGAAATGAATGTTTTTAAAGACCGCACCATTTTTCCTTCATTTAATAAAAATGAGACTTTCAATTATAAGAATCTCTTTTATACCGCCGGGAGTTGCTTTGCAGAAGAATTTAACAAAAAACTGCGGAATTACCAATTCCCGCAAATCCAACACCCCTTTGGCATTTGTTTTAATCCAATTAGCCTTTCGCGCCAATTCATGGTCTTGTTGTCCGATGATCATTACCAAACAGAAGAATTTATATTAAATGATGGCCTGTACCACTCATTGGACCATCATGGGAAATATTCAAACGCCAACAAGGATCAATTATTGAATTCCATTAATGCTGAATTAGAATTTGGAAAAAAACTAATCAAGAAAATAGATTGTCTGATTTTAACCTTAGGTTCAGCCCATTATTATTTGCATCTTCCTTCAAATCGGGTAGCAGCAAACTGCCATAAAATTCCTCCAACAGAATTCCTTAAAAAACGGGCAAGCCTGGAAGAAAGCATTACGTATTTGCAACAGGCTTTAGAGAACTTATTTAAATTAAACCCCAATGTCAGGATTATATTAAGCGTGAGCCCTGTAAGATACCTCCGTGATGGCTTTGTGGAAAACAACCGGAGTAAAGCCACTCTTATATTATGCTGTGATAGCCTTTGCAAATGGAATTCTCAAATTGAATATTTTCCTGCTTATGAAATATTTATGGATGATTTACGAGATTATCGATATGCAGCAGATGATTTAGTGCATCCAAGCAATAAGGCCATTGATTACATTTGGAGCTATTTTATTCAATCCTACTTTAATGAAACTACTCAAAAATTGATTCATCAAATGAATAATTATTTCAAACTTCTGGCTCATAATATTTCACACCCGGACGCTCATTCCATGAAAAGTTTAAATCATAAAATTCAATGCGAAAAGGAAAGCATACATAAACTACATCCAGCATTCAAATGATAATTTTAAGGCACTTTAGGTTTCTTTAAATTCATTTCTCGCTTGAAGGATGAGACTTATGAATCAAAGATTCGAATAAATTTGATCCATATTCATTTTGGCAAAACCCAAAGAAGCCGTCATACCTTTTCCGCCGATTGCACATGCAATATGAACATTGGGTTCTATTTCTACATTTATTAATCCCTTATCTTTTACCTGGGAATAAATTCCAATCCACGTTTTAATTATTTGGCTTTGTTTAATATTGATGTATTTATTTGCTTCATCCATCATAAATTGATTTATGCATTGCTGTGTTACATGGGCTTGTATTTCTTCCCAACGATCCGGAGGAGCATATTCATGAGAATCTCCTAAAATGATACTCCCATCTAAATTCTGTTTAAAAAGTAAATGAATACCAAATTGCTTTGCAAAAGTATCGGGATTTTCTTCCTTTTTTATTTGCATATATGAAGGGCATTCATGAAAACTTTCATACCTCCTGATGGAGTACCCTGTAAGCAAATTACCACCGATTTTAAAACCGGGATCACTCACTTGCATCATTTGCAATTTGACCATCTCAAGATCAGCATTTTCAAAATATTTGGGATAAAGCAACTTAAACTCAGAGCCATTACAAATGATAACAATCTGGGCCTGGTATGTTCTGCCAAAATGGTCTGTTAATAATACTTGATTCGTATCAGATTCAACATTACTAACAACTGTTTGAAACTGCATTTCAACTCCTCTTCTAATCTGCAAATAGGCAGACAGAGAAGCTATGGCAATTGGGGAGTCCAAAGAAATTTCTTCAGGAAAAAAAAGTCCGCACCGAATATGATCCATATTTATTCCTGCATACTTGGCATAACACTCCTCTTTATTTAGCAATACAGAGGAATAATTTTCAATCCGGTTTATAGACATCAACTCCTCTAAGAGTTGCTCTTCCTGAGGATCTGTTGCGAAATATATACTTCCATTATTTCGGGCTGTAATATCCCATTCACTTTGGATTTTTCTGTAATATTCCAATGAAACCCTACCAATACGTTGCCATTCAACTCCAAATCCAGAGGGAACGACCTGGCCAAAATTTTGGACGCTGGATCCCGCTGCCCTACTGTTTTTTTCTAAAATAAGGACCCGCAATCCTAAATTGGAAGCATGATAAGCATGCGCAAGGCCCATAATGCCAGAACCAATTACAATGATGTCATATAGTTTCATAAGAACTTCTGTTTAAAAGACCTTGTTTTTTCTCTTGCAGTTGCTTGAAATATACTGATAAGGTTAAAAATAATAAGGTGAATATTCCAATGATGCTAACTGCCCAACATATTTTTGTATAAAACGATAACCAGGAAACTTCGATATTATTAAATAATTTAATGATCATAATTGCAACGCTGGCGAGATAACCCGATGAATCGGCTATATACATGATAAATCCTACATTGCCGGCAATATTAAAGCTCCCATAAAACCTGTCTAATAAAATACCATTAAATAAAATATAGGGTACAAACAAACCAATTCCACTGGAAACCAACAAAGTCAACGAAGAAATTATATGGAGCTGAAATAAAAACGTACTAACCAACAATATCAAAAATCCCGCTCCAATCAATAATAAATTGAGATAAAATGCTCTTGTGTTGTTTTTGATTATAAAAAGAGATCCAAGGCAGAGCAAAACACCAAAAGCAATTGGCAATTCTGTTGTTGTATAAATGGCAGAATTATTTGAAAATCCCAAATCTTTCCATATTTCAACAATATAATTATCACGGATATCCCTTACTATAGTAAGCAAGATGTAACAAACCGTAATAAAAAAAATGATAGTACCATATTTGCGGATTGTTTCTTTACGCATCATTGCATTCATTGTAATTCGTTCCTTCCTGTATTTTACATCATTCGCATCCGGACCTGGTATACAGGTGAGTGCCCAAACAGCAAAACATGCAACAGGAATAAAAACGAAACCGCAAATCGCAGGCATGAAGAATGGTTCAATTCCCAATTGCATTACAAAGGTGCCTAATGTTTTGGCCACACCGGATGAAACAATAAAATTCACACACAACAGCACTGTTAGAATTTCGGTAAACCGCCTACCTTCGATATATTGAAAGACTATTCCCCAAATCAACCCCAAGGGTAAACCATTCAAGAACATCCAAAATAAATTATAAGGAACCGGAGTCAGCGCAAAGCCGACCAATGCGATCCAGGAAAATAATATTAAGCTAATAAATTTTTTGGCCCTTTGCTGAGGTTCCATTCCCGAAATGTAAGTGATTCCAACAAATTTAGAAGTTGCATACCCCAAAATCTGAGAAATTACTAAAATCACCTTGTAATCAAGACCTAACCATTCAATACCCTCGTAAAATCCTGCGGTGAAAGGCTTGCGGAACATATACATACAAAAATAAGCGAGGGTTGTAGCAACACCAGCCCATATTATCAATAGTAAAGGATTCCGTATTAAATATGAAGTAATACTGAATCGGAAGTTCATTTACTTATTTACATTTTCGATAATTGGAATCAATTCCAATAAATCATCGATGATAAAATCAGGTTGACAGGCTTCGAGTTGTTTCCTGGTCTGGGCACCAGTTGTCACGCCTATGGAGTACTTAACATTGGCATTTTTACCCTCCATAATATCCACAATTGTATCCCCAACTTTAATTATATGTCTTGGTTGAATCTCAAACTTATTACTTACATAATCAATCATGGCAGGATGAGGACGGCTTTGGTTTACCATATCTGAACATACCAATAAATCATATCCTTCCCCAGGTAATAATCCAACCTGATCCAGGATTTTTTGAGCAATCACTTTGCTATACCCTGTGTTTAGCACTATTATGATTTCATTTTCTCTCAAATAATTACATAGGAGCGTATAGGAGGGAAATAACTTTACCTGACCAACTATTGCATATTGCTCATTAAGTTGTTTGGAAAAATCGATAAATACATCGCTTACCAATTCATCATCTGCTTCTTGCTGTGATGTGAATTTCAATAAATCTCTGATAGCTGTTACCTTTTCCTTTCCTGCAGCATGGATAAGTATCTGATCCAGATCCAGGTTGAACCCGTGCATTTGAAGTGCAAACTGCAAAGATCGATACACCAGGTTATTCTCTTGTATCGTCGTCCCTGCCATATCGAATACGATCATGCGGATTCTATCCTGTTTCATAAATATTAATTTATTTAATGAAATGCCAAACCGTCATTGAAATAATAAATAATGGCTCGCAGGACTATCCCAACGAGCCATTGATCTTATCCGATAACAAAACTTGCCATTTATTGTAAATACCACATTTTTGTATTGATATCATCTCCACCCTGCCTGCTCACGGCTACCTGTCTGTTTGGCCCGTTAAGAGCTTGCTCAATAAATGGATAAATAAACCGAACCGGGATTTTGCCTCCGTTTTGATTACTTACAGCCGGGGTTAGTACAGGAATACCAGTTCTCCTCCAATCAAACCAAGCTTCCATTCCCTGGTAGTAAAATGAAATCCATTTCTGAAATCCAATCTTATTTAAATTCTCCTGCTGATCGCCGCTCCATTTTACAGTCTGAAGGTCAAAATAGCCAGTTGGAACAGAAAGCCCATAATAATCAAATGAAGATTTAATTCCATTCTCATAAAACATTTTAGAATCTCCGCTTATCCAGCCTTTTGCAGACGCTTCTGCCAATAAAAATTGCAATTCTGCATAAGTCATGATTACACCTTTTGCAATTTTTAGTCCTTCGGTGGTTATTGAATTTTCAAAAAATAAACTACCAATGCGTGAATGATTTTGTTGCCCACCAGCATAAGTTTGTGAGGTAACATCATCCAACCCGTTGGGAATACCAATAAATTCTTCCTGTGCAGTTCCTTCTGTTGCAGGTGTAGCTCTATAGTAGATTTTCAAACGGGGATCATTCATCGATTTCAATGTATCCAGTAAGGTTTTACTAGCCCGAAACTCATTGAAAGATCCAACTCTCGCACTGTATAAAGGAAATTGATCTGGTGAAGATTCTTTGAAATTATATACTCCATTGTCATCATTGCTGCTGAATAGAGGGAACTTGGATGCATCTGAAATCATTTCACTTAAGGCGGATCCAGGGTTTTTCTTTTTTGAAATCCTTATCAGGTATCGTATCTTTAATGAGTTGGCCAATTTACGCCACTTCGTTATGTTCCCATTGTAAACAATATCACCACCTACTACTCCACTTGAATTGGCTAATAAATCATTGGCTAAACTCAAGTCACTAATGATCCCATTATAAATCTCCTCTTGAGTATCATACTTGGGATAATTTATCCCGGCTTTTGCTGCTATTGCCTCTGAGTAGGGTATATCTCCATAAGTGTCTGTTATCAAAGAGTATATCCATGATTTCATAATCAGAGCCACGGCTTTAGTCGGTTGATCATTGTTTTCTTCCGCCAACCGAATTATATTATAAACGTCTCTTAATTTACCATATCCATTTGTCCAGATACTATTAAACTCGCCCCACAAATAACGATCTTCGTTTACAAATTGATTTTTGGCAGTATGTTGTATAACAATGTTCCCGATTCCCCAGGTTTCTCCCAGTAATGTGTTTATAACATCTCTTTGAATATCGGGTAACAACAACTGAGGAGTAACCCTGACAGGTGAATTGTTGTTGGTATTGATTTCCTCAAATTCATCTGTACATCCTACAAATAATAATGCGCAAATGACTAAAAAATTATAGAAAAATATTTTTTTCATGACATTTAAATATTTAAGAGATCAAAATTTAAGTCCTATGTTAAATCCAAAAGATTTGGTGCTTGGTATGGCCACCGATTCAACACCAGGTATAATTGTACCGCCAGCCGTTGAAGAAGTCTCAGGATCCACGTGAGGTACATCCGACCACAAAGCCAAATTTCTACCCACAAAAGATAAGGTTAAATCCCTGATGTTTGCATTACCTAACCAACGGTTAGGTAATGTATATGATAATTGGACCTCTCTCAATTTTGTAAAACTGGCATCATAAATCATGCCTTCTACCAAACGACGTCCAAGAGTGATCGTTGTATGCCATTCTCTTGCAGGAAGTTTAACAGTGTTTGGTGTAAATGTTCCATCAGCATTTTGAACTACACCTGATCCGATCACCCCGTTTCCATCTTTACTCAAATCGTATCCATCTGCGCGGCCTTCCAAAGTTTCTAAAATGGTTCCTCCTTCGCGTCCCACTGTTTGCGTATGAGAATATAACTTACCTCCCGATCTTATATCAAACAAAACGCTCAAACTCAACCCATGATAACTGAAAGTATTTCTGATACCAGCCAACCAATCTGGATTGTAATTTCCTAATTTAATACGGTCCGTAGTAGCAAGTGGTTTTCCATTTGTTGAATACACAACCTGGCCAACATACTTGCCTGATGGATCGTAATATGGGTTTGTTGGATCGGATGAAACCCTTATAAAACCTATACCATACATATCTCCCATTTCTTCACCAACTCTTGCTTCAACGGTAATATAACGATTTGCCATTACATAACTGGTTATGGTCTGGCCTGAAATTGGATCTTGATACAACTCTTTCACTTTGCTGTCATTTTTAGACCAATTCAGATCAATGTTCCAGTTGAATCCATTACTTGATCTCAATGGCTGGAGATTTAACATCACTTCAATTCCCTTATTCTGAATCAATCCAGCATTAATAACCCGAGACGTATATCCGGTAGTACTGGATAATTGAATAGGTAAAATCTGATTTTCACTATTCGTTATGTAATAAGTAAAATCCAAACCAATTCTATTCTTTAAAAATCGCAATTCAGTTCCAATTTCAAAAGATGTGCTGATCTCAGGTTTCAAGTCTGCATTGGCAAGTGCTGCTGATTCTTCATAAGTAGGAAGTCCATTGGCAGCCGTCTGGGCCGCATACGTCGCGATTAACTGATAGGGATCTGTATCATTTCCCACCTGAGCTACACCCAATCTCAACTTCGCAAAAGAGAGAATATCTTCATTCGTATGGAACCAATCAGTTAAAACGATACTGCTACCAATTCCATAATAGAGGTATGAGTTTTCGTTTGAAGGCAAGGTACTAGACCAATCATTTCTAAGTGAAAGATCTAAAAATACTTTGCTTTTATAACCCAAGTTTACAAAACTGTATAAACTATTTATTCTTTTCTTGGATCCAAATGTGAAATATTGCAAAGCTACACGACTGTTATTGAGTGAATAAATTCCAGGAACCGCCAATTCCGGTGCACTGATATCGGAAAGTTTAAACTCCTGATCCAAACGATTGCCTCCTCCAGACACAGAAAAAGATAAATCAGAATTTATGGTCGGATTAAATGAAATCAGAAAATCTGTATTGCGTTCTTCACTATAGATTTTTTCTTCCCGATAACTTCCCAATTTAAAGCGTTGTGTGCTATACGCTCTCCTTCGATCGCGGAATTCATTATTCACATCAGTTCCACTCCGAAGCATAATTTTCCATTCGGATGTAAATTGATAATTCAATGCAATATTTCCATATACCCGATTTAAAGCTTGACCATTTGTGTTTTCATAGACATTAAAATACGGATTGTCGTGGTAATTGTAATTAAAGTTAAACTGATTTAGCCCTTCCCGGCCTCTTTGCCAGTATTCACGTGAATTCACGACGCTCACACTACGCGGCCACCAACAATTAAAAAGATACATGATATTTTCAGTACCGTAACTTAAATTCGGTCTGTTTTTGCTTGAGTTATTCAAATAGTTCAAGTTCAATCGAACACCCAATTTATCGGTTAAATTATATCCACCATTAAAGGAAGCTGTATAGCGATTCAAATCTGTATTTGGGACAATTCCCGTTTGATTTAAAGCAGTCAGTGATAATCGAAAATCAGATTGATCATTACCACCCTCAAAAGAAATATTATTCGTGTAGGTTGCCCCTGTTTCAAAGAAGTCTCTAACATTATCTTCCAAAGCTACAAATGGCGTTGCTTGAATGGTTCCTCTGTTGGCTAATTGATCAGCTAAATTCACCGGACCAATATTGGTAAACAAATTCCCGACATCTCCTCCTCTAAATCCTTTATTCGTTGGTGAATCGAATTGATCCAATAACTGACCTGTCATTTCAGGACCCCAATTTTCATCTACCCCATCGCGCAAACCACCTCCGTTTCCATCGACAAAATTGAATTCACCATTTAATCCTTGTCCATATTTATTTTGATATTCGGGAAGTATGAGCACATCCTCAAAACTTACTGTGGAGTTGAAACTGATACCAACCCCTTTCCTTTTGGTACCTGCCTTAGTTTTAATAAGTATTACTCCGTTGGAGGCTCTGGAACCATATAAGGCTGTAGCATTGGCCCCTTTCAAGACAGTCATTGACTCAATGTCATCAGGATTTACAAATCCGGCTCCATTGCCATAATCCGTTTCCTGGAAACTTCTACCAGATGAACCATTAAACTGATTCGTAATGGGCACACCATCAATAACAAACAGTGGTTGATTATTATTTATATTAAGCGATCGTTCTCCTCTGATTATTATTCTGCTTGATGAACCAATCCCACTAGGATTACCTACCACAGTTACGCCTGCCACTTTTCCAGCAAGAGAATTTAATACGTTGGTTTCACGCGCTTTGACCAGATCATCTCCTTTGACTTCCTGGACTGCATAACTTAATGCCTTTTTTTCTCTTTTAATCCCCAATGCCGTGATCGCTACTTCATTCAAACCAATACTGTTTTCAGTTAAAGAAAGGCTGATTTCGCGCTGTCCGCCAACACTTTTGCGTTGCGTATTGTATCCAACATATGAAATGATTAGTACCGAGTTACCATTGCTTACTTGCAACGAGTAATTCCCCATTTCATCTGTGGTTGTACCATTATTGGTATTTTCCTCCATAATTGTAACACCGGTCAATGCTTCGCCCTTGCTATCTGTGATCTTCCCATTGATGGAAATCTGCGCTACGGCCTTAGCATTAAATGCTGCTAATACGATTAGGAATAGTGTAAGTTTTAGAATAGTTCGTTTCATACTTCTATTAGATTTAAATTACGGAATAAAAATATGAGCTGCTATTTTTTCGAATGTGTCCTTATTGTTAATTTGATTGATTATACAATCAGATAATATTATCTGTATATAGATATTACATCAATAAAACAATCACCAAACAATTTCTAAATTAAATTTTATGTACTTCTAAAAATCTCTGATACTTCGTTGTGAAAATTATTTAAACTACCCATCACACTCCAACGTGACTCCGGATTTAAAAAGTTCACTCGCCTCGTCTAAGAGGCTTTTAGTAGTCCCCTTATTTACTAAAAAGAACATCTATTATTTCCCCGACCTCTTCGCGGTTGGAATAATCGAATCCTAAAAATTTAGCAACAGATTTGGCAGCCTGATTTTGAAAATAGCGTTTTGCATTTTGCACCTCCCCTCTTCCAGGCGTATCAGGACCTATGGCTGCAATCCAAATAAAATTTGATCCGTTAATTAATTTACCATGTGATGTCCATTCTCTTTTATTCAAATCGCCTCTTCCATGATCGGTGGTAATCACAAACGTAGTTCTATTTTTATAAAATGGGTCCTGCTGACAATAATCCCATAATTGAGCTATCATTGCATCTGTGCGGTGAGCGGCATCTAAATAATAATCATACTTTCCATCGTGAGCGAAATCATCAGTTTCACCATATGATATATAAACCAACCTTGGATGATTCTTTTGTATGTATTCCATAGCATATTGATGCGTCATCACATCCAATCGCACTCCATTCCAAAGCTTCGGACATTGAAACTGGATCTCGTTGAGCCATCTTTCCTTGACAGTTAAAGATGCCCCTGAAGCCGTATCAAACCCTGCATTGATGTACATTCCATTTCTTTGTTGATTAATAATATATGGAAAAACATCCCAGCTTCCAAAAGCTGCTACCTTTTCTTGAAATCCTTCTTTCTGCTGAATCCACTCCAAGACAGTTACGTTAGGATTCCAAATTTTATCATTGCTTTTTACACCAGGATCAGAAAAACCAGCTAGAATTTCCTGATAACCCGGATAGGAGAACCAATGCATATTTGTAACCTGAACCTTACTTCCTTTCCATTGATTACCAAGTAATACTCCATTAACGCCAACCGTATTCCACATCCAGGGCATTAAAGTTCTTCTTCTCACGTCCGGGTCATCATCCCAATAAGAGGCCTTTAACAAAGTTGTGTCCTTAACAAAACGTAAATCTCTGACCAATGAATCGTCAGCTCCTCCAAACAACTCTTGCCATCGCAATCCATCCAGGGTTATAAAAATTACATTTTGGGTTTTCATCTCCTGAGTATAGAGTAAGTTTGAAGCAAGTATGCAGCTTATAAAAATTAGTAAAACAAATTTGTATTTTTTCATATGATTTTCAGATTTAATTCTTATTGTAAATAAATTCATCCAAAAGTTTACCATCAATTCCATATACTTTTAGATGTGCGATGCTATCATTAATAGAAATATGACAGAAATGATGTTCTTTAATCACTATATCCATTTTGGGGTTGGAATTAGATTCCGGGGGTTCCAATCTTCCTCCAGCTCCTCCGGATACAATAAAGTTTGTAGTGTGGTTGCCATACTGTTTGCTCATTCTTTCGTAATTATGCACATGCCCGCTCAATACAAAATCTATTTTATATTTTTCTGCATATTTGTCAACCCAGTTTCTGATAAATTCATCTCCTTCATATCCAAACCAGCCTTGAGCATAAGGGGGTTGATGAAGTAGAATAAATCTCCATCTGACGGAGTTGCCCGCATTGGAGACTAACAACGAGTCCAACCAATTCAGTTGGGCTGTATCTAATGCAAGCGGGAAATTTCGGTTTCCATCCAATCCAATAAATAAACATTGGTTTACTTTCCAACTAAAATAGGGCTTTGGATTTTCAATATGGCCTGTAATGAGATGATACAATTCCGGAAACAAGTCATCATAATAACCATCGTAATCATGGTTACCAGCAATTAAATATTTTGCAAGATCATTTGGCATATTTCCCAAACATTTTAGAAAACTACTCCATTGATTATAATTACTGCCATTTGCGGTCAGGTCTCCTAGCCCTATTGTAAAATGTTGGGGTATGGCATTCATACTTTCAATTAATCTATTGAATGTTTGCCAACCACCTTGACTATCACCCCAAAATGTAAATGATATGGGTTGGGCTGGATCAATATTTAAATCATTTTCAGGATTGATCTGGTAATCTCTTTTAGCTTGAATAAATGTTGCTCTGGTATTGTTATTGGCCCCTCGTTCAAAGAATTCAAAAAGCTTTCCTTTCCTAACTTTCAGAAGAACCCTTTGTAGACCGCCGAACATTGCATTATTTAATACGCGGATCCTTATTACGGAGCATCCATTTTTGGGAAATAAAATAAAATTATCTCCATAAAATGATTTCACACGCCTGTCGTCCTGCCAAACTTGTGCACCATCATCTGCATTGACTTCAAGTATTATCGTATCTGAAAGTAAAAACTTTCTCGTATACCAGATCGCGCTGTTGGGCAACAATAAACGATGTGGTAATGAACAGGGTATATTGATCATTTCAGTTTCTGCTATGTGGCTTGAATCGGATAGTTGCAACTCAGATTCACTTCGAAAATACCATGAACTTGTATCACAATAGACCTTATATTCTTTTTTGTGAATTTCGGCCAATTCTAAATCTGCCTGATTTCCAAGAGGCTTAAAGAACTGAATTTTATATGCTCCATAGCATAAACTCAGGTATAAAATTGATAAAACGCAATAATTAATATTCATAGATTATCTAAATGCATGATCCTATAATTTTGTCAATACAATTACTGCTGAAACCTAATAACGGATTACCCCATGTTTATGGATTATAAATGAATCGTAAAGAAAATAGGTATTCATATTTTTTTTATTAGAACGAAATGTATGAGATTTTTGTCCATGCTTCAGAAATACTTACATTAGGATTTAGTTAAATAATTGTTTATCTAATTTGCTAATTTCTTTTAGCAGGTTGCCATTTAGGAGATTTGTTAGTTGTCAGAAAAGCAAGTATTATTTAACCATTTTTTTACGTTCATTCAATTCAGATTTACAAAATAACTTTATGGTATTAGATAGCTCATGGTTGAATGGAAATGTACCAAGGCCACTCGTATGAAATGAATTAACGTAAAAACATATTAGCTAAAATTAATATTAGATTAATGAAAAAAAAAATAAAAAACTAAATGGAAGATGATATCAGGTTTGAAGTTTGGATGGGAATTAATCCTGAAAAAATATAATTGACGTTAATATCCCAGTACCATTCCTTTGGTACCTAATTTCAGTCTTAGCTAACATCCATGTGTTAGTATTACAAATTTAGAAATTTACACTGGAAAACTATCAACCAACATCTAACAACTATCAACTAAAGACTGCCAACTGAAAACTGCCAACTTCCTTACACCACTACCTTCTTCCATTTGCCCAATTTAAAATAGTACCAGGCCACAATGGCAATCACCGTTTCAGCTATAGGAATGGCCAGAAAAGAACCTGTTGCTTTCAGGTCCATTCCATTCGCCAGAAAATAAGCAAGCGGAATCTGAAACAACCAAAAACAAATAAAATTGATCCAGCTCGGGGTTCGGGTATCCCCGGCTCCATTTAAAGCCTGAATCATCACCATTCCAACTCCGTAAAAAATATAAGCCGATCCGATGATTCGCAATGATTGGACTGCATAGTGCACGACCTCCGGATCGCGGGTGTATATTGAAATAATCAATTCGGGAAAAATCATAAACAACAATGTCACTAAGGCCATAAATACAGCATTGTATTTGGCGGTCAGCCATACACTCTTCTCAGCGCGCTCGGGATGCCCGGCACCAAGATTTTGTCCAACCAAAGTGGCTGCTGCATTACTTAATCCCCAGGCCGGTAAAATAAAAAATACAATATTCCGAATGGTGATCTGATAACCTGCCGATGCATCGGTCCCTCCCGTCTCAGCAACCAGTTTAGCCATTACAATCCAACTGCCACTCGCAATGATAAATTGAAAAGTCGCAGGCCATGCAATATGGACCAGCGACCTGATCAATTCTAAATTGATCTTAAAATAAGATGGAATAAATTTTAAGATGCCGTCCCCTCTGAACAAATGATAACACTGGTAAACCACTCCTGCTGTGCGTCCTACGACCGTGGCGATCGCTGCACCCTTCAATCCAAACCATTCGATAAACAATGGACATAAAATAATATTGATGAGACTCGCCAACCAGAGACTTTTCATCGCCATCGCCGCATCACCCGCGCCCCTGAAGATTCCATTGATCAAAAACAACAACATGATGACAAAACTGGTACCCAACATGATGCGTGCAAATGGAGTCCCGGTCTCGACAACTTCTTCGCTGGCTCCCATCAGCTTCAATATGTCTCCTGCAAAATATGCTCCGGCAATACAGAGCACCACGCTCACGGCCATAGCGATCCACAATGCCTGGGCCCCGGCCTCCGCAGCTCGGATGGGATCTTTTTCGCCAATGCGCCTGGCTACGATCGCAGTAGCTGCAGTACTCAATCCAATGGCCACCGAATAAATAATCGTGATCACTGACTCCGTCAAACCCACCGTTGCGATGGCTGCTGCACCTAACTTGCTTACAAAAAAAATATCGACAATGGCAAATACACTTTCCAGACTCAACTCCAGAATCATGGGAACCGCCAAGAGAAATACAGCCCTGGGAATACTACCCTGGGTGTAATCGATATGTTCTCCCTTTAATGAAAGTTTAAATAAAACAAAAATTTCCTTGAGTCTACTCCACACCGACATTGATCAGGCTGATTTAAGGCCGCAAAAATGCAGCTTTTTCAGCACTCTATCTTTTAAAAACTAAACTGTCTGCCTCATCCCCAGCCCTTCTCCAAGTTCGCATAAAAGGGCTAAGGTAAAAAAGTGCAGTACAGAAGGAATCAACTCGAAGGGTTGTTAAGAAAACTCTTGTACCCCTATTACCATCAACGCTGAACAACCAGCTTCACAGTCTTAAATTGTTTTCCAGATCTGATCTGAAATACGTAAATTCCATTTTCCAAATTGGCAATATCGATAAGCTCTGCTCTTCTCGAAGGAAGTCCTTGTTTCATACAAACCCTGCCGTTGAGATCGAAAACGCTGAGTTGCGCATCCTTTTCAAGTGTTTCTGAAAAAGTAAGTTGTACTTTATTTTTTGCCGGATTTGGAAATACGTTAAACTCAAATTCATCTTCCTGACGGGTATCTACAGGCCCGATCTGAATTTTGAAAAAATCAGTACCAAACCAACCACCGACACCGTCTTCCACGAGGAATAAAAATCCGTCTGTTTCCATCGGGCCACCGGTATGTTTATAACTCAATCTGCCATCATTAATATCCTTTTGCGAAAATTTTGATCCGTAATCCAGTTTCACTCCGTTCAGCATGAGATCACCTCTCTGCGGAATCACCACAATGGTATAGATCAATTCTGCCGCTGTGTTATCCACATCCGCTGATTCCAATTTATCCTGCCCTATATTGCGCAGTTCGCCTTGGTTCATCTGAAGGCCAAGATTCGTAATTAAAAATGGATTGTTGACTTTGATCTCTGAACAAATGTCTAATTTAAATCCGTAAAAATTCGCCTGGCCACTGAGAAATCGGTCAGTCACCACTTCCAAAGTCCAGTCACCTGCTTGGTCTTCGCCATTGAACTTCGACAAGGATTCCAATGGTTTGATGATTTTTTTCTGGGCTGGCGGACAACCGTTCATGATATTTAAAAGCCCTTCATCGTCAAATGAACAATCAAACAAATCGGTAACCCCGCAATTTCTGTCAAATAATTTGACGCGGGTTCCCTGCGGACTAACAAGTGTTAGGGTGATGCTGTTGACGCCGATGGCGTTGGCATACACGTCATTGACATTGACATCGCTGATAATTCCCGAGCCTCTTATCGGTACGGGCATATATCCTGTTTTATTGGCACTTCGCACCAACACGTTTCCGGGATAATCGGTCAATTCGCATTTTTTATTGACGGTCTGAAATGGAGAAGGCACACTGGGAGAACCCAAACCACAACGGTTTACAGGAATGATCCTCCAGTAATACAAGGTGCTTTCGTTCAAAAATACAATAGGAGTGATCACTGTGTCTTTGATGCCATCCAAACTATATACAAGCGATGAACCAAATGATGGAGACGTTGCAATTTCCAGTCTGTAACTTAAGGCATTTCTGGCTGCAGTCCATTTAAACTCGACAGATTGAGGCAGGCCGGCAAGTCCACTGGCTGGATAAATCGTCTTCAAATCTGTAAAATTTACATTAACCAGATCCATATCTATCCACTCTCTCAAGGTGTCGCCCGCATCTGTTATTGCAAGCACTTCTACTCTATAGATCCCACTCGCTTCTACATTCGTAAAATCCAATTTTAATTTTGTGCTTCCCGAACCCGGCAATTGGTCGTTTTCAAATTGATAAACTGCGCCATCAGGCAAACCGTTTCCAAGTAAAAGTCTTAAATTTCCACTGGCTGAACCAAACGTACAAGCCTGAATGTCAAGATCAATAGAATTGGGTATGCAAAACACAAAATCTGAAGGCGCAACACCAAACAACACACCATTCCGATTGGCATTGGATAAAATCCGGATATCGCTATCGGAGGCGTCCAGGAATATATTATCTGCGGCTTCGATAACGATTCTGGACCGGATCATCCCCACATAAGTATCGGGAATATCCACAATCGCATCTCCATCGTTTTCAGTACCCATCAATAATGGAACCATCACATTGGGATTGGTACGATTGGGCATCAGATATATATTCACTTTCTTGCAATTGACCGGAGATTTGTTAGTATTGGCAACATCCCAACGGATGAGATTACATCCACCACTGTACAAGGTGTCTTTTGTATCTACATTCGGAAAAGTAAGCTGGAACGGACCGGCAGAATCGATGGCATAGAAAAAAGTCTGCTTAGTGGTAGTAGCTCCCGCACCCGCATGATTATCGCGAACATTAAACCGGAAGGTTATTTTACGATTTACGGTAGGCAGGACTTCTGTGCGTTCGAAATTCTTTTTTGTAAGTATGGTATTCCAGATTGGAATGATCCGATTTGGGCTGGTGCCAGGAAATACCGATTTAAATAAAGGCCCTTCTTCATCGAGCAATGGTTCTCCGAGAACAGGTCCATATCCTGCGGCATCGTATTGTTCCCAGTTATAGGTCAGATTGTCATTTTCCATATCCGTTGCACTGCCTTTCAACCAGATCGGTGTACGAATAGGGATATAAAGACCTGAGGGAAATGAAATCTCCGCATCGGGAAAACTATTGTTGGTTGTAGTCTGCACTCCACACCGGCTTCCATCTCCGGTTCTCGTATAGTTGTAAATTCTCTCAACTGAATTGGTATGAAAATAATTGGGATGTGGCAAATTTCCGGTTTCCACATTTAATCCTGCTCCACATAGTCCACTGTAAGACATGATACTCGTTCCACTTCCTGGTTCATAGGAAGTCGCAGATTCATTGCCATTGCAATTGGAAAATGTATGAGATGCGCTGAATTGGTGTCCCATTTCATGGCATGCAATTCTTTGAGTCACGTAGGCAATATCCGTATTATACCAGCAGGTTACTCCTCCACCTTTATTGGCATTGCATACAGAAGCCAAAAAAGCAACTCCGCCCACATCTGTACAGGTATTTGTAAATACATGGCCAATATCATAAGCCGCCCGCCCAATGATCCCGGTAATGACATCTGTATTCTGTCCCAAAGTGGAACCTCCGGAAGTTGGGTTTCCGTAAGGATCTGAAACGGGATCAAGGAAAATCAGTTTATCGTTGTTGGCAACGAGGTTCATGTGTACGGCTACGTCTTTTTCATAAACCGCATTGATGTAAGACAAGGATGCCACCATTTTATCAAGTGCAGTCTGGACGCTTCCACCACCACGGCCTCCATCCAATGCCCATTCTGCAGTGCAAGCCAGGGCCAGTCTATAGGTTCTCAAATTGACCGGTGCGCCCTGCGGACTTCTCGGTTGCAAGGTTTTTTCATGTGTGTGTTCTTCCGATTTATCAAGCGCATCCAGATCTTTTGTACCACAACTCAGATTGAAAGCTTCGTCAAACTGAATGTCAGATCCCCTGAACATGGCATAAACATCGCGCTTTCTATCGGGTGCATCGATGACCACATCTCCTTCTGGGGTCAGGATGTACACCTGGAAACTGTAGGGTGATATGGACAACCTCATGTACAATTCGCCGTGATGCCCCGCATAGGTTTTAATTTCGGGAAATTTGGCAGCCAGTTCTGCTTCCATGACGGGCGACTCTTTGACCTTAAAAGTCTTCCAAACTCCTCCGGGCATCGGCAACTCCAGTTCAAATTCGCTTTGACCGGCTGAATTAGAAAGATTGATGAGATGCCGGGCATACGCTTCGCGATCCAATTGGAAATAACTCAAATTGCTGATTTTATTCCAATCGCTACCGTTTCTGGGAGCCAGGTTGCTTGTTATGGGTTTCCAGAAAGCATTCTGAGCCGTAATCTGGAAAATGCAGAGACTGCTAATAAAGAGAAAACTTAGTATTTTTTTCATCGTTTGACCTGCTATAAAATGGTTATCAAGATATAACGTTATAAAGTTTTAAACGTTTGCTATTCTTTTGAAAATTATGCCTGAATTTTGGAAAGGAAGTCCTCTTCTGACCAAATTTCAACCGTCCCCAATTTTTGAGCTTTTGCCAATTTGGATCCGGCGTCCTCACCCACCACGAGTATATTCAGATTAGCGGATACGGCTGAAAGCAGTTTTGCACCGTTTTTTTCGGCCAGTTCCTGAGCTTCTTTTCTTCCCAATTGCTTCAAAGTGCCTGTAAATAATATGGTTTTGCCCGACAAAACAGCATTTTCGACCTTTGCCCTAGGTCTGTCCTCATCTGTTTGTTTCATATTGACCCCCAATTGCTCCATTCTGGCGATCATTCTTAGGTTTTCGGGATCCTGAAAAAACTGGATTACATTTTGTCCCACCACCGGGCCTACGTCCTTAATCGAAGTGAAGCGCTCGAGTTCCCAATTTTTTAAATCGGGAAGGTAGCTGAGATGTTCGGCGATAAGTTTTGAGACTTTTTTGCCCAGATGATGGATACACAGGCCGTGTAACAGGCGATACAGAGGACGATCTTTTGCGGCTTCAATGGATTTCCTGAGTTTTGTTGCTGATTTTTCGCCCATTCCCTCCAATTGGGATATCGCATCATAGTCTAGATCGTAGATATCGGACATATCATTCAGCCAGCCCAATTCATAAAATCTTTCAACCAAAGATTTTCCCAGTCCGTCGATATCCATGGCGTCTTTGGAGACGTGATGGATCAAGCGCTGTACTTTTTGCGCTTCGCACTGAAAATTCGGACAACGCCAGGCGGCTTCGTCCTCTTCTCGAACCAGAGCTGTATCGCAAACCGGACAATTTTTCGGAAAATGGATGGGCGTTTCTTTCCCGGTCCGCAATTCGGGAAAAGCTTTAACGATATAAGGGATGACGTCACCGGCTCGTTCTACCAAAACCTGATCGCCATAATGGATATCCCTTTGCCGTATAAAATCCTCATTGTGCAAAGACACAGAACTCACCGTCACTCCTGCCAATTGTACGGGTTCAATTTTCGCAACGGGGGTAATGGACCCAATTTTACCAACCTGAAATTCCACATCCCTCAGGATAGAAGTGGCTTGTTTGGCTTGGAATTTATAGGCGACTGCCCAGCGCGGGTGGTGTGAGGTAAAACCGCAGCGTTCCTGCAAGGACAGATCATTGATCTTTACCACAACCCCGTCTATATCGTAGGTATAGTGATCCCTTCGTTCCGCCCATTGCTGAACGAAGGCTTCCACTTCGTAGATGTTTTTGCAAATTTTCCGGCCGCCCAAAGCCACCTTAAAACCCAGCTGATCCAGCAATTGCATCCATTCAGCATGCGAAGCTCTTTTATTCATGGCGGGGTTTCCATCCTTGTCTTCAGCATAGGACAGCTGAAAAATGAAGGCATCCAGTCCGCGCGTTGCCGTTTCGGAAGGATCTTTCACGCGAAGGACTCCGGTAGCTGCATTCCGTGGATTCGCCAGCAAACTCAGTCCATCGGATTCTCTTTGCTGGTTGATCTGCGCAAATTTTTTATGGCTCATCACCGCTTCTCCCCTCAGTTCGACCCTGTGAAGACCAAATTTGGAAAATGCGGCTTTCAGCGGAATGGACTTTACCGTCCGTGCATTTCGGGTGATTTCGTCGCCCTGAGCTCCATCGCCCCGCGTGGCGGCCCGCACCAGACTGTCGTTTTCATAAACCAGGGCAATGCTACCGCCATCAAATTTGGGTTCTGCAAAATATTCAAGAGGTTCCTGATCACCCAGTTCGCAAAGTTTCCGAACCCGGGCATCAAAAGCCTCCAGGTCTTCCAATTTGTAAGAATTTTCGAGCGAAAGCATGGGAGTCAGGTGCACGACCGTTTCAAATTGCTCGGTGAGATCGCTGGATACCCGTTGTGTGGGAGAATCAGCATCGTACCATTCCGGATGTTCGGATTCCACATGTTCCAGCAATTTATACAACTGGTCGTATTCAAAATCGCTGATGAGCGGATTGTCCTGTGCGTAATACTGCCATTCGTGAAAGCGGATCAGTTCCCGCAATTGCTCCACAGAATTCCGGCTGGTAATGGCTGAATGCTGCAAAAATTCGCGGGTCTGTTGGTTGAATTCCTTGATTTCGGCAGCACTGTATTTCATGTTCTGAATTTGTGGGCTGCAAAAATAAGGCAAAAGCTGGAAGGGGAGAAGGCTGAAGGCGTAAGGCTGAAGGGGAAAAGGTTAAAAGGTTGTAGTATTGGATGCGTTTTCCTGCATGGTTCTAATATTTGCCAATATTATTAACCTCTCGCTTTTAACCAGAGATTACACAGTTGGATTAAATGAAAATATAGCTTACAGAAATTTAGAAGGATTAAAAATCTGCGCCATCCCCGCCTGACCGAATAAGTTTTCCTTTATTTTAAAACAAAATATCAGTCGGGCAGGTGCGGGAAATAAAACGAAATGAAATTTCAGCACGCTCCCTACTCAACTGATCCATTTTTTTTTATGATTCAAATCGTTCAGTCGAGGATTGCACAATTTCATGATTTTCGATCTCCAAAATTTTTCTTTCACTTACAATGGACAAAGCTTTTTGCTTTCCGCTTTGAGCTTTAAGCTCACATAAACTAACAACTGTTTCTTTCCCCTTTTTAAGCTTCTCCCATTCGCCTTTGGTCTTTGGCCTTTCGCCTTAAGCCTTAAAGACTTCCACCCTACTCCGGCTCAAATCCCAGGATAATGCTGAATTTCGCATAATCCTTCCAGCTCGTCGTTTTGGCATCCAGCCAGGGTTTGTCGAATCCGATTCCATAATCGAATCCGAGTAATCCAAACATCGGTAAAAAGATACGGATACCCGCACCTACTGAACGCTTGAGTTGGAATGGATTGAACTCGCGGAAAGAATTCCAGGAGTTGCCGCCCTGTGCCCAAAGAGATGCATACATCGTTGCACTTGGGTTAAGCGATAAAGGATATCGAAGTTCCATCGTAAACTTACTGAACATCGTGGCATCTTCGGTGAGGTCTTTGAAATTATATTCATCGACGGTTTTGGCTTTTACTTCTTCAACTTCGTACCCCCTCAAAGAAAAAATATCGCGCCCGGTGACTGTAAATGTTTGATTGTTCAGTCCGTCACCACCTACGACAAATCTTTCAAAAGGTGGTGCTTTGAGGTCCTTGTTGTAATAACCCAATAATCCGATTTTTGCATTGAAAGCGAGTACCAGTTTGCCGGCAAGATTCAGATACCAGTCGCCATCAAATCTCCATTTGTGATATTCAACCCAACGGTAGCGGTCACTAACACTTACTGAATCGGGATTCCATCCACTTCTGAACAAAGAATATGGAGGAGTCAGCTGTACAGAGAGAGATAAACGAGAACCTGATCTTGGAAAAAGCGGATCAGAAACTGTGCTCCGTATAAAGGTAGTTTTTAAGGAAATATTATAAAAATCGCCATTATTGACAATGGCAGATCCGGCTCTGAATCCGGTATAATTGTCGAGACGGATTCGCTCCAGATTGAGTCCGGTGCTTACTGCGAAGTTATCGTCAGGCCATTTTAATTGCGTACCCAAAGCTCCTGAAAGCCGGAAAATACTCAGTCCACCATCCAAAGAGGATGAAAATGCAGAATTATCGGTGCGACTAAAGATACCTCCCAGGGTAAAAGATGTCGGCCGTTTTCCTCCCAGCCAGGGTTCGGTAAAAGAAAAATTATAAGACTGATAATATCGACCGTTGGTTTGTGCGCGTAAAGAAAGTTTTTGCCCGTCTCCCTGGGGCAACGGACTCCAGCTTGATTTTTTGAAAATGTTTCTTGTTGAAAAATTATTGAACACCACACCCAAAGTACCAATCAATCCGAATGCACTCCAACCGGCTGATAATTCGAGCTGATCCGATGGACGCTCTTCCACCTGGTATTCGATGTCAACTGTTCCTCTTCTCGGATTGACCGGAGTCCCGATGTCCATCGTTTCCGGATTGAAGTATCCGAGGGCCATGATGGCTCTTTGCGAACGGATGATATCCGATCTGCTGAATTTCTGGCCAGGACGTGTTCTCAGTTCCCGGCGAATCACATGTTCATTGGTGCGATCGTTTCCCTTGACCACAACGCGGTCAATAGTCGCCGGGGGACCTTCTGTGATTCGAATGGTGATATCAACTGAATCATTTTCTATGCCGGTTTCAATGGGTTCTGCTCTGAAAAACAAATGGCCTTCATCCATATACAAACTACTTACATCACGCCCGTCATCTGAAAAACTCAAACGCTTTTGCAGCAATTCCTGATTGTAGACATCCCCTTTTTGAATACCAAGCACATTTTTAATATGCTGTTCGGTATAAAGGGAATTGCCCTTGATGTAAATATTGCGGAAATAAAATCTCTTTCCCTCGTATAAATCAATATGAATGCGCAACCTGCCTTTTTCATCACGCCATATGGTATCTCCTAATAAACTTGCATTCCTGTAGCCTTCTTTATTGTAGTAAGCGATGAGAAGCTCCAGATCTTCTTTGTATTTTTCTTCTTCAAACTTCGATTTGGAAAAAATTCTGCCTTTGCGTTTGGTTTCTTTCAGTTGTTTGCGGAGTTTACGTGAAGAAACTTCTTTATTTCCTGAAAAAGTAATATCGTCAATTTTCACCCGTTCCCCTTTTTGAATGTCGATGACAAGTTTTACCGCATTGGTCTTTTTTTCATCCGGTATTTCCAATATACCAACCTTTACATCGAAAAAACCTTTTTCAATGTAAAATTTTTCCAGGCTTTCCGATAAGGCCAGTTTGAGTTCCTCGGTAAAGACTGCATTTTTAGGAAGGTGATTGGAGACAATGATATTTAAATCGTCGTGTGCTGATTTTTTGACACCTTTAAAAGAATGGGAAGAATATCTTGGTTTTTCAGTGACCATAATATGCAAAGCAGCTTGTTGACCTGTCAGATCCTCGAGACGGATGTCAATCTGCGTAAACAACCTTTGCTTAAATATGGCTTTAATTGCATTTGGAATTTCCGGCCCCGGCACTGATATCTTTTGCCCGTTCTTTAATCCGGAGATGTTGATGATCGCATTCCCATCGCTGAATTCATTTCCGGAAACCCGGATGCTTGTAATCTCGTAAACCTTTGCATCATAAGGTACAAATACTTGTTCCTGTGCAAACAAAAGGTTTGAAATAGCTAAGCAAAGAATTGATAAAATAATGGATCGGATCATGTTGTTTCCAGACTAAATTTAATAAACGTCAGGGAGGGTTTAAAATTGCGGCGGCAAAGTTAAGTATTCTCCGGAAAGGTAGAAGTGTGTATGCTTTAATTCTTTAGATTCCAAAAATTCATAAGATTTAATTAAAACATTGATTATCCATATTTTAAAGATGTATAATTTATTAAATATATTTAAAAATCAAAATAAATGAATAAATTGTTCATGACAGTTTTTGTCATTCTTCAAAAAGGCAATAATTTTGTTTTATGGTATTTACACTCCATCAATTATTAAAATCCCAACGGCAGTCCCTTCGCCTTAAAATCAAGGACATCGCTTCATGGTCCGGTATTGATCAGGCTTTAGTGAGCAAGTTTGAAAATGGAAGCCGTTTACCAACCGAAGATCAGTTGTCATTGCTTTCCAAAGCCTATAAACTCGAATATTCCCAACTTCGCAAGTTTTATCTTGCAGATAAAGTGTATCGCTTACTTTCTCTGGAAGTAAACCCCAATGAAGTCATCGATCTTGCAGAATCCCGTATTGAGTACCTTTTAAAAAAGGAGCAGAACAGAATTCTAACCATTGACCCTGAAATTCGCAGCCAACTTCTAAAGCTGGATGAGAAACGACTATTATGGAAAAAAATACATACTAAAAATAAAATTCACGAAACCAAAATTGAAGAATACTTTTCACTGAGCTATACCCATGAATCCAATAAAATTGAAGGTAATACCCTGACCCTTCATGAAACCATGATGGTGATCAAAGAAGGAATCACCATTAGTGGAAAAACGATGAACGAACATCTTGAGGCCATTAACCACAGTGAAGCCATTGAATTCATTAAAGATGTTTATTTGCGCAAAGCTCCTTTTACTGAATCCGTGCTTTTACAAATTCATGCGTTGATTCTCCGCGGTATTGATCGCATGAATGCAGGCCGTTACAGAAATGTCAATGTGAGAATATTAGGATCTGCACATGTACCCTCTGAGCCTTACCTGGTACCCAAACTCATCGAAGACTATTTTCATTTTTACCAGAAAAATGTCAAATCACTGCATCCCGTTATTTTAGCTGCAGAATTACACGAACGACTGGTTACCATTCACCCTTTTATTGATGGCAATGGGCGCACAGCGCGTCTCGTTATGAATCTCATTCTAATAATGAATGGATATCCACTCGCCATATTAAAAGGGGAACAATCTGCAAGACGATCTTACTTTGATGCTTTACAACGCGTACAATCAGAAGGCTATCCAGGTCCATTTTATCTTTTGATCATAGACCGGCTTATAGCAACGATTGATGAATCCATTGATTTGCTTACTCAATACGAATTGGGAGGAGAAAAAAATGTGTAATGGATAATGAAAAATGGTTAATGCATAATGATTATACCTTACGCCTTACACCTTTGGCCTTACGCCTTACGCCTTTAGCCATACGCCTTCAGCCTTTAACCTTACGCCTTAAGCCTTAAGCCTTGAGACTTTAGCCTTTAAGCTAAAAAACCGGATTCCATTGCATGAATTGGTATAATGCATAATGGTTATGCTTTACGCCTTTAGAAATCAATAAACTAACAAATGTTAACATCATTATCAATATCTGACCACTATCCTCTATCTCCCGTCATCTATCCACATTCTTTTCGTCCAATTTAAATTTAATGGGCAAGGTCACCGTGGAGGTCACATTTTTTCCATCGGCCTGTCCGGGAATCCATTTGGGCATTTGGCCCACTATTTCTTCAATACATGCCGTAAAATGTTCATGTTGATTGCCTTTCAGGTTTTTGATTTCCGCGCGCCCGTCCTGGTGTATTTTCAATTCGACGTAACAGGTGGTTTCTATGCCTTTTTTCCTGGCTGCTTCCGGATATTTCAAATGCTTACTGATGAATTTTATAAGTTCTGACACACCTCCGGGAAAGCTGGGCTCTTTCTCTGCTTTTAAATAGTTGGGTCCATCGCTTTCTATGATCTTGGTTGATTGGCTTCCGGAGTCAGCATCCATTGCGGATTCGGTATCGGTTCCGGAATCAACCGAATAGGGAATTTTTTCGAGTACGGCAGTGCTTTGAGCGTGCAAAAACAGAACCAAGCCCAGGGCAAGTGGCAACATCAGGTAGCGGAGCGTTTGAATTTTTGAAGATTTTGAAAATAACATCATGATTCTTGATTTAATGGTGATTGAAAAAAATGCATGTGCGAGTTGAGCATTCACGGGTGTGAATTTTTCAGCAGTGCGAACCAATAGTCTTGCATACTTATCTGGCTCGACAAATTTTTTCATGCGCTGATCGGTTTCATATTCGTGAACCATGCGCAAGGATCTTCCCAGCAACCAGAGCATGGGGTTAAATGGAAAGATGATTCGCAAACACGAAAGCGCCAAAAGATCAATATAATGCATTCTTGAGATATGCTCTTGCTCGTGACGAATGATGCAGACAACGTCTGGCGAATCTTTCAAATTCAAGGGTAAATAAATTCTATTCAAAAATGCAAAAGGTATGGTATTCCCGGGGAGATAATAAACAATCCCAGAATCACCGGACTTTCGAACGGCTTGTCGGGTGATGCCCCTGAGTTGTAAAAATGATCTGAACCAAAAGAGCCCTGCAATACAAACCATAGCCAGGTAGATAAAATTTGCAGATAAACCAGGCGCAAACGATTGTTCTGGCAAAACAACCATTTCATGCCATTGGATTTTAAATTCGTGGAAGCCGGAAGTTGAAGTCATTAACCAATCCTGTGGTATCCATTGAATGAGGACCGGACAAAATATGAACGCGATTAATACGAAACGATTCAGTGAACAAAAACTGAGTTTAGAAAAGCACATGTGGTAAATGCACCAGCACAAAAACCAATAAAGGGTCAATTCGACGTACAAGGCAATCACGGTTTATTTGTGTTTAAGTTTTTCAATGAGTTGAAGCAATTCGGCGGAGTCAATTTTTTCCTGATCGATGAGCTGAGAAACCAGGTCAATTGGACTGTTATTAAAATAAGACGAAACCAGGTGATTCAAAGATTGATTGCTGTATTCTTCCCTGCTCACCAAAGGAAAGTACTCGTAGGTTTTTCCATAGGATTTAAATCGCAAGAATTTTTTATCTACCAGTATCCTCAAAAAAGTAGATACGGTACTTTGTGCTGGCATGTGCTCCATAGACTGCGCAGACATTTCTTTCATGATTTGCCCAATCGTTGCCGGTCCGATTTTCCAAAGAACCGCCATGATCATCTCTTCGCCTGCAGTTAATTTTTTCATACCCGATCAGAATTTAAACGTACAAATTAACGAAGTATTACGCTAATTAACTAATTTATTAGTTACAAATAATCATAAAAATAAAATTATAATATATAAATAGCTGTAGTATAACCATATATCTATTTTATTCGACAATACGGAAGGGATGTTCTTAGACCGCCCCATAGCTGCGTTTACCGATAAATGAACTTCCAGGGTATTGTTTCCTTAGAGTTGCTCGGAAGTTTTGCCAAACCTTCGCTCGCGTTGCTGGTAGTTGGATAAGGCTTCCAACAATTGGGTTTTGCGGAATTCAGGCCAGTATAATTCTGAAAAGTATAATTCTGTATAGGCCAGTTGCCACAAAAGAAAATTGGATATGCGATGTTCTCCACTGGTGCGAATCAACAATTCGGGATCGGGTATCCCTGCCGTACTGAGTGCTCCCGTAAACTGCTCCTCGCTGATGGGCAAATTCAACTCACGATCTCTGATTTGGCTGCCAAGCTGATTTACTGCGTGAAGGATCTCCCAGCGGGCGCTGTAATTTAAAGCTAGCACCAAAGTCAGCCGTTTGTTATTCCGGGTCGCATCCACTGCCTCCATCAATACGTCCCGGGTTTTGGAAGGCAACCGACCCAAATCGCCGATCGCTTGCAACCGAATGCCATTGCGACTCAGACTTTCCAATTCATGTCGCAAAGTTTCCACCAGCAAATCCATCAACCCCGTAACTTCCAGCAAGGGCCTGTTCCAGTTTTCGGTTGAAAACGCGTACAAAGTCAAATAGGGAATTCCCAATTCAGCGCAAGCTTCAGCAATAGCCTTAACGCTGTTCACCCCTTCGCGATGCCCCATTAAACGAGGTTTGCCTTCGCGTTTTGCCCAACGGCCATTGCCATCCATAATAATGGCCACGTGTTTAGGTAGTTTCTGCTGATCGATTTGTGTTCTGATTGATTCGCTCATTCCAACGGGTAAAATTAATTGGAAATTAGTCAAGCTATATGGATTTACCCCATCGATTTTCGACGAAAGCGAAGCCAGGAATTACTCAGCCATTGGCATGTTTTATCAGATATTCCCAAGAAACTGGGAAAAAATTTGATGAAATGTCTTTATTTTGCTTTACTAATATAACATTTTTAATGTTTTATCGCCTGGTTCTTAGCTTTTTAACTGCTTTTATTCTTACTTATCTGATCATTCCTTCGATCATTAATATCGCAAAGATCAAACGTTTGACCGATGAGCCTGATGAACGCAGAGCCCACAAGCGGAGCATCCCAACACTCGGCGGAATCGGGATATTTGCCGGGGTTTTGTTTTCAATTGTTCTTTGGACGCCATTTCACTTATTTGGTGATTTACAATACATTCTTTGTTCGTTTATAATTATATTCCTTATAGGAGCCAAGGATGATATCATTCCGTTAACTCCATATAAAAAAATGCTTGGGTTGGTCTTTGCTTCTTTGATTTTAATCTTTAAAGCCAACATCCGCATTACCAGTTTTTATGGAATTTTTTTTGTAGACGACCTCCCCTATATCTGGAGTTTGATAATTACCTTATTTACTATAGTCGTCATAGTCAATGCTTTCAATCTTATTGATGGGATCAACGCACTCGGCGGCAGTATGGGTATTCTCATCGCAAGTGCTTACGGGGCCTGGTTCTATCTGGCCGACCAAATTGTACTTGCTATTATTTCATTCGCATTGGTTGGTTCGCTCATAGCTTTTCTAAAATTTAATCTCACGCCCGCTAAGATATTTATGGGAGATACAGGGTCGCTTTTGATTGGAATGATTTGTTCGATACTCACAATAAGTTTTATTGAATTATCATACCATTCTGATGACCCTGCTTCAAAATTCAGAGCCGCACCTGCCATTGCTATTGGAATTTTATTTTTGCCCCTTTTTGATATGCTTCGGGTTTTTGTGGTTCGGATCCTTACCGGACAATCCCCTTTTAACGCTGACCGCAGGCACATACACCATTTGTTGGTCGATTCGGGATTAAATCACCTTCAAGCAACAATTGTCCTGGTAGGAATCAATGCCATGATGATGCTCTTTGTTTTGATTGCACAAAATCTCGGAAATCTTTTATTGCTGGTTTGCATTGTGGCTTTCGGAATTTTTCTGACTTCTGCCTTAATTTATTTGAAAAAATTCAAATCGAAAATAAAACATGACCCTTTATAAATGTTTATTGATCTTTTTAGGGGGTGGACTGGGTAGCCTGTGCCGTTATTGGATTAGCTTACTGACTATATTTCCCTACAGTAAATTTCCAATAACCACCTTAATCGCCAATGTTTCTGCAAGTTTTATTTTGGGGATTTGTTTTACAGCCTATCATAAATTTCCAGAAGAAAACTGGATCTCCTTTTTTCTCATGATCGGTTTTTGTGGCGGCCTGTCAACCTTCTCAACATTCAGTGGTGAGAACATGGGATTGCTTATACAATCGGAGTTTTTACTCTTCGGTATTTATTGTATAGTCAGTATTGTATTCTGTTTATCTGCTTTCAGAATTGGCAATTTTGTTTATCACTGATTCACTTTTCAGATTTGGAATTTCAGCTCCGTTTTGCAAGAAGATTACGAGCCCGCATACGGATTTTCTATATTTTTCTCTTGCCTTTCGTTTTTTAAAATTAGTTCGAGCCCATTGGAATTTCATCAGATTGCATTTTGCCGTATTGGTTGGACTAATTACTGTTAATATATCCAATTCACAAATTCAATCACTGCGTTGTTTAGTCGTCCCAACAAATCAGGAAATCAGCATCAATGAATTTTATATCATTGAACCCTCGTCTATAATTATTTTTGAAAACAACAGGCGATTGAATTCAGATTTTATTTATGATTCTGTTTCAAAAAAAATTTTCCTGAACCATCGTCTTTCATCAGACAGTCTCAGAATTTGTTACAGGGTTTTCCCATTTAAAGAAAATCACCGAATTTTTTTATACGATACGCAATCCATACTTTTTCCATTAACTCCTGAATACGCCTTGCAATCTCCAAACAATCCCGTCAAAAAAACCGCATGGAAAACTCCGGGTATTCAGTACAGTGGTAACTTCACCCGGGGCATCAGCAGTGGCAACAGCCAATCTCTGGTTTTGAACTCAAATTTAAATCTTCAGTTGAGCGGAGATTTAGGCGATGGAATCACCATCAGTGGGGCCATATCCGATCAGCAAATTCCCTTCCAGGCAGATGGTAATACTCGTCAAATTCAGGAGTTTGACAGAATTTTTATCAAACTTACCAGGAAGAACCAATCGCTTACTGCAGGTGATTTTGAGGTTGAAAAGCCTTTCGGATATTTTATGAATTATTTCAAAAAAAATAAAGGTGGCTTACTTGAAACGGAAGTGCCCTTGAAGAAATGGAAGCTCCAAAATAAAACTGCCCTTGCCATTTCAAAAGGAAAATCCAACAGGCAAACTCTGATCACCCAAAATGGAAACCAGGGACCTTACCGTCTACTCGGAAATTCAGGCGAAACATTCATAATTATTCTATCCGGAAGTGAAAAAGTCTGGCTTGACGGACAACTGTTACAAAGAGGTGAAACTGATGACTATATCATCGATTACAATCTTGCGGAGATCAAATTTATGTCCGGTCGACTGATCACAGATCAATCGAGGATCCAGGTCGATTTCGAATATCTCGATCAAAATTATACGAGAAGTTTGGTTCTGCACCAAAGTCAAATTCAAAAAGGGAATACCAAATTCTACTTCAACATTTTCAACGAACAGGATAGCAAACAAAGCGCAATCTCGTCTGACCTGGATTCCCTCGATAAAAGCATCCTGCAATCTGCCGGTGACCAGCCCGAACTCGCTGTCCGATCCGGAATTCAAAAGGCCGGATTGCAATACAACATCAACAGAGTTTATTACCGGCAGCGGGATACGATCGCAACCATCCAGGGCAACCCGCAAATTTTTTCGTATCTGTATTACGATGCGCAAGCAGACAGCTCAGCATTGCAAGTAAATTTCTCCGAAGTTGGACCCGGAAAAGGTCATTATACTCTCAAACAAACAACAGCGAATGGCAGGGTGTACGAATGGTTAAGCCCCGATCCCGTGAGCGGATTGCCCCGAGGAAATTACGAACCCGTCATTGGCTTAATAGCACCTGTTTCGCAATGGATGATCACCGGCGGCATGCAGATAAAATCTATAAATGACGCAAGCCTTTCCTTGGAGCTTGCATATTCTTCGAAAGATAAAAACAGATTGTCATCGCTGGAAGACGACGACAACAAAGCTGCAGCTGCGAGGATAGAAATGAATACACCCGGACTGCAATTATTTGATTCACTGCTCATCCTGAAATCCAAATTCCACTATGAATTTGTACATCAAAATTTTTCTTTCATCCAACCGTTCCGTTCTGTCGAATTCAATCGAGATTGGAATTTATCCACTCTGAAGGCCGGAACAGAACATTTGCCGGAACTTTCAGTGGAGATGAGCATCGGAACGAATTCACATTTTGAATATACACACAGCCGCCTTTACCGGACCGATTTTTATAAAGGAACCCGGCATACCGCTCAAGGCCGGTGGAAGGACAAACTAACAAACGTTCGTTTGTTTTTGAACCAGATGAATTCAACAGAAAACACCCGGACTTTCTCTTTCTTCAGGCCTGCTCTTGAATTCAACAGAAAATTCAACGATCGTTTTGCTTTAGAATTCAAAGCTTTCAGGGATCAAAACCAAATCCAATCGTCTCCATCCGACAGCTTGTCCGCAGGCAGTTTTTCCTTTGATGTATATGAATGCAGGATCCGCAACAACTTCCATCCATTTATGAGCTCCGGCCTCGTATTGAAATACCGCGAAGATAAACGTATAGACGGTCCTGATTTTGCGGCACACAGTCGTTCGCTCGAAATCGGATTGGAAACTCAAATTCAGAAAAGCCCGTCTGGTAGCTGGGATTTTAAATTCAGCGGCAGAAAGTTGAATTTCCAGAACCGGATTTTGGATGATTCGCTGGCGCAATTTTATTTTCTCGGACTATTCGATCACCGTCTGAGTCTGTTTAAAAATGCAGTGCAAATCCGGAATTATTACGAATTGCAAAGTGGAGTAGAGCCTGTTCAGGAATTCGTGTTTGAAGAACGAAAACCGGGAGAAGGCAATTACATCTATATAGATTTCAACAAAGACCAAATCAGGCAAATCCAGGAATACGTCTATGCGCCAAATATCGATACGGCGCGATTTGTCAGATTTCAGTTATTTAATTCGGAATACCAACAAAGCTACCAAAACAGTTTTAACCAAGTCGTTCAATTTGATTTCAGGTCATTCAAGAAAAGCGGAGAAATTTGGAAAAACGCTTTGCGATCCATCTCTTTTGAATCCTCCCTGAGGTTTTCTTCCAAGGTAAACGAAGAAAGCCCCACCGGCGACAGAATAAATCCATTTGTTTTTTTAGTTCATCCGGATCAAACCATTTCTTATCAATCATTTTTCCGGCAATCCCTTTATTACAACAGAGGACATCATAAGTTTGAGATGCAACTCGCTTTTGCAGAAAACAGACAGAAGATCTTAACTACTTCAGGTACCGACGAAAAGTCTGTAAAAGACCCTCAGCTAAAAGCCAGATACAGTTTGAATAACAACATCGATCTGCTTCTCGAAATGCGTTCGAAAAAAGAGAGGCGCAACAGTGAATTTTATGCAGATCAGAATTTTCAAACAAGGACTTTTGTGCTGAGCCCCGGAGCCGTAATTCGCATCCATAAAAATCTGAGAACTCAAGTCGTCGTGAGTTATAAAAAAATTGACGAACAGCAATTTTCACAAGCATCCAGTAACACCTATGATACAGACTTTCAGTTGTCTGCTTATCTGCAAAAAAGATGGACTCTACGCTTGCAATTCTACTATTTGATGGCAGAATATAATGGCATAAAGGGCAGTCTGGCAGAATATTCATTACTGGAAGGTTTTGGCGATGGCCATAATTTCAGATGGAGTCTTCAGTCCGATTACAAAATAAGTCCGGTGATCCAGCTCCAGATTTCATACCAGGCCAGAAAAGCAGCCCGATCTGAATCCATACACACCGTCAGGATGCAGGTACAGGCGAATTTTTAAAACTACCCGAAGCAAAAGCAGATAGTACCTGCAAGTAGGTTTCATGAATAACAGCAGCCAACGCATGCGGAATGTAAAGCTACGAACATGCCTGTTCCATCCCGGGCAGCTTATTTGATTGGGGCTTGTTGTTTTCATGGCGTTAATATTTACGGGACGGCCGGAATTAAAGGTCTTAATGTTTAAATTTGCGCCTTTTAATTAGGAAAAGAATGCAGTTTAAATCAGATGTAGAAGGAATAGACAGCCTGGCACTGTCTTATAAGAAACTCAAAAGTGAAATTGGAAAGATCATTGTTGGTCAGGACGATGTTATTAAAGCCACCCTGATTTCTTTGTTCAGCAACGGTCACAGTTTGTTAGTAGGCGTACCTGGTCTTGCTAAAACCTTATTAATCAATACGATAGCAGAAGCTTTGGATTTGAGTTTTAAACGCATTCAGTTTACGCCGGACCTCATGCCCTCAGATATTACAGGTTCGGAGATCCTGGATGAGGACAGAAAATTCAAATTTAACCGGGGTCCTCTTTTTGCAAACATAGTTTTAGCTGATGAGATCAACCGGACTCCTCCAAAAACCCAATCTGCTCTACTCGAGGCCATGCAAGAAAGAAATATCACCGTGAGTGGAGTCAAACATACGCTTCCCAGTCCGTTTTTTGTATTGGCAACCCAAAATCCCATTGAACAAGAAGGAACCTATCCTTTACCCGAAGCACAGCTTGACCGTTTCATGTTCAATATATTACTGGACTATCCGAATTATGAAGAAGAATTGCAGATCGTCAGACAAACGACTTCAGATCATTTGGCAAAAGTTGAAAACGTTGTCAATGCAGCTGAGATTTCGGATTACCAGAAACTGGTTAAAAAAATACCCATTGCAGATAATGTTCTCGAGTATTCGGTTTCTCTTGCAAGCCGCACCCGTCCTCATGCCAACAACCCTGTTAAAGAAGTAAATCAGTACGTCAGTTGGGGAGCCGGACCCAGAGCCTCTCAATATCTGGTTTTAGGTGCCAAATGTCATGCTGCCTTATTTGGTAAATATTCTCCTGACATTGAAGATGTACAGGCTATAGCAGGCTTGGTTCTCCGGCACAGAATTGTTCTCAACTACAAAGCAGAAGCGGACGGACTCAAAATCGATCAGTTTATCAGGCAACTGCTGTAAAGATGACTGATGGCTGAAGGTTGAAGTCTGAAGGTTAAAAAGGCAAATATTACAAGCATCTTTTAGGCAAAAACAAATATTTATTAAAACGAAATCAAAATTTCTGCGCAATCTGCGAGATCTGCGGGACTCTTTAAATGTTCAATTTTGCTTTTCAACAATTTTTACACACTTATTAGGGTGAAAATAATCCATCAGTAAAATTTTTTTCAGAATCCTATTCTGCTTTCCAAAATGATTTAATTTGACCAAGAGCTAACCCAAATTCCCTATTAAAACGAAATCAAAATTTCTGCGCAATCTGCGAGATCTGCGGGACTCTTTAAATGTTCAATTTTGCTTTTCAACAATTTTTACACACTTATTAGGGTGAAAATAATCCATCAGTAAAATTTTTTTCAGAATCTTATTCTGCTTTCCAAAATGATTTGATTTGACCAAGAGCTAACCCAAATTCCCTATTAAAACGAAATCAAAATTTCTGCGCAATCTGCGAGATCTGCGGGACTCTTTAAATGTTCAATAGAAAATGAAAGCTTTATATTTGAAGCAGGACAAAATTAATGACTGCTTTTCCTGAAGTGTTGGGATTTCCATCATTTGTTGATCCGTCAGCCTTTGTCATTATTAAAAAATCCATTTCAGATTCTAATCGAGGTCCCCATACTATTATATGTAGAACTAAAAAAATTGGGTATGGTCTATACGATTAATATCATCATACTTCACTCTATTGAAAGCTTAAATGTTGAATACCGTTAATGAGAACGAACAGTTGTTAGTTTTTTCATTTCACAACCAATAGTTGATAACTGCACAACATTCCCAATCACCATCGTTTCACTACTGACCACTAACTGCTGACTACTGCCTACTGCCTACTGCCTACTGCCTACTGTTTCTGGTAAGGAAATTTCTTAGAGACGTTTTTAACCAGGTTCTTGCCCAGTTGCTCGCTGCTGCTGCCTACACCGCCTTCAGCCACCCAGTCGTACTTCCACAACAAATCGCCTTGGGTTTTTTCGTGAATGCTCATGGTGACATTTACTTTATTGGTACTTCCCCAGTATCCGAACAACAGACCAACGGCAATGGCACTGCCCTCCGACATGGGTTTCTCCATGTGCACATCACCCGATATGACGGCATCCACGTCCAGCAATTTACACAATTCTTCTTTGCCTTTGGCTTTCAGATCCGTATAGCCAACATTCATTTTGGCCAGCGTAGAATTTGTTTTATCGATGTCCTGAAACTTGACGGTATAATTGCGTTTGCCGGATTCTTTGAGAAAAGCAGTATACGAGTGCCCCTGAATGGCATAACCCGTTTTTTGCTCATCTTCGCGAATCATTTCCTGGGTGACGTTCTTGGGTAAATTCTTTGCACTGATTTGGACATTGAAAGGAAGAATGGCCACCACCTTATGTTTATTTTTAACTTTATCAAAGTCAGGAGCAACATAAATAGTCGGAGCGCAAGCAGCTATTAATAATAGCAAAGCAAATAGACCTAAATATTTCATATTTTTCAAAATAGATATTTCTCGTAAAGTTAGTAGGTATTTCAAATTTAATAAAGCAACCCTTCCAGAAATTGATACCACAATTTCAGGGATCACGAAAGTGAAATTGCTGATTAAAAATTACCCTGCTTAGTCTTTGGTTGCCGTGCGATACAAAATGAAACACAACAAAGCAAAAAACAATACACCCAGAATCTGATAAAATCCTCCACCAAAAGCGGATGTGATGCCATGTTCCAATGAAATGGAAGCCAGGCTTTTCGCTATGCCTTCATTTACATTCAGCAAGGCAACGATTACCCCTGCCAGAGCACCTCCTGCTACCAATCCGGTCGCAAATAGGGCTCCTTTACCCAGATCTTCATTTTCTTTTGCTTTTTGCTTTCTCTCCATATTCCAATCCACGATGCCTTTGATGGCTCCTCCTATAAAAATAGGTAACGTCGTGGCCAGAGGAAGGTAAGCACCCACCGCGAAAGACAAAGATTTGATTCCACAAAGCTCTAGAACCAGGGCCAGGAATACTCCTGCGATCACAAACTGCCAGTCGAGATTGAAAGACAAAATCCCTTTTATCAATGTGGCCATCAAAGTAGCCTGTGGTGCATTGTATTTTTCTCCAATCGCATGCTGAATTCCCTGAGCCACCATGCTTGAATCCGGGGTATCCAGTAGTTTAACAGTCCAGCCAATTACAATCGATGAAAAGATAGCACCAATAAATAAAGCTAATTGTTGGTATTTGGGGGTTGCGCCAACAATGTATCCTGTTTTTAAATCCTGGCTGGTCGCTCCCGCATTGGCAGCAGCAATACAGATCATACCTCCAACTACTAAGGCCATAGGTTCGTATAATTTACCGGTCCAGCCCACACCAATAAAAACAAGACAGGTGGCCATAATGGTAGCGATAGTCATCCCGGAAATTGGATTATTTGAGGATCCGATGATCCCTACAATTCTGGATGAAACGGTTACAAAAAATGCTCCGAATATCACGACCAACAAGCCAACCAATAATTTTGAAAAGAGCCCTTGCCCGGGTATGATGGGCAATAAAGAAACCAGTAAGATTAATCCAAGGCTTCCATATAGAACCACTTTAATATTGAGATCGCGCTCCGTCCGGTTTACTGCCTGATCACTTCCAAGCTTCACCGAACCAATGGATTCTTTAAAAGAACTAACGATCGTTGGTATCGTTTTTATAAGTGTAATGAATCCGCCTGCAGCCACAGCACCTGCACCAATCTGGCGAATGTAACAGCGGTATATGGCTTCTGCACTGTTGGCGAAAGTTTGAGAAGTTCCGTCCCATCCAAATCTATCCGGATTGAAACCAAGTTTCATCACCTGTGCATAGATTATATCGCCCGGAACCAGGGTAGCCAACAAGGGAATGAGCACAAATGAACTCAATACCCCACCGGCAACCAATACACCGGCAATTTTGGGTCCGATGATGTACCCAACCCCAAGGTATTCAGGAGTGATCTCGCCCTGGATACGTCCGGCAGGCCAGTATTTATTGCTTAATTGAGTTACATAAGTTGGCACTTCTGCAATCAGATGGAAAACTTTTTGCAGCATGGCATACAAGACAGCAAGCCCAAGACCCATATAAGCGGTTTTTGCAAAATCACCGCCTTTTTCACCTGCAACCAATACGCTTGCGCAGGCCGTTCCTTCAGGATATGGCAAAGTCTGATGCTCCTTCACAATCAGTGATCTGCGCAAAGGAATCATCATCAAAGTTCCGAGTATTCCTCCCAACACTGCGAGGGTAAATATCGTCCAATAATTAAAAGAATCAACACCGTTACTTTCTGCAGACAAAAACAAAAATCCGGGAAGCGTAAACACAACACCGGCAGCGATGGATTCTCCTGCTGATCCTGTGGTTTGAATGATGTTATTCTCCAGGATGGTCGTTTTAAAAAATTTACGACCAAGGGAGATCGCGAGAACTGCTATAGGTATGGATGCGGATACCGTTAATCCAGCCTTGAGCGCCAGATACACCGTGGCTGCTCCAAACAAGATTCCGAAAAAGATTCCAAGAATAATACTCTTAATCGTGAATTCTGCCACAGACGCATTGTCCGGCACGTAAGGTTTGAATGTGTTGCTTTGGTTTTCCATATTTAATTGATACTCCGTTAATGATTAAATATAATACATTTTTTTATTTAATAACTAACATACGTTAGTTTAATTTATGCTCTTTAAGAATCCGGTTTAGCCAGCGCAGCAGTATAAAGCCTGCCACGGCAGCTGCCGATAAAAGTGCAAAGTTGACCCAAAAATAACCACTTTTATCTTCATAACGATCCCAGCTGCTTGCCAGTACGCCGGATAACTTGTTGCCCATTGATGTAGATACAAACCACCCGCCCATCATCAGACTCGTTATGTGCGGTGGGCTCAATTTGGATACCATGGATAAGCCCATTGGACTTAATAACAATTCGCCCAAAGTGATTACTCCATAACTACCGATGAGCCACCAGACACTTACTTTTTCTGTTCCATTATTTCCGGCATTCACCGCTGCTATCATGATCAAAACAGACAAAGATGAAACCAGCAAACCCATTGCTATCTTCGAAGCAGTGCTGGGTTCTTTATTTCTATGCCCCAGATAAGCAAAAAAAGCTACAAGCAGCGGAGTCAGTAAAATAACCCAACCCGGATTTATCGATTGACTCAGGCTGGTGATCCACAAATTTATAGAGGTCCCTTCTGCAGGTAGTTGCACAGGGTCCATATTTCTGAAATATACCGGATAGTTGTAATCCTTTAAAACTACTCCATTCTCTTTTTGAATACGGAACAAAGCATCGTACAATGCAACCGTATCCTTCTTATAAACCAATGGCTTGGCTTGTTTCAGTGTGGTAAACAGTTCACCGGTAGCACCGGTAACCTGCCTGTCGGTATAACGATCTGCCCAGGTATTGAGTGCCGAACCATTTTGCTTAAATACGGCCCAAAACAAAATAACAACCACAAAAATAGCAAGAAGGGCCGCCACCGGGCCTTTTTCATGGGCCGGAGATTTATACCATAAATTGAAATAGTAATATACAACAGGTATACATGCAAACAGAAAGGCATCATTGCTGTCACTTCCAAAAAAATTACCATTTGGATTTGCATCTGTTGTGATTCCACCCAGCAGCCAGCCTAAAATACCTGCCAGCAAACTGGGTAATAAAATAATCATACAAATCCTCATCATGCTCATGTCGCCTTCCTTCACTCCTTTTTTCAGATCTGCATTTTGATAATGCCTGATTCCCAATATAAAAACGATCACCCCTATAAACATTCCGACACCGGCTGCTAAAAAAGCGTAACCCCAACCCAGCATGGTGTATAATGCGGCGCCAAAAAAATTACAGGTAAAAGCACCAATGTTTATACCCATGTAAAAGATGTTGTAACCTTCGTCTTTATGTTGGACGTAATCCGGACGGTTGTATATATTGCCCAACATGGTTGAGATGTTCGGCTTAAAAAAACCATTCCCTAAAATCACCAGCGTCATGGCGATATAAAGTATGGTGAGCGAATGAAAAAACATCAGGCAGTATCCTGCACCCATCATGAGTCCACCCATAATAATGGATCTCCTGTATCCCAGGTAACGATCTGCTAACAATCCACCAATGAATGGGGTGAAAAATACCAATGCAATGAACGTCCCATATAAATCGGCAGATTCTGCTTCAGTCATCCCAAAGCCCTCTTTCACATCCTTCAGGTAAAGGGTAAAAATCCCAATCATGAGATAATAGCCAAACCTTTCCCACATTTCGGAAAAAAACAGGTAGGGCAAACTTTTTGGATGCTTCTTAAACATAAGGATAACGATGCTGATTTACACGCGCATCAATGTAATCCTGTTTTGTCCTTTACGATCTGGTTGAGCAACTTAATCCGGGAATAGATCAGTGTACCTCCAATAAAAGCAGCAACAACCAGGATCATGAAAAACATTTTCTTATCTGTGAAATCATCCCAAAAAGAAGTCATGACCCCCGCAACCTTCCCTCCAATGGAAGTCGACAAGAAAAATCCTCCCATCATTAATGCAGTTAAGCGGGCCGGAGCCAGTTTAGATACCAAAGACAATCCCATTGGACTCAGAAAGATCTCGCTGATCGTAAAAACAAAATACGTCAGCCACAACCAGATAGGTGATGCTTTGTGAGTATATATAGAAGGAACCGACCATATAGCAAATACCATAACTAATGCAGATAAACCCGAAATGAACAAAGCCATTCCGAATTTTGACATGGTCGTCGGTTCTTTGCCCCGGTTTCGAAGCCAACTGAAAAGTGGAACGAAGATGAGGGTGAGCAATACAATGAACAAAGGATTGATGGACTGGAATAGTTCCGTATTGGTAAGTTTTACTGTCTTTCCGTTTGGCCATTCTTCTTTTGGCACATTGACAAAATAGGGATCCGGTCCCATTTCCTGAATTGTTTTACCTTCTGCATCTTTAACTTCCCGCATGTAGGGGTCAAGTTTATTCACCATTCGCAAACTATCTGTGACCTGTTGCATTGGGAAAATGGCGCCGGTTATTTGGGCGGTTGTTTCTGAGGCCACCCGGTCGGTATGGCGTTCTGCCCATAAAGTGAGGCCTGTAGCATTCTGATTGTAAATGGTCCAGAATGCAATTGAGATTGCAAATATGAACAGCAAGGCTCCAATACTTCTTTTGTCTTGTCCGGTAGCATTAAGCCATAGAGATATGTAAAAGGAAATAATCGGTAAGCAGGCAAAAATAAAGGCATCGTTGGCTTGTGTTCCCATGATCGGCGATCCAAAAATCTGTGCCGGAACAATCCATCCAATGATTGCAGCAATAATGGCAGGAAGAAATACCTTCATAAATATTTGAGAAAGAGGCATGTCTTCTGGCTGAATGGGTTTTTTGACATTGGCATTCACAATATCGGGGTTCTTTAAATTCATAGCCAGGATACCCAGACCAATCAACAGCCCAACACCCGCTGCGGCAAAAGCATATCCCCAACCATATTGGTTGCGCAGGTAAGCCGCGACGAAATTGCATACGAAGGCACCGATGTTGATCCCCATGTAAAATATGTTATACGCATTATCCTTAAGCGGTTTTAAATCTTCGCGATTGTAAATATTCCCAAGCAAGGTGGAAATATTTGGTTTGAAAAAGCCATTACCCACAATGATGAGCAGCAATGAAATAAACATTGCTGTATTTCCAGGCAAAGCAAGCCCTATATACCCGCTCGCCATAAGCAACCCGCCGATAAAGATAGATTTCAAGTAACCCAGATAGCGGTCTGCAATCAAGCCACCGATAAAAGGTGTTAGATAAACCAATGCGATAAAACTCCCTACGATATCTGCACCAATTTTCGTTGGAAATCCTTTTCCACCTGTTGCGGTATCTGTCATATAAATTAAAAGGATCCCTACCATAAGGTAGTAAGCGAACCGCTCCCACATCTCTGTAAAAAATAATGCAATCAGGGCCTTAGGGTGCTTCCCGGTCTGTTTATTAGCTTCCATGTTTCGTTTGAATTGATTTTAATTTAGGAATTCTGCGCCTAAATATAACGGGATTCCACCAAATGGGCTGCAATGCCTATAGAAAATTGAAATATTAAATAACCACAGAATTATATTTCGTATTCTAAATTAATTTTAATCCATTTAAAGATTAAATTTGGTAAAATTTGGATATCTAACCGGGTTAATGAATTTTAGCCTCATAAGAAGATTGGAACATTAATTTTTCTTGAATCGGCGGGTTTCAATGTGCTGATGGTAGTTTCGCATGCAGCATCCATCGTACCGTTTAATTTAGTTTAATAGGCTCTTCGGTGCGCTGTACTCAGTTGTTCAGAAGAAAAACTCCCGGTCTCTTTTTATTGGCTCATGAATGGATTAGCCAATGCCCACGACAAACAAAAAATATGTTTGGTAATTTTCGCAGCTTTTCCAAACATTATTTTATCCACATCATCGGTGATCCGGTGATAGTCTTTGTGGACACCACTGAAGAAAAAAATCACAGGGATACCTTTCTCAGCAAAATTATAATGATCGGATCTGTAATAAAATCTGTTGGGATCGCTTTCTGAATTAAACCTGTGATCCATTTTCAATTGAGCATACTTCTGATTGATATCGATATTCAGAACATGCAAACCGGAATCGATCCGGTCAGCGCCAATAACATAAACATAATTGGAGTCGGTTTTGTAAAAATCGTCGGTCCTCCCAATCATGTCTGTGTTGATATTGGCTATGGTTTTTTCTAAACTGATGGGAGGTTTATTCACATAATAAAGGGAACCTAATAAGCCTTTTTCTTCGCCTGTCATCAATGCAAACAAAACTGATCGCTTTGGTCTCACACCCTGATCGGCCATCCACTGATACGTTTTTGCAATTTCCACCACAGCTGCAGTTCCAGAGGCATTGTCGTCGGCTCCGTTAAAAACTTCATTGCCTCTTTTTCCAATGTGATCGTAATGGGCAGAAATGACAATTAATTCATCCGGTATTGTGCTCCCTTTGATATAGGCTAAAACATTTTGCCCACGCTCAGTTTTGACTGTACGCTTATGAAGAATTTCAAGTTGGCTCTTTACGATGAGCGATTGTGGTTTACCAGTTTTGTGTATCCGGTTCCTGGCTTTGACGACTTTTTTGATTTGATCACCCAACAACATGGAAGTTGTGGTTGATGATAAATACATCAGGTTGCATTGCACTGTAGTATCTTCCTTTCCATCATGGAGATAAACTTGCGGTGATATGACCTGAGATCTGTTCTGGTCTACCCATTCCTTGAATTGGTCTTCAATAACCAACAACAGCCGGACTCCATTTTTTGCTGCTGTTTGTTGTTTCCTCTTGAGGTCATTCGACCATGCAGATGGTTCTTTGCTTCCGGTTAAAAAAGAAATACCTTTTTTATTTCTGGGTTCTCCTTTATAAATGAGTGCAATTTTGCCACGGACATCCATATTTTTGTAATCGCTGTATGACTCATCATCGATCCCATAACCCAGAAAAACAAATTCAGAAGTTTTCAACTCGAGGTCGCCATTCTCTGCAGGGATGATCAGATAATCCCATAATTGTTTGTAGGGCACATCTCTGATCTTAAAAATGAGTTTATCCCAATAGATCCATTTAAAAACCACCTCCTGGTAATAATTTTGGAATCCCGGTGTTTTTGCCAATCCGTGTTTTTCAAATTCACTGGATATATATTGTGCTGCCAGATCATTTCCATGGCTTCCAAGTTCTCTTCCTTCACAGGTATCGGATGCCAGAAATTCGATATGTTTTCTGAGTTGATTTGATTCAATTCTGTCTGCAAATTTTTTCAGACTGTCATCTAAAGGTGCAAGATTTGAATCTGGTCTGACAACCCCATCAAAATAATCCTGTTGAGCAGATACCGGGCTTAAAAAATATATAAACCAAACAACAAATACTGCCTTCAACATAGACTTATTTTATCCACTCTTTTCTGATGTCGGCCGCCTTCAAAACCAGTGTTCAGAAAAATCTGGACCATTTGCATTGCCATATCGGTTGAAACAAATCTGGCTGGGATTCCAAGAACATTGGCATTGTTATGCTGGCGTGCAAGTGCGGCCAATTCTGTATTCCAGCAGAGGGCACAACGAACTAACGGATGTTTGTTTGCTGTCATTGCTGCACCATTACCACTTCCACAGATCACGATGCCAAAATCAACCAGCCCTCGATCAATGTCTTGTCCAACAGGATGAATAAAATCCGGATAATCAACTGAATCTGCTGAAAAAGTGCCGTAATCATTTACCTCGATACCCTGTTGTTCCAACTGACTAACGACCATTTGCCTGACCTCATAACCTGCATGATCCGATCCAATAGAAATTTTCATGCCTGGCTATTTTTGCAGGATCGGAGTGGCGTTATGATACTTATTCAGGAATGTTTCCATCTCAGTTTGAAATTGAGGATCGTTGACCATTTTGCTTCGCTCTATAATTTCGCGTACAGCAGACATCGATAATCCTCTTTCCTGACTGAATCCACTTTCGAGTTCATCCGGTTTCAGGCTATCGTAAAACTCCAGCATGTCCAATGTTTCTGTTGCCAATATCCGGAGATGCTTTTTAGCAGATTCAAAATCTCCTGCATCTATAAGTACCTGGATGAAGGGCATGATTCGAACATCGTATTGGAAATTCATATTCGGAAAGGATTCAAAAAACCTGTTGGCCATTTTGGCAGCACGGTCTTTATCGCCTCTGTCGATCATGGCTAAAGCGGTACGCATCATGATCATCCTTTTGGCCTGAACACTTGGTGCAAAGCTATGATCCACAAACAAGTCCACTTTATCAAAATTGCCCCACTTAAATTTGTCCATGATCACTTCGTAACTTCTGTCTGCATTGATTCGTCCGGATCCATAGATGTACAAACTGGGATCACTTTGCGATTTGACCGGGATTATTCTCAAGGCCATACCCTCTAATTCCATATAATCCTGCAATCCTAAAAGTTTTTCCTGGCTACAGGTTACACTGAAATAAACCGGACGATCATACAAATTAGATTGAATGATGTCGAGAATGGCGATATCGTCTTTGGTTATATACGGACCCGCTATGCCCACTGGAATTTTATCGACAAACATACTGTCATCAGGGCTGCACAAACCAGCCTGTATGGCCCGTTCGCGGTCGACTTCAATGTATACGTTATTGTTTGGCATGTAGGTCTCAAAAACTTTTCCACTTCCACTTTCTATAGGATGTTCTTCCGCAATAAATTTCAAAAATTGAAGAGCTGACATGGGTGGATCGACATTTTTTCCATCCATATTTGAAGGATTGTAATAAAAGACCTGATTTCTCAAGCTTCCTCTCAATTTCTCCTGAGGAATGGACATCTTTACGAGAGGAGATTCATTAAATTTTCTTCTTTGATTTTCAATATACCAATCCACAGCAATCAAACTCAGGTTTATTACGCGCACATCTTTTCTGATCCCTTCTACTTCCTGGGCATACCAAACGGGATAAGTATCGTTATCTCCATAAGTAAATAATATTGCATTGGGCCTGCAGGATTCGAGGATGTTGGAGGCATAATCTCTGGCTCCGGTAGATCGCATCCTGCTGTGGTCATCAAAATTCTCCGTAACAAGTATTATGGGAACAGCCATGCCAATCAAGGTTGCGGCCATGCCACCAATGTTGTTAGAAAGCTTGAATCGATTTTTCAGGAATTGAGCAATTCCCAAAACACCCATCCCGATCCATATACAGAAGGTCAGAAATGAACCTTCCAAAACATAATCTCTTTCGCGGGGTTCATTGGGTGGTGAATTGTTAAACACACAAAGCGCAAGACCTGTCAGGATAAAAAATCCCAGCAAAGCCATAAAATCGTTTTTGTTCTTCCGGTAATGGTAAAACACACCGATGAGTCCTATGATTAATGGAATAAAATAATAAGAGTTTCTCGATTCGTCTTCTTTAATCACCCGGGGCAGTCTGTCCTGATTATAGAGTCTGGAACCGTCGATTGCACTGACACCTGAATACCAGTTACCATCTTTATTGACCCAAGGATAAAATCCCTGTTCGCCATTTTGCCTGCCGGCAAAATTCCACATAAAATATCTCCAATACATCCATCCGAACTGATAAGACCACATAAATTTTAAGTTGAATGACATACTCGGTACTTTCGCTTTGTCTTCGTTCAGATGTTTCATCCACATTCTGTACAACTGCGGTCTTCCCTGATCCTGGTGGCTGATCCGTGGAAATAATATTTTATCCTTATCTCTGAAAATGTAATCAAATTTCTGGTCGACTACTTTGTATTCATCTCCGACACGACCCCAACGGTCTTCCGATTTAGTATCCACCGGTCTTGCTTCAAAATGAGGACCTTTCATCAAACTCCGGTCGCCATACTGCTCTCGGTTCAAATAAGGGATCAACCGGACTACATCATAAGGATCGTTCATATTGATTGGGGGTTTTGCATTGGCACGGATCAATACTACACCTACAGTCGAATAAGACACCACTAAAAGCAACATGGTAAAAACCACTTTGTGCATCAAATCATTTCCTTTGTTTTTAAAGTAACGAAGTCCATAGTAGCCTGCCAAAACAATCACAATGAGTGTTGGAATGAGTCCCGAATGGAATGGAAGACCAAATGAATTCACCATATTCAACTCAAAAAACATCCACAATTGCGGGATCCCGGTGATGATAATGCTTTGAAATAGAAAGATGGCTACGATTCCAACAAAACCCGCCAGCAGGGTTCCAAAAAAGCTATGTGTTTTATACCTTTTATAGTAGTAAAGCATAGCGATGGTTGGAAAGGATAAAAGACTAAGCAAGTGAACACCGGTAGACAAACCCGTTGCAAAAACAGCAAAGATCAGCCACTTGTCATTTTTAGGGGTATCTTCCAGATAATACCATTTGAATGCTGCCCAAATGGTCATCGCTGTAAACATAGTTGACATGGAATATACCTCGCCTTCCACAGCTGAAAACCAGGTTGTTGAAATATAACCACTGGCCAAACCTGCGATGAGTCCTGCTCCCAGAATGGGCCAACTTTCGTTTTCATGATGTTGATCATTACGTCCAATACTGGATAATTTTGCTACGATCAGCGTGGTCCAACAAATAAACATGGCCGCAAACGCTGAGCACAGAGAAGACATGATATTTACTGCAAAAGCGATGTAAGCCGGATTGTCTGACAGGATTTCAGCAACCCAGGTAAAAAGTCTGCCGATGACCAGGAAAAGCGGAGCACCTGGGGGATGCACTACCTGCAATTTATATGCGCCTGCAACAAATTCACCGCAATCCCAAAGACTTCCGGTGCGTTCTACAGAGAAAAAATAGATGATGAAAACGGCTGCGAAAACCACCCATCCTACGAGATTGGTTTTATTAAATTTCATATGATTATGATATTCAGTAATTTATAAATAATAATATATTAATATAATAAAATTCTGCATGTAAAAGTAGGCAAATTCCGTCAAAGCCAAACCGGTGGTGGGATGGCAGTTGTTACATAACGCAAACTCTTTGTTTAACGTATAATTTCGATGTATCTTTGAAAGCTAATAAATTTACAGCATGATCCGACTTATCATTTTCGGTTTGGCGATTTACGCAGTTTATGCTCTTTTTCTTAAAGATAAAATCATTGTAATTGATCCCCGTAAGCCCAAAAACGACAAAAGCAAGTATAGTGATTACGAAGAAATAAACTGAAATCTATCTGACTACTTCCATTAAAGATTATTTAGTTTTTCAGGACCATTATCTGGTTTTGGCCAATAAACCTTCGGGTATGCCTGTCCAAAATGACAAAACAGGCGATAGGTCATTGCTTCAATATTTAAAATCATACTGCAAAACAGAATTGCATTTGATCAACCGGATCGACCGTCCGGTCTCGGGTTTGGTGTTGTTGACCAAAAATTCCAAAGCACATGAGAACCTTATACATCAGCAATCTTCGGGTACTTTTCTAAAATCTTATATCGCTTTGGTAGAAAAAGGTGAAATTCCCGATCAAGGAATTCTGCAGAATTTTCTTCAAAAAGATGGAAGGCAAAAAAAATCACATATCAATTCTGAACAACAAGGAAATCTTTGCGAACTCGAATACAAGGTCATTCATCAACTCGACCGATATCTGATCCTCGAAGTTCTGATACGCTCCGGAAAATTTCATCAGATCAGGGCCCAATTGGCTTATGCCGGGGTTCCGGTGAAGGCGGATGTTAAATATGGTGCCAAAAGGGGAAACCCAGACAGGTCCATAGGTTTGCATGCATGGAAATACCAATTTAAGCATCCATCCAGTGGTGAAGCCATGCTTTTCGAGGCTCAATTGCCTACCAACGATCTTTGGCCCATAGTCCAACAAAAAATTATTGATCATGTCTGAATTAAACGATCCTTTACAACGAACCGAAATCAATAGTCTGGGTGAGTTCGGACTCATTCGCCACCTGACCCGGGATTTTACCTCAGTGCAAAAGTCTACTATCAAAGCTGTTGGCGATGATGCCGCTGTAATCAATCATGGAGATACCATGACCATTGTTACGACAGATCTTTTGTTGGAGGGAATTCACTTTGACCTCGCGTATTTTCCATTACAACACATCGGATACAAAGCCGTTGTTTGCAATATTTCAGATGTCTGTGCGATGAACGCATATGCTGAACAGATAACGGTTTCCATTGCCGTATCCAGCCGGTTTTCAGTGGAAGCTTTGGATCTGTTGTATAGTGGGATACGCGAAGCCTGCAAAGTTTACGATGTAGATCTGGTCGGCGGTGACACCACTTCTTCTTTGCGGGGGTTGGTGATCTCCATAACAGCTATCGGCCGGCAAGTACTTCCGAAAATCTGTTACCGGTCGGGAGCAAAGCAAGGAGATTATCTTTTTGTGACGGGTGAATTGGGTGGCGCTTATCTCGGATTGCAATTACTCGAACGAGAAAAACAATTGTTTCTTGAAAACCCTTCCATACAGCCCGATCTGGAAAATCAGCGCTATGCTGTCGGAAAGTTTCTGAAACCGGAAGCAAGAAAAGATGTGGTCTTGTGGCTTGAAAAAGCCGGAGTAGTTCCAAATGCAATGATCGATTTATCTGATGGCTTGTCTTCAGATCTCATGCATATTTGCCAACAAAGTCAGATTGGAGCTGAAATCTCCGAATCGTTTATCCCCATGAATGAAGAAGCAAAACTCCTGGCACTTAAATTTCAAGTGGATCCTTTTACTTGTGCACTTAATGGCGGGGAAGACTATGAATTGCTCATGGCTATAAATCCCGCTGATGCTCCTAAAGTTCAATACCTTCCTGGATTCCATTATATTGGCGAATGCAAACCAAAGGAATTTGGCGTCCAGTTAAAAACGGATCAAGGCAGACTGCATGCGATGAAGGCACAGGGTTGGGTACATTTCTGAAAGCTGAAAAAGGCTTATGGCGGAAGGCTTAAGGCGAAAAGCTGAAATCAACTAACATGCGTTCGTTAACCACCATCAAATAACTGATCCCGACATGAAGATTGTTTTAGATAAATACCAATCCTTTTGTTGCCGGACCGCACATACTGACTACTAATTGCTAACTGCTGAGTACTGACTACTATTTCTTCACCGCTCTGCAATAGAAATCCAGTTGTTGACCGTCCATTTCTTTCAGAAAATAATTGGAAGTGGTGATCTGTGAAACAAGTGCTTCGTTGTGATCTTTTAAGCGATTTCGGTTCAAGCGATTGAGAATATCATAAGGCCATTGAAACCAGGAAGCCGGCAATCGCTTTTCCAATCCGAAAATGTCGAATCGACGAAATTTTTCAACCGATTTGCGATTGCGCTCGTGATATTCCATGACTTTTGCATCCCCGTACACACCTCCAAAAAATACCATCTTAGGATCAAAGCTTTGGCTGATGAAACTTCTGAATTCAGATGTATTGTATTCTCTGATGTGGTAGGGATTTCGACTCAAAGTCATGCTGCTGTTTGGAGTGGTCATCAGGAGCTTTCCGCCTGGTTTCAGAACCCGGTGTATTTCCGACAACAATATATGATCCTCCTGGATGTGTTCGATCAATTGAAAACAAATAACGACGTCAAATTGATTGGAATCCATTCCTTTGAGCCATGGAACTTCGGTTTGTATAAACTCAACCTGATCAAAGTTCTTTTGATTGACAGGAATGTGTTTGTCCAGTGCTACATAACGACTGGCTTTTGGCGCCAGCCATTTGATACCATAACCTTCTCCGCAGCCAATTTCGAGTATATTTCCGGACACTTCTCCGGCGGCAGTAACGTAGGCAAACAATTGCCTCATAAAAACCGGCTGGTCAGATGCTGCATTTTCATCTGCACGCTCTGCAGTATACAAGTTATAAAATAGTCCCATAGTTAATCACAAGATTGGCAAAGATAAGGGTTGCAATTTTTTTGATTGGAGTTTTTCCATTCAGATTGCAATTCAATTTCAACGAACATCATTTTAACTTTTCATAATTATTTCAAAATTCCAGGAATCAGGTGAAGCTTTTAATGATCATTCTGCTCAAATTCCAACAGCTTATTCCAAATTAAAGAGTAGTTCAGAAGTAAACCTGAATTCCACTGAAATCTTTGTTAAGCTTTGCTATTTTTGTAAGCATGGGATCCAATTATGAAGAGTGATCAATTTAATACTGCCTTTATTTTTGTAATTTCTTTTTTAATCCTCGTCTCATTAGGATTTACACTCATGTTGTATTTCCCCATGCAGATGAGTCCGGATATCCAAAGTTATTTAGGACTTGCGGATGGCGAATGGGATCAAAATCCAATTAGAAAATACAGGGTAATTATACCGATGTTGGCAGCAGGAGTCAATTACTGTTTGCAGCCTTTGCTCTCTAAAATACAGCCCTGGAATTTTGAAGGAAATTTCAGTTTGTGTTTCTCCTTCATGCTGGTCAACAGCATGCTGATGGCTATTGTTTCGATATTCATTTATAAGATCGGCGAAGTTTTTTCTTTAAACAAGCTGTCGAATTCAATTTTATTGATATCCTTTTTAACGAACCGCTGGACTCTGGAAATCACAGCTCTTCCATTAATTGATAGTTTGTATTTGCTGGCTCTTACCACGGCTTTATATGGCATCCTTGCGAAGCGCGAATTTTGGGTTTTGTTTTCTATCCTCATTGGGCCCTGGTCAAAAGAAGCATATATATTTTTTATACCGGTGTTACTCTATGCATCCTGGCTTCTTGTCCGAAAGCGAATTTTTTACATCGCGATTTCCGGAATGTTTATTTTTGGTTTCAGGAGCTGGTGGGATTGGCGGCTGGAACAAAAATGGGATCAAAGCATTTTTGAAATCCTTTCCAGTTTTTCTACGATTCCGGATTCATTAAACCGTTTATTCAGTGCTCACGGATTATACGAACTGTTTTCAGTCACAGGAGTCTGGACCTTATTGATATTTTGGGCATTTTGGAAATCCAAATCTTTATTTCTCCAAATGATTTGCAGCCATGGAACTTGGTTGTATTGGACTTTTTTTCCAATGGTATTGCTGCAGGCATTACTCTCCGGCGATCTCGGTAGAATGTTTTACATAGCCATTCCGTTGAGTTCGATCTGGATTGGATCCGCATTTCAAAGTTTATATCCGGATCGCATTTGGGATACCAAAAAAGAAACGTGAAAAAATAATTCACTTGAATTGTTTACAACAGCCATGGACTTGTTGTATTGATTAAAATAAAAATGGAGAGAGAAATTGCAAGCTGATAATTGGCTTAGCTTAATATCGGGCTCGCGTATAAGGAATGAGAAGTTTATTCTCTTTAATTGATAATTTTCAAGATTTAATTACAGCCCATATCTTTTCTGGAAAGCTCATCGTTATTTGGAAAACACAAAAACGATAAGTTATGGTCTGGCAGGTATCTGGTCAGATCTGGATCGTACAAGCCATTTTCAAGGAAATCGGTAAGTTCGTCCATTTCCTTATTTGTCAATTTAAGCGGAGTAAAAAAACCACTGATCTGAGATTTGGGAACCAAAGGATTTTCCGGAACCGCATTGTTGAAATACTCAACGACTTCACGTAAGGATTTTTTACTGGCACCATGGAAGTAAAATCCCACGTCTTTAAGGTTGTATAATTGGGGTACTTTAAATTTGTATAAGTCATCTGGTCTTTCAGTGAAACCACCACGCCCTATTACTCTTTTATCAGTGGGCCCGGTCCTGAATGTTTCCCCAAAAGGATTTTGATACAGATCGTAAACTCCAAGCGCAAAGAAATTAAAACTGTTTAATGATGGACTGTTGTGACACCGAACGCATCCAGCTTTTCCAAAGAAATGAATCGCTCCGCGTTTTTGGGTTTCAGTCATGGCTGTGAGGTCGCCTTTTAACCAATTTTGAAACGGCGCTTTGTTGGTCGTAACGCTTCTGAAATAAGCGGCTATTGCAAATGAAGTGGTAATTAGATTATATCTTTCAGCTACCGGTATTTCTGGAAATGCTTCATCAAACAGCTTTTTATAACCAAGATCGGTAGCCATTTTTTCATTCATCGTCATCCTGTGGACTTGTAATGCCCTGATATTATTAGCTTCCAGACCCTCCAGGCCTAAATGATTGACTGCCGTCAAGGTATCCTGATTCCAAACGGCTTCTGTGCCTTCATTCATGCTAAAAGAACCAAAGGAACCAGCCCATAGGGCATTTCTGACATAAGCCAAATTGATAGTTGGCAGCGGTCGGGCCCCTTGCGCATCAACTTCATGTCCTTGATATAAGGGTGATTTTTCCCTTCCTTCTCCAAAATGCCCAAAGCCAATAGCACCATCTGCAATGCCCTGAAATCTTCCGGCTGTAAATCCCTTTTCAGCAATATGGCAAGAAGCACAAGTAAAAGTCATCATCCCTTCCGGCTTATTTGGCAGAACTCCAATAGCCGGTTCGTGAAACAACATTTTGCCCAGTTGAATTTTAGTAGGATTCAGAGGATTCTTGGGATCCTGATTAGGAATTTCAGATAAATTTTCCCCATCTACCAATACAAAATCCCGGATATCTCCAGAAGCAGAATTGGATTCCAGCAGTTTTGTCAACTTGTCATCAAGGGAATAATCCTGGATTACTTCTTCGCGGCTGCACTGAATAAATACTATACTAATCAGTAACAATACAAATGATACGGAGGGATATTTCATACTCACAAGGACCAATTATCAGGGATTAAAAATCAGTAACTTATTAAAGTGCCAGAAACAAAGTTAGGGGTTTTTTTGAATTCAGAGGGGGTACAATCACAAAAATTTTCTGATGGTTAATTAAGATTTATTTATCTTAAATTAATTGAATGATTTAATTGCGACTAAATACAAGGTTTCAAAACAATTATATATTAACATTTTTGTATCTGTTTACATGGGACTCCTAAAAAATTTTAAAAAATTTCTATCTAATTCGAAATAGCGACGTTCAGGGGAAGGATCTTTAAACTTCGTTCTCTGATGTTAAACTTATCGCCGTTTGCAAGAATATGCGTCGTTAAATTTGAAAGAGACATGGGTGTTCCCGGTTCCAAGTCCTCGTATCGGTTATGACTCAATTGCCTGGCATCAAAGAGGATTACCATGCCCGATCCAATCACCTCGCACAAATTTCCTTTCTTAATAACGATACCGGTATCTTCAGCGAGGCCTATTCCCAATATTTGAGGAAACCTGGCGACAGCTTCTGCCAATCTGCCGAATCTTCCTCTTTGAATAAAATGGGTATCGATGATACCTTGTTCCAGAAAGCCCATTCCCAGTGCCATGCGGACATTTCCCTTTTGCATGGAATCGGAGGTACTGCCACCGGATATCATCTGCAGTGACATGGCCATAGCCCCGGCACTTGTTCCAGCCAACACAAATGATTCTCTTTTCAATTTTAAATGGAGTAACTCGTGGATACTGGTATTCGCCAGGTATTTCGTTATTTTCGATTGGTCTCCACCGGAAAACATGACACAATCCGCCTCTTCTATTGCTTTATAATAAGCCTTGGACTGCGCCTCACTTCGCCTGCGAATGTCGATAATGTTCACTTGATCACATCCCAGAGCACTGAACGCCTTACAATAATTATCGCCTACCTCCACAGGAATGGAAGAAGCACTCGTGATGACCACGACCCGGGCATCTTTACCTCCACTTTCTTTTAAAATTCTGGATAAAATTCCCTGTTCAATAAAATCCATCGTGTACATTTCATTGAGCCCGGTACCCTTATCTTCATTCCCCCCCACCGGAATAAGTGTTCCTTTATAATCCATGCCAAACGCTTTCTGAATGGGCACAAATGTATAAGTAATACAAAGAATAACACAAAATTATTACCTTAAAGCCATAATTTTAGACAAATGCGTATTAGGGAAATCAATGTAATGCGGGGTCCGAATTACTGGTCTGTAAGACGGCATAAGCTCATTGTAATGGTGCTTGACCTGGAAGAATTGGAACAGCGCCCCACCAACACCATTGAAGGTTTTCTGGACCGGTTGAAAGCCCTTTTACCTGGGATGTATGAACACCGGTGTTCGGTTGGCGAACCCGGAGGATTTTTTCTCCGAATTACGGAAGGGACCTGGATGGGACACGTCGTCGAACACATTGCGCTTGAAATTCAAAGTTTGGCCGGAATGGAGGTTGGATTTGGAAGAACCAGGACTTATGGTGAGGATGGTGTTTATCACGTGGTCTTTGATTACCTCGAAGAAAAAGTGGGCGTTTATGCAGCGAAAGCTGCCGTTCGCATTGCTCAGGCGATCATCGATAACCAGGAATACGACCTTGCTGCGGATATCCAGGAAATGAGGGAGTTAAGGGAATCGGAAAGGCTTGGACCCAGTACGGCGAGCATCATAGACGAAGCCGTAGCAAGGGGAATTCCATGGATCCGACTCAATAAATACAGCCTTTGTCAATTGGGTTATGGGTATAATCAGAAAAGAATACAGGCTACGGTAACCAGCAACACCTCTTCTATTGGAGTCGATATTGCCGGTGACAAAGAGGACACCAAATACTTGCTCAGTCAGGCAGAAATTCCCGTTCCAAAAGGTGAAATTGTTCGCACGGAAGCAGGACTCAAAGAAGCTGTCGAATATTTGAAGTATCCGTTGGCCATTAAACCTATTGATGGAAATCATGGCCGGGGAGTTACTACCAATGTCGTCAATTGGGATCAGGCTTTAGAAGCTTTTCATTCTGCAAAGCGAATTTCCAACTCGGTAATCATAGAGCAATATATTATTGGCGATGACTACAGGTTATTGGTGATCAATCACAAATTGGTAGCTGCGGCAAAAAGGCTGGCTGCAAGGGTGATTGGCGACGGAAAATCAAGTATTCAACAGTTGATTGATCAAACAAATGCAGACCCCAGAAGAGGATTTGGCCATGAAAAAGTACTGACTTATATCAACATCGACGATATTACCCGTAAACTCATCGAACTAAAAAATTACAGCCTGGATACGATACTCGATAAAGGTGAGATTCTGGTCGTAAAAGATACCGCGAATTTGTCAACCGGAGGGACAAGCATCGATGTCACAGATATTGTTCATCCGGGTACTATATTTATGGCAGAGCGGATTTCAAGAATAGTAGGCCTTGATATTTGTGGCATTGATTTCCTGACCCGCGATATCAGCAAGCCCGTTTCAGAGACCGGTGGTGCCGTAATTGAAGTGAATGCCGGACCCGGATTCAGAATGCACCTGGCTCCCGCTGAAGGGCTGCCCAGAAATGTTGCTGCACCTGTTATCGACATGCTTTATCCTCCCGGAAAAAACAGCAGGATCCCAATTGTTGCCATCACCGGAACCAATGGTAAAACAACGACAACCAGACTGATTGCCCATATGGTAAAAATGATGGGTTATACCGTTGGTTATACCACCACTGATGGAATATACATTCAGAATCATTTGATGATGAAAGGAGATTGCAGCGGTCCCGGCAGCGCTGAATTCGTATTGAAGGATCCTACCGTAAATTTTGCAGTTTTTGAAACAGCCAGAGGAGGAATCCTAAGAGCCGGACTCGGTTTTAAAAATTGCAACGTTGCCATTGTCACCAATGTAGCACCAGATCATTTGGGTTTGAAAGGAATTCATACCTTGGAACAACTTGCAAAAGTCAAGTCTGTGGTAGTCGAATCCATACTTCCCGATGGCTATGCTATTCTAAATGCAGACGACGATCTTGTTTATGCCATGCGGGAATTACACAAAGGAAAAATAGCATTATTTTCCATGGATGAAAACAATCCCAGAGTTAAAAAACACATGAAAAACAATGGGATCTGTGCACTTTATGAAAATGGATTTATAACCATCTGTAAAGGAGAATGGAAACTCCGTGTGGTTAAAGCTGTAAACGTACCACTGACCTATGGCGGACGGGCAAGTTTCATGATCCAAAATATATTGCCTGCCGTGTTGACCGGATATTTACATGGATTTGAATTGGATGATATTAAGACGGCTCTCGAAACTTTCATTCCTTCTCCGGCTCAAACTCCCGGCAGGCTCAACATGTTCGAGTTTAAAAACTTTACAGTAATGCTCGATTATGCACACAATCCGGCAGGCTTGCAAGCTTTGAAAAACTTCGTGGATAAAATTGACGCCCATACTAAAATTGGAATCATTGCAGGTATAGGGGACCGAAGACAGGAAGACAACGAAGGAATCGGAAAGGTTGCCGCTGAAATGTTTGATGAGATCATCATCAGGCAGGACAAAAATCTGAGAGGAAAGTCAGATAAAGAGATTATCGATATGCTCACAGCAGGTATCCAAAAAGCAGGAAAAGAGACGAAGCTAACGGTGATTAAGAAAGAGAGCGATGCAATTGCTCATGCTATTGAAAGTGCAACCGAAGGTTCGCTGATCGTAATTTGCAGCGATGTGGTACCCGATGCTCTGGAGCAGGTTCAGAAATACAAAGAAATTGAAGCGGGAAATCTCTACAAATTCAAAAAAGAAGACATTCCAAATACCTAGAAAAAAATATATTAAAAATCGTCCGGCATGGTTGTAAAAATCATATGTAGTATTTTTTCTATGTATAAAATATTTATTTAAAAATATTTACATACATTTTATCTTTTGAATATTTGTCAATGTTCGATTGGAAAATTGCAATTTCCGGACGATTTATAAATTTAAGTGTAATTTCGCTCTGATTTTAAACGATATCCAAACAAACTTAAACTTACATAACTTAACTAAAGGTTGATTTATATGAAAAGTCTCATGAACAAGCTGCTGATCAGCTTTTCATTTGTTTTGCTGACATTTGCTTCCTGTAATAAATCTGAGGTCGTCGAAGAAGGCAATCAATTGCTAAAATCTCAGGATAGCGAAGTTTACCACGAGTGGAACAATGTTTTTATGGAGGTAGAGCGATATGCTTCCTTTTTCAGACCTGGTCCTGCTCCGAGGGCATTAGCTTACCTGGGCCTCAGTGCATACGAAGCCTGTTTAGGAGGAATGCCCGAATACCAGTCGTTACGATACAGATTAGGGATTAACGATTTGCCGGAAGTTCAAAAGAATTTGTATTGGCCAGCGGTAATCAATGCATCCTATGGATATCTGATGAACAAATTTTTTGAAAATGTCAAATTTAAAGACAAGAGTGGAAATGATTTAGATCACCGCCAGTTTATGAATTTGATAAAGAACAAGGAAGTAGAACTCCGGTCCATTTATAGAAAATATGCAGTTGAAACCATCCTCATTAATTCTGAGGCTTATGGCAAAGAAGTTGCTGCTGCAATTTGGAGATTTGCGATTACCGATCCAATAGGACACAACGCCCATTTAAACCCGTATCCGGATCCCGTCAACGCTCAAGGATGTGAATGGGTTCCTACAGACCCCCTCACTGTTACAGACAGAGCACTTTATCCACAATGGGGAAAAGTAAGAAGATTTGCCATAAACCAAAGCGATATGGATGCTCTGGTAGCGCCATTCCCATGCAGTGCAGATACAGGCTCCATTTATTACCTGCATGCGAAGGAGTGTTATATCCTCTCCAATCTCGCTAGAAATGAGCCCAATGGTGATTTGGAACATATGGCAGAATTCTGGAGCGATGACCGCGTTGGTTGGACTTTCAGTCCGCCGACGAGATTGGTTGCAATTGCTGACCAGATCGTAGAAAATGAAACTATGGATCTAGAAAAAACTTGTGTACTCTATGCGCAGTTGGGTATAGCACTCAATGAAGCTGCTGTGATTTCCTGGTACAACAAATACAAATATAACGTGGAGAGACCCATCAGTTATATTCATAGAGTTATCGACCCCAACTGGACTGTTCCCTGGTTAGGCTTTACGCCACCATTTCCCGGATATCCTTCAGGTCATTCAACCTTTGGTTTTGCCGGTGTTGCGGTACTCGAAGCCTTCGTAGGTGGAAGTTATCCTTTTACAGATAATTGTCATGCCAACAGAACCGATTTTCTAGGAAGGGCAAGATCTTTTAATACACTCCGCGATCTCGCAAATGAAAATGCATACAGCCGCTTGCCTCTTGGCGTGCATTTTAGAATGGATTACGACAGTGGAAATTTCTGTGGTACCCTGGCAGCCAGAAAAGTCCTTGAACTTCCCTGGAAGAAGTAAAAAGCATCTTAAGCTCATAAGAAAAAATGGAGTCCGTTTGGGCTCCATTTTTTTTTTATACCTATACAAACTAGTGGTCGAAAGCTCTAAAAGCGGCCCCCCAGAGGACCCTACACCTTATTCGTCTTCGTAAATGATGATCCTTTTAAATCTTACGTAAAAGCTCAATTCAATGGTTGTGTTCACTGTTGATTGTTCGTAACCGGGAATGACCTGCCCGGTCCAGGGATCAATTCTTCTGATGGCAGCTGGGACATAGACTTGTTTGGAAAGATCGGGAGCTATGTTGAGTTCAAGTCCATAATGAACCAGTTTTTTAGCTGCATACTCGGTACCCAGTCTTAAGCTTACCCCGTAATTCCATTTTTTGGTCCATTCCTGCAATTCGGGATAAACTTCAAACTTGGTACTCAGGGTATATTCTCCGCGGAGGCCAACTGCATAAAATGGTTTCCATCGTTTCATTTTTAAAAATCTTTTCATGCCCAATTCAAAAGAAAGATTGTGGAACTCCATTGCAAAACTTGCACCGGGATATCGGTTGCCATTAATATCGTAAATGGCATTGAATCGGATGGCAGCCCCTTTGACATGATAACCAAGGTGTCCATATAAAATATTTTTACCGTCGGAGCTTTCAGAATCCAAAAATGCAGCGACATGCCATCTCCATAAAGGGTCCAATTGGTTTCCTCCGCCCCACTTTTGAAAGCCCATAGAAGGTCCCGCTTTTAAGCCAAATCCGGTAGCTTGTGCGAATGCATCGTTTTGAAAACTGATCAAAAGCACCAATGCCAAGATGGGAAGTTTAGGAAGAATCTTCATGCGAAATAATTTCTTGAATACAAATTTAAGCCAAGTTGGAATTAGGTAAATTTATTTAATGTCAAATTGTCATCTTATTTTGTAATATATTGTCATTATGGCATATATTATTTAAAGAATTGTGACAAATTATTATTTTTTCTCAGCTGGTACAACAATTGATCCCAGCAGTTTATAAAATATATTAAAAATGATGTACACAAATTTTTATGCCTGCTCCCCCAAAAGCTGTAAAACCACAGCAAAATCTGGAATAAATTCACCGGTTAACCGTGAATATTTTCATGTGCCCCTGATGAATCAGCGCGTTTTGGAAAATGAATTGGTAATTGAAATATCACTTCCAGGAGTTTTAAAAGAAAATGTCAAGTTACATATCGAAGAAAATATGGTGACTGTAACTGCAGAACGAAAAATGTCCAGGGAAGGGATGACCTTTAAACATCGCGAATTCGCGGACCGGAAATTTAAATCGGAATTCAAAATTGGAGATGCTTTAGACATGCAAACCATTGATGCAAAATTCGACCAAGGTGTGCTTTACATTAAAATTGCAAAAAAGCCCATTTCAAAAATTTCAATTGAAGTAAAATAATTATTTAACCATAAAATTTTAATCATATGAGAAACAATTTCAATGCTCTTGCTCCTTTCGTTCAAATCGTAGACGATTTGTTTTCAAGAAATCTTGGTGAACTAAACGGTGGATCCATGTTTCGCAACCAAACTCCGGCTATGAACATCCTCGAACTCGAAAAAGAATTCAGGCTCGAGCTTGCAGCGCCGGGTTTAGAAAAAGGCGATTTTAAAATACAGATGGAGAACAATTTATTAACGATCTCCGCTGAAAAGAGAGAAGAAAAGAATGAGGAAAAGGACAATTATCGCAGAAGGGAATTCAGTTACCAAAGTTTTAAAAGATCTCTGGAATTACCCAAGGATGTTCAATTCGATGCCATCGTAGCCAAATACGAAAACGGAATTCTGAATATTTCAATTCCTAAATCTGTGGTAGAGCAGAAATCCAACAAAACAATTGAAATAGCTTAAATCGTCTTTTTAAACAATTACGGGGATTAGTTGAAAAGAGGGGATCATACTGAGGGTATGGTCCTCTTTTTTTTGATTGTATAAGGTCAAAACTGAATTCAGTTCATCCGGCTATCCGTTGTTCATTTGAAATTCATTACTTCATAAATGGTTATTGGCTTCGTACAAAAAATGGAAGCGGCACTATACCTATGGAGAGCTTATATGCTTCTTAATTTTCTTCGAGCCCAGACGACAAATTGTTTAAGGATTGCTTACTATAAGCGGTTGACGTACGACCTGAATTTTAAGAACGGTGCCGGTAAGTAATGCATTTGGTTGCTTTATTTCATTCCAACTGATGAGGTCTTCTAAATCGACCTGATGGTATTCTGCAATAGCGTAGAGAGACTCTCTTGCTGCAACGATATGATAAACATATGCAGGTTGTTCTTCGATGGCCGGAATTGGAATTTCGTCGATAGATTTTAGCTCGAAATTATAATCGACGCTATGCTCATTAACCTGTACAATACCAATATTATCGGGATAGTTAATTTGAGGTCTGCAAAAAGAAATGATTTGAGCGTCGGATAATGAAGATGCCTCCAAAAGCGGTTGAACATCGCTCATGGATTTATTGCTATGATTGCTATACGTATAAAAATCAATAAACTCTACCATCAGACTATCCGGTAAGCTGACATAATAACCTTTTACATTCGCGGGGATGAGAGCCCTTTTATATCCCGGATTGTATAATTTAAATACTTCTGATGTAATCGCTGTTTTCTTATAAAGGTCCTTTAAACGGACTTCCTTAAAAATTTTTGCGAAGGTGAGCCTTTTCGATTCAACATGCTCTTCATCAATGATCATTTCATGCTCCTCAGAAAACTCTATAAAATAGGTAGCTCCAATAAAAGCCGGAATAAACAATTGAGTTTGACGCGGTAAGCTGCTGCGCAAACTCCAAAAGTCCTTTTTATTTGAATTCTGCATCAACCTCTTGACCTTATATTCTCCGCAATTGTAAGCAGCAAGTACCAATGACCAATCATTGAACATCCCATACAAAGTCTTAAAATATTTGGCAGCTGCGTGGGTAGATAAAACCGGATCCAACCTTTGGTCAATTTTATCATCCACCCTGAGATTTAAAATTCTGGCTGTTGAAGGCATCAATTGCCAAAGCCCGGCGGCACCTGCATATGATTTTGCATTGATCACCAATGAAGATTCTACGATCGTAAGATACTTCAACTCATTAGGCAGTCCGTATTCAGCAAGAATTTTATCAATAAGTGGAAAATACGTTTCTGTTCGATGCAACAATTCGAGAGCCCTGCTGCGGTTTCTTCCAACAAATCTTTTTACCTGGTCAATGACATCATCGTCGGTCCTGGGATCAACCAGACATTGCATCGTTTCAAGCCTGGTAATGATCAGGTCTTCTAAAACAGCAGGATTGTTATTTAAGTTACCGATGGAAAATAAAGAAACCACTCCAGAATTGGATGACGCATGTTGGAAATATGCGACGACAATGAGAATACTGAAAATGGATTTCATGTTGTTCATGGATCGAAAAGGATTATACCAATTCTCTTTCCTCAGCTTTAGAAAACTTCCCTAAATATATGCCAAAAAAGTTATATCTAAAATCTGAAGGATCACAAAGATACGGATATAAGCTTAAAATAAAAAGTTAACAGCCTAAATACAATGTTAATACATATAAAGATATTTTTTAATATGTATTTAAGTCTGTCCGCTAATAGCGTAGAACTTTCTGGTTTTCTTATATCCAGGAGGGATTTTTACAGCATTTTAACAAAAAACTCAATGAGTTCTGAAAATTTAAGGACGGATTGCTCGCCATTGGACTGATTTTTCAGGTTTACCGATTGCATTTTCACTTCCTCTTCTCCAATAATTATAACATAAGGGACTGCTAGTTTTTCGGCATGTTGAAATTGTTTCTTGAGCTTCTGGGCCTCGGGAAAAACTTCTACGGGTATACCAGCAGTTCTCAATATCCCCGCTTGCTCAAATGCACATTGCAAGGATTCCTGATCCAATGCACAAAATAAGGCCATAGGCTCTTTACCCAACCTGGATGGAAATAAATTCAATTCAGACAAAACGTCGTAAATGCGGTCAGCCCCAAATGAAATTCCGACACCGGATACTCCTTTCAATCCAAAAACTGCTGTGAGATCGTCATACCTCCCTCCACCACCCAAACTTCCCATTTGAAAGTTATTGGGCTTTACTTCAAAAATACAACCTGTATAATAGCTTAAACCCCGGGCTAAAGCAGGATCAAATACTAATGCGTTATGCCCCTTGTAATTTTTATTAAATTCCAAGACTTCTTTAATTTCCGAAACTCCCTTGTCTGCAACTTCATTGCAACAAAGATCATCGAGATTTTTATTATTGAGCACAGACAGGATCCATTCGCATTTTGCCTGGCTTGCTCCCATTCCTTTTAGTGCATTAAACAAAGCTTCGGGTCCGGTTTTGTCCAATTTATCAATCTCAATTGTCATTTCCATAAACTTCTCCGGAATACCGGCTTCCATTGCAATACCCTCCAGAATGCTCCTATGATTCAAATGGATGTTGACCGGTATCCCTAACTCTGCAAAGACCTTATCGTAAATCTGAATCAGTTCGGCTTCGTAGAGCAAGGATCGGGATCCAACTACATCGGCATCGCACTGATAAAATTCACGGTATCTCCCACGTTGTGGCCTGTCTGCCCTCCAGACCGGCTGGATCTGATATCGCTTAAAAGGAAAATGAATTTCATTTTGATTCATGGCAACCACTCTTGCAAAAGGTACAGTCAAATCGTACCGCAAACCTTTTTCGCAGATTGTGTTCGCGAGTTTATTGACATCCTTTGAGCTTAGAGATTCTTCGTCGACTGATTTGAGAAAATCACCACTGTTCAAAATTTTAAATAAAAGTTTATCGCCCTCGTCGCCATATTTACCCATGAGTGTTTCCAGATTTTCCATGGCCGGTGTTTCAAGAGGCTGGTAACCATACAGCACAAAATGCTTTTCTATGGTCTCAAAAATAAATTTCCTCCTCCTGGATTGTAGTGGCAGAAAATCTCTTGTTCCTTTGGCCAGCGTAGCTTTTTTCATGACAGATCTGCTTCCAAATTATTTAAAACTGGTTTAAAAATCTGGTATCGTTTTCAAAGAAATACCGGATGTCGGGGATTTTATGTTGCAACATCGCCTGCCGTTCAATGCCCATACCAAAAGCAAAGCCAGAATATATCTGCGGATCAATTCCGCAATTTTCAAGTACTGCAGGATCTACCATTCCACACCCGAGAATTTCCAACCATCCGGTGCCTTTAGTGATCCGGTAATCGGTTTCGTCTTTCAGCCCCCAGTAAATATCCATTTCCGCAGAAGGCTCAGTGAAAGGAAAATACGAGGGTCTGAGTCTCATTTGCACATCCGGACCGTACATTTCGCGGGCATAAAAAAGCAGGGTTTGTTTCAGGTCGGCCATTGAAATTCTTTTATCGATGTACAAACCTTCGACCTGATGAAATTGACAATGAGACCGGGCAGAAATAGTTTCATTGCGATATACCCGTCCAGGAGCAAGGATGCGTATGGGAGGTTTATTCTGACTCATGAACCTGGATTGAACCGAGGAGGTGTGTGTACGCAAAAGCAATCCACCGAAATCTTTCAGGTAATATGTATCCTGCATATCGCGAGCCGGATGGTCTTCAGGGGTATTTAAGGCAGAGAAATTATGCCAATCATCCTCAATCTCCCTATCCTCGACCACCTCAAAACCAATTTTCGAAAATATTTCTACAATTCTGTCCATGGCTTGTGAAATCGGATGTCTCCTGCCTTTATTCAATTGAACCGGCGGAAGACTCAGATCCGGAATTTCCAAATTTTGAACTGTAGAGCCGGACAGGCTTTGCTGAGATTGCTCAAATTTTTCCTCTGCCAGGGTCTTGGCTCGATTCAGAAGTTGCCCGAACTCTCGTTTTCTGTCATTCTCTATCTGCCCCAATGATGAAAAAAGGGGTTTGATCTTGTTCTTAGTTCCCAAATAAAGCAGTCTGAACGCTTCCATCGAAGCCGTATCCTGAATTTCGAAAGAATTTATTTCTTCGATCAAACGTTCTACTTCTGCAAACCTGTCTGACGACATTTTTATTATTTTTCGCGGCAAAGTTAAACCTCAAACTCTGGTATTTTAAGTAATGAAGCTACTAATGTCTGATTGGAGAATAAATACGGCTGACTGGAAGCTCTGTCATTGGATCTTTTTCGTAGGCTTGAGTCTGTTTGCCTGGGGTATCAGCTGGTCGGTATTTCTTGTTTCAAATAGCGTTATTATACTCAGCTTGTTGATCCCTTTCATACACACCGGATCAAAATTTGTACCCAGCCTAAACTCAACCTGGAAGGTAGATCTGGGAAAGGTTTTTAAGGAACCATTGCTGTTATCTATGATCTTGTTTTTCTCTGCACATGTGATGAGTATTTATTGGTCGGACCAATTAAAAGACTGGATTTGGTTCAGCAGGATGATGCTCCCCTTCCTGCTGTTACCATTTGTATTTCTTTTACATCCCTATTTGAATAATTGGATTATCAGATGGGTGCTTTTCATTTTTATCCTGAGCTGCTTTGGCAGTTCGATTTTCATCCTTGCAGATTATTTTCGGCATTCTGAAACCTACAATTTACAACTGCTGAAAGGAAAACCATTTGTCACCCATATTTCGCACATTCGTTACAGCATGATGATTGCCATTTCATCGTTGATTTGTCTTCATGCATTTTTTATTGGAAACTCAAAAAGTAAAATCAATAACGCCGCCATATTTATTCTCTTTCTTTATTTTTTCGCTTTTAACCATTTGCTTAGCGCAAAAACGGGATTGATCGCCATGTACATGGCCCTATTTGCATATATTCTTTTCGGGATTCCAAAATGGAACTGGAAATCGAAGTTTATAACCCTTGCACTCCTGATTGTTGTGATGTTGATGTGCTTTCAAATATTTCCAAGCCTTCAACAAAAATTCTATTACAGTTGGTGGCAAATTGGCGAATTCAGCCGTGGAAAATGGTTGAATTATTCCGATATCGAACGATGGGTTTCTATTGTTATGGGGATTGAAATGATCAAGCAGGAAACATTTTTTGGATTTGGGATGGGAGATTTGAATACTGCAACTGCCAATGTCTATCAGGAATGTCTGAACCATCCTGATTTTAAATTACCACATAACCAATTCATATTTACCTGGGCATTTACGGGTATATTTGGCTTATTGAGCCTTTTATCAATTATCTGGCACAGTGCTTTTCAAAAAGCCTGGTTTCAACATCCGCTTGTTTTTTCAGTACAATTGATCCTGTTGACTTCTTTTCTGGTAGAATATACCTTGGGAACACAAATCGGATGCAGTCTCTATGTGTTTGGAACCTTGATTTCGTGGGCATGGATAAGAAGCTTAAAGCGAGAAGCTGAAAGCGGGAAGCTGAAAGCGGGAAGCGAGAAGCTGAAAGCATAAAGCTGAAAGCGAGGAGTGATGGTCGAAAGGTCGAAAGATCGAAAGGTCGTCCCGATAAAATGAAATTGCATATTATAATAGAAATAATCATGGACATTATATCGGGAGGTCGAAAATTCATTCATTAAAACGGACTAACATCAATCATCTACATATTTGTATCGGCCAGAGTAATTTTTTCTTGCAATAAAACCGCAGATGATCCCAAAAATAAATCCTCCGATATGAGCCCACCAGGCAACACCGCCTTGTTCTTCAGTTCCAAGTCCGAGTGTTCCGAATCCGGCAATCATTTGCTGCAAGATCCAGAATCCTAGAAAAAGCAAAGCTGGTACAGAAGCCGAAGTAAAAAGAAAAAGTATAAATACGCGGATGCGCGACGCTGGAAACATAATGAGGTAAGCACCCATGACTGCTGATATGGCTCCACTGGCTCCTACGACGGGAATTTCACTGATCGGATTAAACAAAGCATGGATCAAAGTAGCGGCTATTCCTCCCAAAATATAGAACAATATAAAATTGAAGGTTCCGATAATGGCTTCCACATTGTCGGCAAACACCCAAAGGAAAAGCATATTCCCGATGAGGTGCATCCATCCTCCGTGAAGGAACATGGAAGTAAATACAGTGAACAAATCTATCCCTGAAAGCAACTCTAATGGAATGTTTCCGAATTCGATGACAAAAGTTTCTGCTTCGTAATGTTGCAAACTAATTTCATACAGGAATACCAGGACATTCATCAGAATAAGGCTGTAGGAAAACAAGGGTTTACTCCCGCCTTTTACATTGTCATCGCCTATGGGGAAAAACATGTCTTTATTAAATTATTCCTTCCTTGATCAAGTCGTGGATATGAACAACACCGGCATAGCAATCATTGTTGATCACCAACAGTTGCGATATATTGTTTTCGCGCATTATCCGAAATGCATCAACTGCCAAAGCATCTGCCTCAATTGTTTTTGGCTGCATGCTCATGATGTCCTTTGCGCATATATTGCTGATATCCGTACTTTTCTGGAGCATTCTTCGGAGGTCTCCATCCGTGATAATCCCAATTATTTTTCCAGCACTATCTAAAACAGCAGTAACACCCAATCTTTTTGTGGTCATTTCAAGGATGACGTCTTTGAGTTTTGTATCGGGTTCAACAAGGGGTTTCCCATGCAAAGGGATCATATGGCTCACCCGTAAATAAAGTTGTTTGCCTAAAGATCCTCCTGGGTGAAGTACTGCAAAGTCTTCCGGTGTAAAGCCCCTTAGGGCCAATAATGCAACAGCTACAGCATCCCCTAATGCAACCTGTGCAGTAGTGCTTGCGGTGGGAGCCAGATTATTGGGTTCGGCTTCATGCGGAACGGGCGTATGTAAAATAAAATCTGCATGCTTTCCTAAAGTCGAATTTTTATGGGCAACCATCCCAATGAATTGAGATCCCAAAGATTTCAATAATGGAATCAGAACTTTAATTTCCTGTGTCTCCCCACTTTTAGATATGCACCAAACGACATCTTCTTTTTTGACCATACCCAGGTCGCCATGAATGGCATCAGCTGCATGCATAAATAATGCAGGCGTGCCGGTAGAATTTAAAGTTGCTACAATTTTTTGTCCGATGATGGCACTTTTCCCGATACCCGTGATTACTACTCTGCCTTTCATGTTAAAAAGTGCTTCAATAACTTTTATAAATTCATCATCCAGGCTTAGCAGTAACTGATCCAGTACAGCACGTTCAATTTCTACACAAGAACGCGCAGCTTCGCGTATCAGCTGTTGTTGTTGATCAGTGAGCATATCTGATGAACACGGGAATTTTATAATCAACCGCGTCTTCTGTTGTTGTTGTTATTTCTGTGTTTATTTCCCCCACTTCCTTTTTTGTTTTTGTAATTCTGCTTGTGGGAACCTCTGAAAGTCCGTTTCTGACTTCTGGACTGTGAATCTACGAGGGTATTAAAC